>JANQHO010000142.1 GCA_028277105.1 Owenweeksia sp. | reverse complement strand
CATAGGAGCAGGAGTAGCCTATTATCTGGGTTATAACCGCCTGGATTCCGAGAACTCTGTCCAGGCTTTTGTACCCCGGGCCGGCACTAATTCCTTCAGCAATCCAGAGGGAGCTTTTACCTCCAAATCGCTCTATCCTTCAGGTATCTTTTCTATTCAGCCGGAATTTGATGAAAAGTATGTTATCACCCGGCTTGACCTGGTACAGGAATTAACAGGGCAAGCAGGACGGTTTACCGCCCTTGAAATAGCTTTGGTGAATCCTGCGGAACTGAAAAAGACCCAACAAACAGTACAACAATTGCTGGGTAAAGACTTTAAAGTATTGAACCGGGATGAGCAGCAGGCAGTATTTTTTAAGGTGATGAATACAGAGGGGTTATTTACTTTCCTGGTATTTGCCCTTATTCTGGCTATAGCTACGTTTACGGTAATGGGTAGTCTTACTATGCTTATACTCGACAAGAAGGAAAACCTGCGTACTCTTTGGGCTATGGGTTCTGACCTATCCCAACTCAGGCGCATTTTTTTCCTGGAGGGTTTACTCATAAGCGGAGTGGGGGCTTTAATCGGGCTACTATTGGGAATAATTATAGTATATCTGCAGGACCAGTTTCAACTCATTACTTTAGGGGCGGGCTATGCGGTGGAAGCTTACCCGGTGCAACTGGCCTGGGAAGATATTTTACTGGTATTGCTAACGGTATTTACTCTCAGCTCCCTGACTTCCTACCTCACTTCCCAACGGCTTTCTTTAAACTTGCTACACAAGAGTTTTTAGGCAGCGGCCATTGGACCGAATTTTTCCATGATATCTTCCAGAACAGCCAGGATTTCCTCCTGACTTTCAGAAGTAACCAGTTTGGTACGGTATTCTTTAAAATGCGGTATCCCTTTGAAATAATTGGTGTAATGCCTGCGGGTTTCAAAAATGCCCAGTTTTTCACCTTTCCATTCTATAGCCATTTGGAAGTGCTTACGGCAAGCTTCAACCCTCTGACTGATATTAGGTCCGGGCAATAATTCTCCTGTTCTTAAATAGTGTTTTATTTCGTTGAATATCCAGGGATAACCGATACTGGCCCGTCCTATCATAATACCGTCAACTCCGTAGCGCTTTTTCATTTCCAGCGCTTTTTCCGGGCTATCTACATCACCATTGCCAAAAACGGGAATATGCATACGGGGATTGTTTTTTACTTCGGCAATCAGACTCCAGTCGGCAGTGCCTTTATACATCTGCTGACGGGTACGCCCGTGTATACTAATAGCTTTGATCCCTACATCTTGCAGTCTTTCCGCCACCTCAACTATGTATTTGGTGTTGTTATCCCAACCAAGGCGGGTTTTTACTGTAACAGGCTTAGTAACAGCTTTCACTATTTCGGCTGTCATAGACACCATTTTGGGGATATCTTGAAGTATACCGGCTCCGGCTCCTTTGCAGGCAACATTTTTTACCGGGCAACCGTAATTGATATCGATAATATCGGGATTGGCCTGTTCGGTAATGGCAGCAGCTTCGCGCATAGAGCTTATTTCGTTGCCAAATATCTGGATACCGATAGGTCTTTCGTACTCAAATATATCCAGTTTTTTCACGCTTTTAGCGGCATCGCGTATCAGGCCCTCAGAGGAAATGAATTCAGTGTACATGACATCTGCCCCATTTTCTTTGCATAAAGCGCGGAAAGGAGGATCGCTCACATCTTCCATAGGGGCTAGGAGCAAGGGAAATTCTCCCACTTCTATATCACTGATCTTTACCAACTATAGCTATTTTTGGGGACTGCAAAATTAACAAATATTAAAACAGTCTGTTTATGAAGGGGAGGATGGTGGGTATGAGCCCGGGATTACAACTTTTGCTTATATTATTAATAGTTATAGGCAGTGCGGTTTTCTTTTTTCTCCTATCAGTTTTGTTTATCCCTGTTTTTTATTCTGTTCCATTAGAAGATGTACCAGCTTATCTCACTTCTGATCTGGCGTTTGCAGGAAGGGTAGAGATATTTAAATTTATCCAGGCCTTCAACACTATCGGTACTTTTTTGGTACCGGCTTTTATAGGTGCTTATCTCTTTTCCCTCCGTCCGGGCAGTTTTATTGGCCTTAATAAATTTCCTGCCAATGCGGGTCTGATCCTTTTTCTTCTTTTTACGCTTACTTTAAGCGGTACGGTGATCTCTGATGGTTTATACCGTTTGAGCAAGGCCATCGAACTTCCGGGTTCTTTAAGCTATTTAGCTGATTTTTTTGAAAACCTGGAAGGGGCTTATCAGGAACAGGTAGGCTCTCTGCTGGAAATGAATTCTTTTGGAGATTTTGCCGGAATTTTTTTGATCATAGCTATACTTCCGGCTGTGAGTGAGGAAATGCTCTTTAGAGGGGTAATACAACCGGTAATGAGCAAGGGCCTGGGAAACAACCATCTCGGAATTATTGTCACTTCCTTTTTCTTTGCCCTTTTGCACCAACAGTTTTATTCTTTTCTGTCTATAATGACATTAGGTATTGTTTTGGGTTACCTGCGCTTCTGGAGTAATTCTATCTGGCCTTCTATAATTATGCATCTTATCAATAATGGTACATTAGTAATTGCTATCTATTTTTTTGATGTACCGGTAGACGATATCAGTGAGGTGGGGATAGAAAATGCCTATTATTTATGGCCGGGGATATTGATTTTTGGGCTTAGCCTGATGGGCATTTACAAATTTTTAAAGCAATAAAAAAGGCCACTTAAGTGGCCTTTTTAAAAAGTGTTGGAATGAGATTATTGTTTAATAAATCTTTCTGTAAAGGAGGAACTTCCCGAAGTCAGTTTAAGAACATATACTCCCTGTACAAGATCATGTATATCGATCGTTTCCCTGCTAATGCCTTGTGATAATAAACCAAGACCCTGTTCCATCACTACCTTACCAGTAGCGTCAATCAATTGAACCTGATAATCTCCGGGCTCGGTAATATTGAGGTTGAGATTAATTGCGTTGGAAGCAGGATTAGGGAATATGGCTTTAACGGGACTGTTTATTTTTCTCTCTTCCAAGCCTATCCCTCTGGATGGATTGGGGAAAGTAAGATAGATCAGATCGTTTTGACCATTGGGGTCTTCATCTCCTCTAACATGCAAACCGGGCTCTCCATCTACCTGGAAGATTAACCTGATACTGTCATCTACACTGCGGGCCATGGAACCAAATGCCGTTTCTAGAGAGCTGAGGTTGGCTGTCATATCAAAGGCATCACTCCAGGTTGCACCATCATCGTCAGAATAGATAAGGAACATATGCCTGTAAAATTGATTTGAGCCTGGGCTGCTTTCCAATTCAAATACTCCGGCAAAAGAAACGAAAATATCTCCTTCAGGAGAAATTCCTGCGCTGGGAAAAGATACCATGGAGGTATAATACAAAGGTAGATCTGGAAAAGGTCCGGAACCATTCGGGTTAGTGATGGTTCCATCATTATTCAGGTCTGGAACAGAAGCAATTACAACCGGACTGGGAAGGTTTTCGCTCCAATAAACTAAACCATCAGTAAATGGAAAGAAAGAAGAAGCCGAGTCAAGGGCAGGCTGGTCATCGAGAAGTCTCATTCTACCAAAGAAAATATGAGCTACGCCATTATTGTCGATCAGCACACTTCCCGAATTATCAGTAGAAACTATGGTATCAGCAACATTATCGTTATTGTTATCGCTAATACTACCTGCAGCACCCGGATCGTAATCCTGTAAGTTATTATCCAGGTAAACCGTTTGGGTCCAGGTATCGCCTCCATCAGTAGATTTTAAGATAAAAGATGGATCAAAGTCATTAAAAACGCCAATAACCACCGTATTTCCCCGGGCATCGATAGCATAAGAATCTCCGCCAAAACCAAAGTAGGTGGCAGTGTCCTGGAAAGGAAGTAAAGAGTCCTGGATATTCCAGGTATCACCTCCGTCATTGGAGCGGTAATACACCAAGGCGCCATCCAGACCTTTATAAATAGAACCATCATTAGCCTCTGGAGTAGTCAGGGCAACAACGTGAACTGTTTCATTATTAGCTCCGCCAACAGCAGCACGAGGCCATAATACACCATCGGTAAGGGAAGTAAGGTTGCCAAAAGTCCAGGCTCCTGAGCCAGCTGTAGTACGCCTTGAATAGTTCAACTCATTATCAATGGTATGGGCAATAACTAATTCGGAAGAAGCCGTTCTTATCAATGAGGGCCAGCCTACCCGTACATTTTCAATACGAGTGGTGGGGCTTGAAGTCCAACCGGGATTGTTGTTGTAATTATATCCTGTTCCCCGGTCATTGAAAGGGTCATTAGTTAATGAAAAGGTCCAAGCGAGAGCTACTTCACCAGTAGCAGTATCATACCAAATACGATCATCAACACTACCGTTAGTCTGCAGATCATAAACCGTGGAGCCTACACCAGTAGTTGCAAGAACAGAAGCGCGTTTATTTGACAAAGGTACTCCAGAGATCTCTTCAAAACCAGATGCATATTCCTTTGCATATGGGACGGCAACGTCCTGATCATTGCGAGAAGTATAATCAGAAAGCTGGGATTGTCCATAGGAGATGGATCCTATGAGTAAAAAAGACAATAGTATTATTTTTTTCATGAGCAAAATTTTAGAATTGTTGTCAAACGATAAAAGTATAAAATCTTAAAGTTATGTTAACACTCAATTTTCTGATAGGTTTGATAGGGAATGCCTATAACAAAAAATCCCCGCCTACAGGCGGGGATTAAAGCACTTACAAAAAAATTACAATTAGTCTCCGAAAACTTCTCCCTTACGGGTAGAATAGTTGATCTTGAGCGCTTCCGCCTTTCTCAATTCCTGCTTGATATCAGTGATAAGTCCCATTTTAACGTCTTCATCGGCTTTAATAGAAACGGTCATTAAAGGTCTTTCGGCTTCATTGATAGCCTCTTTTTCAGCAATAACATATTGCTGAATATCCTTTACCCTGGCAAAAGCATCATTTAACTGAATTCTGGGCTCAGAGCCAACGGTAGGGATATATTTGTCTTTAGGCTTACCTACATAAATGTAAGATACCAGGGATTTCCTTTCCAATTTCTTGATCTCCGTAGCAAGAGGCTTGGTGTTATCCACCAAAAGCTCAACCTCGCGCATTACCGTGGTAACCATGAAGAAGAAAAGTAGCATGAAAACAATATCCGGCAGCGAAGCTGTAGATATGCCCGGAGTACCTCCTCCTGATTTCTTTTTAAACTTTGACATATTAACCTCCTAAATTTACGGGTTCTGCTTCTGAAATTTTTTGAGGATACATATCCGTAATTTCTTTCTTCTGAGTTTCATCGAGTTCTTCGTAATCTGCTCCAAACATTTGCTGAGCTTCACGGTCACGCAACTCGTTATAGGCAGCCGCCAGTTCATTTTGTACAGAGATATACATCTTATAAGATGTGCCCCTGTCATTTTGCAGGGAGACGATCGCTTTACCCGGATTATCTGAGGAATTAGGACTTCTAAGCCCTTCGCAATAATTACAGCTGCCATCGCCATTATTGTCGAGAAATCTTACTGCGGCAGACCGTAGATCGCGCAAGTCCATATACTCATCCTCTACCAGGAGCTGGTCGTTTGAGTTCACCAGTACAGTAAAGATGTTTTTCTTTTTAATGGGCGGAGGGTTATCGAGTTGTTCAGGATTCCAGGGTGGGAGCTTCCGGTTAATACCCGAGTCAACATCCATGGTAGTGGTAACCAGGAAGAAGATCAGGAGCAGGAAGGCGATATCAGCCATAGAGCCTGCATTGATTTCCGGGATGCCTCTTTTGTTCTTTGCCATGGTGTTTATTTTAATAAACGGCTGATTTGAGAGTATATTACGGCAAGTATTGTAATGCTCCCGAGGAGGTAAAGGGTTACCAAGCCGGTGCCTACACGTTTTACAGTTCCTTCGTCAACATCTTTGTACATGGAAGCATCAGAACTGCTCAGGGCATAAGAGATTCCTACTACCACAACCAGGGCAATTATGCCGATCAGGGCACTTTTAGCAGAAGCCGGGTTGGAAAAGATTCTCAAAAGAGCAAAGATCAGAATTGATAAAACGGTAATTCCGAGCAATGCATAGGTTACATATAATCCTATATCTATCATGGAATATTTTTTATTTGTTAGCTCCGTGCTTGATCAACAGATCAACCAATGAAATGGAAGCATCTTCCATAGTATTTACAATCGAGTCAACCTTTGCGATGATAAAGTTGTAGAAGATTTGCAAAATGATGGCAACGATAAGACCAAAAACGGTGGTTAAAAGGGCTACTTTAATACCTCCTGCAACCAGAGAAGGAGAAATGTCACCGGCTGCTTCAATGGCATCAAAGGCCTGGATCATACCGATTACCGTACCCATGAAACCAAGCATAGGAGCCAGGGCGATGAAGAGGGATATCCACGAAACATTTCTTTCTAAAAGTCCCATCTGAACGGAACCGTAAGAAACAATAGACTTTTCTACTACTTCTATGCCTTCGTCCATTCTATCGAGTCCCTGGTAAAATATGCTGGCTACAGGACCTCTGGTATTGCGGCAAACTTCTTTAGCAGCTTCAACACCGCCAGATTGTATGGCGTTTTCAATTTCAATTAAAAGTTTTTTGGCATTGGGAGTGGCAAGGCTCAGGTAGATGATACGCTCAATACAAAGAGCTAATCCTAAAATGAGGGTAATAAGTACAATACCCATAAAGCCTGGGCCACCATCTATAAATTGCTTTTTCAACACCTGGTGGAAGGTTCTTTCTTCAGCAGCTTCTTCCTCTTCCCCAGTGGCTTCGGTGGTTTCAGCAGCAGGTGTTTCTGCCGGAGCTTCTTCTTCACTGGTAGCAGCTTCGGAGATGGTGTCATTATTATCAGCAACTTGTTCAGTGGTATCTGTTGCTGAGTCCTGGGCTAAAAGATTTACAGTTCCAAAGACTAAAAAACCAAAAATAGCCAAAATTGAAAGTGCTTTTTTCATTGTAATTTGTTTGATTAAATTTTTGGTGAAAATAAAAAACTTGCCACAAAGCTAAAGTATTATCAACTGAAAATATTGAATACTTTGGCCTGACGCAGACAAAACTGCGATTTTTTTGTACATGTAAGGTAGGGAGATGTTATTTTTTCGTTAAGAAGTAAAAAGAATGGTCAGCCCGGAATCCCTAATATCTTTTGTGGATTATGTTTAACTTTGCGGCCCTTTTGGAGAGGTGGCCGAGTGGTCGAAGGCGCACGCCTGGAAAGTGTGTATACCCCTAAAGGGTATCGAGGGTTCGAATCCCTCTCTCTCCGCTAAAACAGATAATCCCGGCCATTCCTGGCCGGGATTATCTGTTTTTGGATAAGCCATATATATTTGAGTGAAAGCCAAAAACAAAAAATAAGTGAACATCGTGAGCGGGATCACCAGCTTTTGAAGCTACCCTTATGGGGATCACGAAGTAATCTCTCTCTACTCAACCCTTTTGCCTGAAAATAAAAAGCCCCACGAAGAGGCTGATCAGGCTCTACGAGGCCATGATAACCTGACAAACAGAGTAATTCAAATGATTAAATTAAGGGTTAGTGCCTTCCTTCACTATCACCCATTCTTTGTTTTGTTTCCCTAGTCTTAACTTAAGGATGTAATTACCCGATGCCTGAGCGCTAAGGTCGATGGGTATTGACTTGTCTAGCTCTGTCTTTTGTTCAATGATCTTTCCTTCCATTGAAAGAATAAGCAGTTCTCCGGTTTCATCTTCCCTGATCTCACTGATCTCGATTAGTACTTCTCCATCTGTAGGGTTGGGATAGATATAAACCTCTCTACCATCTGCCAGGGTTGAGTTAACCGGGTTGATCTCATCAAAAACTGACTGTTCTTCCATATTGGTACTGTTCATATTGGATGAATCCTGGGGCGGGGCTACCCTTAGTTCTATGACTTGCCGTAAGATGCGGTTGCCGGAATCGTCATACTCAAATATGACTTGTTGAGCACTTGTTGAGTTGAGAAAAACTAAACTAAAGGTGAGCAGGATAAAGTATGTTTTTAATATAGGTGAAGACATGGTTATTGTGATTATACTGTTTTTACTAAATCGTTTTCTTTTATATGCCTGATTATTTTGGAAGTCAATTGCTCTTTTCAAGTCTTTCAGCTTTAAGTGACCGTATGACATGTCTAAATTTTTCGATGTGGTCGTCAAAGTTTGAAAGCCTGGCAGTTCCCCTGATTTTAAATGCTTGGCCATGCCTTATGAACATATAAATAATGCTTTTGTATTGATTTCCCTTAAATTTTGAAGTGAAAATGGCCCATTTAGCGGGCTTACCATCTACTTCATCATTTCCTGTTTTTAGCAAATGGTAATCTGATTCGTTTAAAGGGAATATTGACTTCATTGAATAATCAAAGTTTTCATTTATTGTCGTATCACTGGTTTCGTAATATGTTATGGACAAGTTTTCATCTCCATGAAAAGTAGGGATAATCAAATAATAGAAATACCCGTCATCATATTTCTGCCATCCTTCAGGTACTTCTACACTAAACTTAATATCTGGGTCAGTTACTGTAAAACGATCTTGTGAGAATCCGATGAGCCAGCCGAGGCTCAACATTAAGATAATTATCAATCTACTCATTCGTTTTGATTAGTGTTGTCTCTAATTGAGGTTATACTTTTAATAAATTCTTTATTTATAAATGCTGAATAGGATTCAATCTGTCATAACTTTTTTTGCATAAAATATTTGTTTCAAGATGATAGACTATATCAAAAGTCAAACTCCATAGTTTCAAGTAGAGTACTTCATCAGCCCTGCTTATAAAAATCCTGGTCTTCACTAATACTTTTTTCAAAAGCTTTTCTAATAGACTTAATACCTTTTCTAAGAATACCAGATTCTTCCATTAATCTGATTAATTCCACTATCTCCTTTTTGAAAGCATAATCCTTATGTCTATCCCTGATGTCGACTTCCCAAGTTGACCCAGAACCTCCCCATAATTCCGAAGAATTTATCCTCTTTTTAAACAGTGCATCATCTTTCTGGGTAAGGGGGTAAATGGCATTTTGGATATATTTAGCTTGCTGATTATATCCTTCATCCCTTAGAATTGAGTATATATTGCTAAGGCAATTAGAGAAATCATTTCTTAAAACGTCATTCATAAAACATTTTTAAAAACCGACACGAGTAATATTTCTTGGATTCCAAATTACTTTATTCCAAGAATTATCAATTAATAGCTCTGGGGCCAATCTTCCCATGTTTCCGTCTAATGGTAGTGCCATTCTAAAACCATTGATATCCCGTAAGTTGACTTTACCTTTAATTAGGAACCTACCAGAATTGGCATTAGGTAATCCCGCAAAATTTCTATAAGTCTTTCCATAAAGTTTTGGATTTACGAACGTCCATGACCCTCCAAATCTGCCCGAACCTCCTCCATACACTCTATAAACAGGAACCTTAAGATTACCAATTCCTTTAGCGGCATTTCTTACATTCAATAGCGTACTTCCACTCTCTGACCCGACTTTACTTTTTGAAATTGCCCAACTTGCCCTACCACTATGACTATCTTTCACCCAAACTGGACTTTCAATTTCATTATAGGTATAGACTTCCGAAACTGGGCTATGAGGGTTTAACCCTAAATTCATCGTACTTACCGATGCAGATACGATGCTATTTTGAAAAACCAAAAGACTGACAAGAATGAAAAATACTCTCATCAACCGACCCAAACTATTTTCCAACAAAGCTCTCATTAAATTATAGGTCAATTTCCCAATTCAATTCTTGATCTTTCTGAGAGCAAATAGCAATTGATCCTTTTCCATAATCATCAAAGCAAAGAGTGAACTCTGCGGACTTATCTTTTGTGAAGTCCTTTAATTCAGATGAAGCATCTACCATTTTATAAAACAGTTCTTTAATTTCTTCCAACTCTCTTAAACACTGTTGCTTTGTCAAGTTGGCAAAATTCGTATACTGAGACCATCCAGTTACTTCAATCACTCCCGGCTTTTCTGCTCCCAACCTTATTTCGCCAATTGTAAAAGATTGTCCGTCTTTCAAAAACTCTAATGCTGTTCTTATTCTCTCTTCCATTTCGTCTGATGATTTTGATTGAAGGTTAATGGATTTACGAAAACAGTTAAGATGGTAACAGAATCAGTGAAGAATACAAAAAATTAATGGTGGTTTCGGTTGGTAGATCAAGTCATTCGTTTTAAAGCATTATCAATAAACTCGATGTAATATTCTGGAAAATCAGGAATTTCCTTCTTAATGATTTCAAGCTTTTTCTCTTTTAACCTGCTTTTAAACTTAACTAAGTTTAAATCACCAATTAAATTCACAGCCATCACAAAATAGGAGGTGTTGCCTATTTCAAACCAAACCTCTATCTCATCCATGATTTTCGATAACAACTCTTCATCCTTAACACTTTGAATATACTCGAGCATCTCTATATACAAATCATTGCCACCATCACCTTTGATACTTGTATGCCTGTCGCTATCAATAAAAGTTTTATATAAAATGAAGTCTTTCATAGTTTATCGGATTATTTTTATAAATGAAGGAGGAATATTTTGGTTAAATATGAATTCTGTTCCGCCACCAGAACCTAAACCTGGCAGATTGCCTTGGACACGTCTCGGTCCTATTATTGGATTTATCCCAGCTTTTCTTAATCCAGCGGCATCAATTCTAATTAAAGAATTAGGTAAAGCTCTGTTGGCTGGTAGGGCCAGCTCTATTTGAGCTTGAAGAGGAGATAGTTTTCCTGTATTGGTAGCGTAAGTAAAAGGTCTATTCTTGGTAACTGTTAGACCAGTTCTTGAAATACTTTGAGCTGACACACTGCTTGTATAGTGATATAAATATTTTGGTGCTCCCTTAGCAGCAAGATTCAAGCCTTTAGATAAGCCCCTGGCAACCAATTTACCAGCTATCGCTGCCCCAGGCACCGGAGCTACCCAGGAAGCCACATTGATAATCACCGCAGCGGTCTGGTCTGTTCCACCGTGTATGGCAGCTATAATGGGGTTTTGGAGGTGCAGTATATTTTGATACAAACGGTCATAACCTCCTTTCAGATAACCGCTTCCCGGCCCGGCTGGAACGATCAGTTCCACCTCTTGCAACATCTCGTGCATCACCGGTTTTCCTAGCCATAACTCCTTAATGGCATTTACAGCCGGTTTAATGGTAGCAGCGGTACCACCGGCTATGGCCCCTACCAGGGCACCGTCTGTCAAAGAACCGCTACCCGTCATTCCGTTGTACAATGCCCCTGTTGCCGCACCAGAAGCTATATTGGCAATAGCTTTAAGGGCCAGGGGAGCTGATTTCCCTACCAGGGCGCTGGATAGGTTCTTGGATAAAGACTGTCCCCCGGCTACCATAAAAGCCACCCGGCCAAAATGCTGGGACAGGTCGGGATTATAGCCCCCTTCAAAGTGCCGGATGAGTGAGTTGCCGAGGTTAGCCGCACTGTTGGCCGCAGAAAACATCACAAAAGCTTTGGCCAGGGCTGTTATGGCAATGGGGGTATAGCCATCGGGGTCAGTATATTTCAGGGGATTATTAAAAGCATAGGCATAGCGGTTATAGGACACCGCTGCCGAAGGGT
>JANQHO010000141.1 GCA_028277105.1 Owenweeksia sp. | reverse complement strand
CTCATGAAAAATGGCTTCAAACCCTATAGTACTACCGGGGCCTTGGCCTTTCCATTGATCTGCTCCATTGCAATTTCAGAGAGCTGCTCATCGAATTCCTTTTCTTCTACCATAGAAAGGTACAACTGGTCTGCTATATCTTCCAGTTCCAACTCATTGGCATAAGTACAGGCCGAGCCATAGCCAGCAATCTCAAAATGTTCCATGTACTGGATGGAAGCAATCAGGGCAGCATCCAATACTTCAGGATCAGAGCTGCGCTCTATTAGCTCATTGCCTTCCTGAACGAGAGCATGCATAGCTTCCGACCGTTCCCCGAAAGAAGATATTTTTAACTGCTGGAAGATATCTTCTAGCCGTTTGATCTGTTGAGCCGTTTCATCAATATGATCTTTGATGGCTTTTTTCAGCTCCCTGGAAGCGGCTTTGTCCTGCATTTGAGAAAGTGCTGTTTTCTGTTGCTTTTCGGCATTGTATAATTCCCTGATCTGCTCGATCATCAGATCCTTGAGATTTACGATCTGTCTTTCCATAACTTATAAATTTTGGGTTAAACACTAATCAAAGCTAGACCTAAACACACTCATAACGAAAGACTTGTGTCCTCCCCGTGATTGATTTTGATCATCAATTTACTATGACTTTTTTACGGGTTGATGAGCCCGTTGGAAAATAACGAGACAGTAATGCCCCAAAGGCTAACCCTACAATGATCATCATAACTAACCAACCTATAAAGGGGATCAGGGTAATTAATTTCATCAATAAAAATATAATGGCGGCCGCTACTATAATCCTCCATTTATTCCAGTTCTTATTATACCTGGCGTTAAAGCCATAGGCAAGGATAACGGAGGTAATTGAAAAGGCAAATAGTAAGCTCAGACCATAAATATTAAGGGTTAGCAGGCCAATTGGTATTCCGATCAGGGTTATAAATAAAATTGCGGTGAGCAAAGGCAGCCCGATGAAATAAGCTGCTCCATAGCCAAAATTGCGGAAATAGGAGTGATTTACCGAATCTCCGGCCCTGGAAAACGCCTTTGAGAAAAGGAATACCAACAGTATCAGCGTAAGCCACACCGAAAGGGTATATAATATCCAAAAAGTAACTATACTTAAACCGAAGTACTCCCAGTCAACTTCTCCTTCTGTAAACATCAGGTCTTCATTGTAGCTCGCCTCAGCTGACCTCATGTAGGGATCAAAGTTTATTTCGCCCTCCCTCTGCCAGTATTCCACTTTACCGTAAAATTGACTGTTTTCTCCCAGTTCAATGGTATTAGCCGCTAATTCAGAAGTGCCTTCTACAATACCATTAATCCTCAGTTCTTCAGCTTTTACATGGGCTTCCTTTTTAAAAACACCATTCAGGGATAGCTCTCCCCCAAATAGCTTTACCTTTCCGTTTACCGTTCCATTCATTAAAGCCTGTCCCGCAAAAATAATTAGGTCCCCGTTAATGGTAACTCCTTTATCGATCTGTATGTAAGCACCAAAAACAATTACATCGCCATTAATATCTTGCTGGATCTTGATATTCTCCCCAAAAATTCGGGCATCGTCTCCGACATAAGCATTGATAACAACATCTCCCGCAGTAATAGTCAGGTCTTCTGTAATAGTATCATTTACCGTTACTACTCCCCCGGCAGCAATGAGATCACCCCCGATCACAGCATCAATGGTAATGGTTTCTCCCGCTACATAAAGATCCTCATCCACCGGTTTGGAAATAATGACTTCTTCACCGGTTTTAAAGATAGCGGCATTAGCAGATAAAGTGAACAAAATGGAAGTAACGGCTAAAAATTTACGGATGGTTTTCATTTGAGCGTGGTTTTATTTTGGTAATTTCCAAATGTATACCACTCATAATCAAAAAGTAAGAACACGTATCACTGTAGGCGATGATATTTGTTTGTTCCGGCATTTAACGGAATGACGTAAGCTCGGTTTGACGGGATATGCATGCTTGCAAACTCATATCAAACCTACGCTGAATAAACTTGATGAAGTATCCTTATCCGAGAAAAATAGTATCGTATTTTTTCCTTTTAAATATCATTAAAGGAATGCGGGTATAGTAAAGCATCTGCTTAGTAAGACTACTGTGAAACAATTTATCGTACAGGGAAACCGTACGGGTGGTAAGGGCCAATACATCTGCATTTTGCCTTTCAATAAATTGATTGATCCCTTCTGTCACATTTTTAGCGGCAATTTCCATATAATCAATTTTCGGATAAACAGGCTCTACTCTATCTTTCAGATGCTCTATACTCACAGCCGGATTTATATTACTGTTCTTTATACGCAGGATAGTTATAGCAGCATCATACGGCTGAGCAAAGCTTATCAGATAATTGATCATATTAGTTTCATCATCTTCCAAATCAGTGGCGTATACAATCTCGGATATATCGCTAAAACCGGCCGCCTCAGGAACTGCTAATACCGGGCAGTGTAATTGCTGCATTACTCCCCTGGTCACACTTCCCATCAATATTTTTTTTTCCGAACCGCCCCCCCTGGTACCCATTATCACTAAATCGGTATCATTAAGTTTCGCCACTTCCAGAACCTCCTCTTCAATATTACCCTCTCTAACTAAACAACGGTAGGATGTATCGGGCAAACCCTTTTCTTTAACAATGTGCTCCAGTTTATTCCTTACTAATGTACGTACGTCATCTGCTACATTTGTCATATTTTCTCTTTTATGAACATCCATTTGAGATTGAGGGGAGGTAATAAAAGGAAGATCGATTACGTGTAACAGCAATAGGCTTCCCCTGTTCTTTTTAACCAGATCAATGGCATAAAACAATGCTTTTTCCGAATTTGGAGAAAAATCGGTAGGAAGCAGAATATTTCTTATAGAATTCATCATACAGTTTTAATAAAAGGGTCAAAACATCTATTGACGCATTGATATATACCTTTGATTATAAAATATTTAAACACAAAACAACCCAAGTGTTAAGTAATCAAATTGTTTTACCAATCCAAAATAACAAAAAAGCCATACCGAGGACATGAGTATAATCAGTAGCAGGGGGTGATTTTGATCATCTATTGATAAAGGAATATGGAAGAGTTACACAAGGGATAGATATCGAAAGGCCTTTTATCAAAGTCCAGTAGCCGCTTTCTCCAACCCGGCTTTGTTGAGCACCTCAATTACCTGTCCGTCCGTATCTAGCAATCCTTCCCTTTTCAACTCAGATAAAGTCCTTACCAATGACTCTTTGGCAGTGCCCACAATGCTGGCCAGATCCTCCCGAGCAATAGTCAGCTTAAGCGGAACACGGGCAAGGGCCGGATCTTCTTTGGCCAATAGCCTCAAGATAGCATCTGACACCCTTTCCCTTACGGGAGCATAAGCCAGTTGTAACAATCGTTTTTCCCTGTCTTGCACATGTCCGGAAAGCATTTTTATAAAATTAGCAGCTACTTCGCGGTTTTTACGGATCAAGGCCTGGAAATCCTGACGGGGAATTACAGCTACTTCTGTATTTTCCATAGCAATAGCGGTTTCGTGGTACTCCCCTCCTTCCAGTAAAGTGAGATAGCCGATAAATGTTCCTTCCTGGTGTATATCGTTGACAAAGTGCTTTCCATAATCATCCGTTTTCATACATTTTACTTTACCTCTTATAATGAAGTACAGGTAATTGGCGTAATCATCCTCCCGGTAGATGATCTCTTTTTTACGGTAAGTTTTTGTTTTCCGCTCCATGGAAAGTTCCTGTAATTCTTGCATTCCGCTGGCTTCATCTAAAAATTCATTCAAACCGGCAATATTCGTTTTAAGAACTTTTTTAAGATTTTCGCTTTTCCGCAAACGGATATCAATGGCTTCCAGCAGTTCTCCCTCCTCAAAAGGTTTGGTGATATAATCATCGGCTCCCAGGTTCATTCCCTTTCTGATGTCGCTTTTCTCTGATTTTGCCGTAAGAAATATAAAAGGTACGTTAGAAGTATCCGGATTTTTACTCAAAATGCGCAATACTCCATAACCGTCAAGATCAGGCATCATTATATCGCAAATAATGAGGTCAGGCTTTTCTGATTTAGCCAGTTCCACCCCTTTTTTGCCACTCGCAGCAGTAGCTACCTTATAGTCGGCCAGCTCCAGGATCTCCTGGGTAGTTTCCCTTACATCGGGATTATCTTCTACCAGCACAATTTTTTTCATTCTTAATTAATTTGAACGTTTGTATAGACCCATCACCTTTTTGTTAAGCCTTGAGATCCGTTTACAGGCAGCTTTAGAGTGAAAACCGTCCCTTTACCAGGTTCGCTTGTGAAGTGGATCGTTCCCCCGGCCATCTCCATGTATTTTTTAACAATATTCAATCCAAGGCCAGTTCCCTGGATATTAAGGGCATTCCTGGCCCTGAAGAAGCGCTCAAAAAGATGATGCTGCTCCTCTAGGGGAATACCTATACCACCATCTTTTATCACTATAGCCAGGTCTTTCTCACCTGTTTTGGTTTCAAATTCTATAAGACTGTCTTCCGGTGAATATTTAATGGCATTGGAAAGCAGGTTATTGAGTATGGTTTTGAGCATCTGTTTGTCGAGGTAAACCAGTATTTCTCCCCGGTGGCTGTAATTGATCTGCTGACCTTCTTTGGTAATGTCTTCCATATCTTCTGCTGTTTTGCGGGAAAAGTCAGCCACATCAAATTCAGAATAATGGATCTCCACTTTTCCTTCTTCAAGCTTGTCCAGCGAAAGGAAATCGTTGAGGATATTGGTTAGGTGATGAATGGCTGTTTTGATGCGGCAGATGTGTTTTTGCTGTTTTTCTTCATTGCCCTGAATACCGGTGTACTTCGATAGCAGGGATATAGAATTCATAATAGCCGTTAAAGGTGTCCTGAATTCGTGGGAAGCCATGGAAACAAAACGCGATTTGAGTTCGTTGAGATGCCTTTCTTTTTCCAATGCCCGCTGAATATTTTCCTCAGCTTCTTTTAGATCGCTTATATTCTGTGAAACCATTAGTACCCGGTTAATTTTCCCTTCAGGGTCAGGTAGGCCAACGGCATTGATCATATAGGTTTTTCCCCCGGTTTTTAACTCAAAGCTGGCTTTATCACCTTTAAAAACATTTAATAGTTGCTTTCTGATATTGTCTCTTATATCTGGATCAATTCGATTTAAAAAGCCAGTACCTACCAACATATCGCCCGTTATTCCCCTTTTGTACATTTCCATACCTTCTACAAAAACGTAATTCAGGTTCTTATCCAGTACATTGATAACCCCGTTGGGAAAGTTACGGGCTATCATTTTGTAAAGGCGTTGATTGTTGTCCAGCGCTTGTGTTCTTTTCTCTACCCTTTCCTCCAGCTTAGCATTGAGCTTTAACAGCTCCCGCTCGGATTCTTTCTGCTCGGTAATGTCTTCCCCCGAGCTCAGGGTACCTATCGTCCGGCCCTGTTCATCTCTTATAGCAATATTGTTCCACGCAATGAGTCGTTCTTCTCTCTTTTTGGTTAGTATGGAACTTTCGTATTGAGCAAATTTTTGTTCTTTACCAAGCATTACTCCCTCAAAAACCTTTTCTATTTCTTTTTTCCTTTTCCTGGGTATAAAATGCTCAAACCAGTTTTTTCCTATGATTTCTTCTTCGTTGTAACCCAGTATTTCACATCCTTTTTGATTGATCAATTCCACACAGTGGTTTTGGCCGATCAACACGAACATGGTACCGGCAATATCCAGATACATCTGAGCTGTTTCCTTTTCTTTTTTTAACTGGTTGATCATCTTTTTCTGAACGGTGGTTTCGGAAACAATAGCCATGATCATCAGCTCCTTTTCTATAGTGAAGAAATTGAGCGCCACTTCCAATGGAAAAATGCTGCCATCTTTCCTTTTTCCAGACAGCTCCAGGTGGTGACCCATAGGCCGCTTTACGGGATTAACAATATATTCTTTCCTGTACTCTGCGTGTTTTTCCCTGTATATATCCGGAATCAGTATTTCTACTTTTTTCCCTAGTATTTCTTCCCTGCTGTAACCGAACATTTTATCCAAACCCGGATTAGTCAGGTGGATAACTCCCTCTTTATCCACCACTACCAGTCCCTCAGTAGCAACTTCAAAGAGTTTATCACTTACCTCTCTGACCTCAAGTTTTCGTGCTTCGGTTTCGTTTTTCATCAATCATCGGATCACTACTGTACAGAAAAGCTTCGGAGAAAGCTTATCTAATAAGCAGATTATCAATGCTATTAAAGATAGCACATAAAATCTGTATCATCTTTGCATTGGAAAAAGAAAAGAAAGTTTTTTTGTTTTTACTGCAGATAACACAGATCAATGGCGAAAGGTGATCTGCATCATTGTCCTGCGAACTCATCCCGGTAGCATTTGCAGCAACCTTTGTACTTCCTGATCATCCACCTGTTCAAAATTCCGGTAGTGCAACCCTACTGCTTTAAAAGGCCAGGGTGTTTTCAGGCAAAAAACTTCATCTACCTCATACTGGAGCTCTCTGATAACATCTGGGGGAGCAAGCGGTACAGCAACCACTATTTCCTGCGGCAGTTCCTGCTTTACCAGTTTAATGCAAGCCATCAGTGTGCTACCGGTAGCTATACCATCATCTACTATAATTACTGTTTTACCTTGAAGTGCCAAGGGCTTTTTTTCTTTATAGTACAACTCATAGCGTTTCCAAAGCAAATCCTGGATCTCTTCTACCTTTTTGTCGAGGTAACCTCCCGGAAGCTTTACCTCTTTATCAACCAGGTAGCTGTCCAGGTTTACTGCCCCAATGGCATACTCCGGATTAGCGGGATGTCCGAGTTTTTTTACCAGCGTTATATCCAATGGCAAATGCAGCATCCCGGCCAGCACGCATCCTATTACTCCTCCTCCCCTTGGAATAGCTAACAATACTGTATCTTTTGAGTTTCTGTAAGCGATCAGTGCCTGTGCTAACTGCTTACCGGCATCTGTACGGTCGTAAAACATTATTACAAGTTAAACTTTGTGAGGTTGGAAAAACAATAACAAATATTACTTCACCAGATAACATGAGTCATTCCTATGCGATACATGAAACGGTAATTTTAAATTACCGAATTTATTGTCTTTAAAAAGCTCGAAATAAACAGGCAAATTCAGAAGTGAATACATGAAAAGCCATAGTAAAAATGCCATTACCGTATTGGAGAAGCGTTACCTTCAGAAAAATGCAGAAGGAAATTTTCTTGAAACACCTGATCAGCTTTTTAAACGGGTGGCCAAAGCCATTGCCCAGGCAGAAATCTTATTGGACAACGCTTCGCAGCTTATGCAATACGAGGAGGAATTTTACCGCGTATTATCTTCCCTCGATTTTTTACCCAACTCGCCCTGCCTGATGAATGCCGGAACAAAGCTGGGGCAACTCTGTGCCTGTTTTGTATTACCGGTAGAAGACAGCATGGAATCCATTTTTGAAACCCTGAAAAATGCGGCCCTGATCCAGCAAAGTGGCGGGGGAACCGGCTTCAATTTTTCCAGGCTAAGACCCGAAGGGGATTTTGTCAACAAAACCGGAGGAGAAGCATCAGGTCCGGTTTCTTTTATGAAAATATATGATGCCGCAACTCAATACGTCAAACAGGGAGGTAAGCGCAGAGGGGCCAACATGGGTATTTTAAATGCCGACCATCCCGACATCCTGAAGTTTATCCGGGCCAAAAGAGAAGCTGCTGCCCTCGCCAACTTCAACCTTTCAGTAGGCATTACCGATGATTTTATGGAAGCTGTTGAGCACAAGGCTAACTGGAAATTAAAGCATCCCACCAGCAGAAAAACCTCATCGGTAGTCAAAGCTGCAAAACTCTGGGATGAGATCATCCGATCTGCCTGGCAAACCGGAGACCCCGGGCTTATTTTCCTGGATGAGATCAATCGCCACAACCCTACCCCTGCCCTGGGAACCATAAAAGCCACCAATCCCTGTGGAGAAGTACCCCTCTTGCCTTATGAAGCCTGTAATCTCGGTTCGGTGAACCTGCTTCACATGCTGGGCAAAAAAAGAGGGCAGTGTGTTATCGACTGGAAAAAGCTGGCAGTAACGGTAAGTACAGCCATCCGGTTTTTAGATAACACCATAGAGGTAAATAATTACCTCATCCCCCAGATCAGAAATATAGCTTTGGGGAACCGCAAGATCGGGCTGGGTGTGATGGGCTGGGCAGAAATGCTCATTAAGCTTGGGCTGCCTTATGAATCTGAAGAATCCGTGATGCTGGGCAAACAGATCATGCAATTCATCAGCCTAAAAAGCCTGGAAGCCTCAGCCAAACTAGCTGAAAAAAGAGGGGTGTTTCCCAATTGGGAAAAGAGCATTTACTACCCGAAAACACCGCTGCGCAATGCCACCAGAACCAGCATTGCCCCCACCGGAACTATATCTATCCTGGCCAACACCTCTCCATCGATTGAACCCTTGTTTGCTTTGGCCTATGAACGCAGAAATGTATTGGACGGAGCCAATTTGTTTGAGGTAAACCCGCTCTTTCTGGACTACCTCAAACAAAAAAAGCTCGCTACCCGCGATCAGTTGAAACGACTCACTTCGAAAGGAGAAGGTGAATTGCTAGCCAAATTGCCCCAAAAAGTCCGGAAGCTTTTTTCTAGCGCCTTACATATCTCTTATGAATACCACATTAAACACCAACTGGCCTTTCAACAATATACCGACAATGCCGTCTCAAAAACTATTAACCTGCCTGAATCTGCTACGCCAAAGGATGTAGAAAATGCTTATAAAATGGCCTGGAAATTAAAAACCAAAGGCATCACCATTTATCGCTATGGTTCTAAAAACAATCAGGTACTTCATCTAAAAGAAGATGCAACAGCAATTCAAAAAGAAGCCTGCAAAGTATGTGAGGTTTAAACTCATGGTAGCTACAATATTTGGTATCGTCAAAAGCAGTGACGAATATTAGCGGTTCTGGCTGTAAAAGTCATTCCTGGTCGGAAAATAACAGTTTACTTTTAAATACTTTAAAATAATCTGTTATGCAAAAATTACCCTACGAAATACTGGCTTATATCCGCAATCATTTCCAGGAGGGCTATCTCTCGGATGTTAAATCATTGAAAGATAAAAACGGCCAGACTTCCTTTAAAATCGAAGTAACCCAAAATGAAGTTGTACATCAGTTGGAATTTAACGGGCTTGGAAAACTGACGAAGAACCATTCTAAGCCCCGCTATGAGGAAGACTACTACGAAGGGTCTTTTTACGGGGAAAAAGACCGTTAGCAGCTAACGGCCTTCTCGGCCCTTTCTGTTTCCCGGAATGATCATATCTCCCCTTTCTCTTCGAGAGAGTAAATGTCTTCCAGGTGAATAAAACCACCTTGCTCATCAGGTATTTCAAGATCGTACCTGAACCTTACTTTGGTTCCAAGGGGGGCGTAATAATAAACTATCCAGGCATCGCCTTCAGCCATACCCACACAGCCATTGGAATAGGCTTTTCCCAAGGTCATGGGATTGGTAGTGGGATGGATCAGTGCCCCCTGGCATACCCCATTGATCATAGGTTCGAGCCAGGGTATGGGCGGCATAAGAGTATAAAGGCCATCATCACGCCTGGTACGGGTATAATGTTTCCCGCTAACGGGGTTAACAAACCAGGGATCGCGTTCCACTCTTACAACTTTGCCTTCTCCTACAGGGGTTCTCAGATCCACTTCCCTGCCTGCTGTTTTGAGATACTTTATCTCATGGCGGCCTACGCGTACCGGAAGAGTATAGATAGCAGTATCATTTACCATAATACGAAGCTTGAATTCCGGTATATTGACATCTATTACCGTACACTTCAGACGGTTTTCCAAAGCAAGAGCTTTATTTTTTCCCGGTAGCCAGAGGGTATCTCCCTGGCGAAGGATCAACAGTTCGCGCTGATCGTAAACAAACTCACCTCGCCTTTTTCTTTCGTAATAGTCAAAGCTTCTTAAGGTATCTATGATCCAGGGATTAGCGTGTACCAGCAAATACTCCGTTAGCCGGTAATCTACCATGTTATCTGCCCTGCTTACCATGCTATCCATAAAGGAGAAGTAACTGCCTACTTTAATGTTATGGGGAACTACTACTGCCCGGGGAATTTGCTTTTTTATTTCCTCTATTAACTCAGGGGTAATATTGACACTTTGGGAAACCATGCTTTTGTCAACAGGCGCCTCTTCCTCGTTCTCGCACGCAACAGGCGATATATTCAATATCAGCCATAAGATCAGGAGTTGTTTGTGCAATAAATTCATAGATATTTCCTTTTTATACTTCCTCTTTGCGACTTCTTCAAACCTTTATAAAACTCTGTGGAATAAGCATTCCATCAGTATCAACAAGGAGAGTATTATTCCATAAATAGACACGGAGGTTCGCTAAGAATTCTCCATCAATTCATTTTGCGATACTCTCAAAACCTTCGCCCCTCGTATCTTTTGTAGCCGCAGTGCGAGCAATGCCGCATTGGCATCTTCCAGGGCATATTCCTCTACTTCCGGTTTCAGCGGAATTTTTGCCGCCAGCTCGAGAAATTCTCGCACGTCATTACCTGTTATATTGCCTACACTTTTTACTTCTCTTTCCAGCCACAGGTGATCGTGGTAAGAAAGGCGCTGTAAATAATCCTTATCCTCCCCTTTTTTCCGGATGGCATTAATAACGAGTCTACCCCCTTTTTCGAGATGAGCCAGAGCCTCTACTAACGGCCTCCAGACGGGAGTGGTATCAATAATACATTCCAGCTTTTCCGGAGAGTGCTCTGCAATATCTCCTGTCCATTCCGCCCCCAACTCCCGGGCAAATCCTCTTTCCTTTTCATTCCTTGCAAAAACAAAGATCTTTATCCCCGGATACTGATATTTTGCCATTTGCAACACCAGGTGTGCCGAAGCGCCAAAGCCCATAAGACCTAGGCTTTGACCGCTTTTCAAGCCGCTTAGTTTTAAAGAGCGGTAGCCTATTGCTCCGGCACATAATAGCGGGGCCGCTTCAACATCTGAAAACACTTCGGGTATAGCATAAGTGTATTTCTCTGGTGCAGTCATATATTCCGCATAGCCTCCGTTAGCATCCCGGCCAGTAGCTTTAAAGTCATCGCAAAGATTTTCATAACCGGCTCTACAAAATTTACATCGTCCACAAGCAGAAAAAATCCACGCCACCCCTACTCGATCGCCCGTTTTGAATTTATGGGCTCTCTTACCGCTTTTTACTATCCTCCCTATAACCTGATGACCAGGAACCACGGGATACTCAGGTGGTGGCGTACGTCCTTCTACTTCATCCAGTTCGGTATGGCATACTCCACAAGCCGTTATTTCTATCAGTACTTCATTGTTACAAGGAGTTGGAACGGGAATATCGGATAGCTGAAGAGGATTTGATTCTTCTTTAAGCTTATAAACTTTATGGAGCAGCATAGCTTTCATTCCACAAAAATAAATACAGAAGGCAGGATGTTATCCTGCCTTCCCCGTTGAATGGGGTTATTAGCCTCCTGACATTTGATAATCAAGACCATACAGCCTTAACCCACTCCTTCAACTCGTCTTTTACCGGATCAACCGGCCCGGTAAAGAGCACCTTTCTCTGGGCTTTTGCCTCGAGAGTGCTACTCCCTGTCTGCCTTGCTAGTGGAGCAACGCAAGTACATCCTTTGCCGTATGCCGTTTATTCGGGTTTTGAGAAAGCCGGCATAAAAAACGATGTTTTTCTATAACTGATTCTAGCTGTATCGAAAATTAGCATCGTTCTATCGACCCATCAGATAAAAGAACATGAACAAAGATGCAACAGTCTTAGGGTAAAAGAAGTGACCTGTGTTAAGGCAAAGCCTTGTTTTTTGTCATTGCCCGATAAACCTTTACAAACCTATTTTTAAACTGTATTTTTTGATCTCTATACATGTGGTGGCTGAAATCTCATCAAAAAAAGCTGAGCCCGCCTGACTGGCTGTCCCTGTATCGCATTCTATCTGCCCCTTTGCTGATTACTTTGCTCTTTTTGAATCAGCGGATAGGCTTTGCTGCTTTTTTACTGGTCAGCTTTTCAACCGATGCCCTGGATGGTTTTCTCGCCAGAAGATTAAACATCGTGAGCCAGCGCGGAGCCCAATTAGATAGTATAGGAGATGCTATTACTTTCATGGTGGGCCTGGGGGGTATAATGAAGTTCGAAACCGACTTTTTTCTCCATCATCTCAATTTGATCGTCTTCACATTTGGGCTGTATCTTGTTCAACTTTTTATAGCCTATTGGCGCTATGGTATGCCCAGTAGTTTTCATACTTATCTGGCTAAAATATCAGCCATATTTCAGGCAGTATTCATGTTGTGGCTTTTCTTTGTAGGTGTTGAAATATGGTTATTTTACATCGCAGTAGCTTTCAGTATCATTGAAACGGTAGAAGAGATCCTGCTGATCCTACTGTTCCCCCGGTGGAAAGCCGATGTTAAAGGTTTATTCTGGATATTAAATACTAAAGAAAAATGAAAAGAATCTTATGCCCCACAGACTATTCGCAAGCAGCTATTAATGCCGTGGAGTACGCTGCCCAACTTGCCAAAAACATAGAAGCGGAACTGATCCTGTTACAAATATTGGAAGCCTATAAATTACAGGATATAGCCAATGTGAGCAGCGGATTTTCCCCGGCTGTTGAAAAAAGGGAAAATGAAGCTCAAAAAAAACTGGAAGCTTATAGCCAGGCTGTTGAGGAAGAATTTTCGGTGAAATGTCACGCCCGGGTTAAAAGCTATACCTCCGGTGTGGATACTGCCTTAAAAAAAGAGGTGGAAAGGGAAAATTACGACCTGATCGTAATGGGCACTAACGGAGCAGATGATCTGCGACAGTTTTATTTTGGCACCCATACCTATAACGTACTTAGAAATAGCACTACTCCCTTTTTGATCGTTCCCGAAGAATGCCCTTTTAAAGAGTTTAAAGACATTATATATGCCTTAGACTACATCGAAGGGAATGAAACTGCCCTTAAAAACCTCATGCAATTCAGCCGGGATTTCAATCCTAACATTACCGTTCTCCACATCAGTGAGAAGCCCACTGCCATCAGCCAGCAAGTATTCCGCTCTTTTAAAAACATACTGGAAGACAGCCTGGGCGATTCGCGCATCCGTTTCCAGCGCATTGTTGAAGAAGACACTCCCCTGGCCATAGATAATTACACTATGGATACCGATGCTGACCTGCTGGTGCTTTTAACCAAGAAATACAGTTTAACCGAACGGATCTTTCATACGAGCCTGACCAAAAAACTGAGCTTTATTGCCTCCTACCCTATGCTGGTATATAACCGCGAAGAATTGGAGTATGAAGCTTAATGACAAGTTTAACTTAATAGGAAAATCAGATGGGTTATTACATTGACCTGGAGAGCATAAGTATCGATAAGTACAAAGACAATTTAAGATCTGCCGATCTACTACCCAGTTGGATGATCTTAAAAGAAAGTATTAATGAAAACCTCAACATCATTAAATTACAAGGAATTCAGAACCTTGATGAACTGCAAAAAGCTTTAAAAAACAAAAGCAAACTTCAGGAGTTTTCAAAACAAAGCGGTTTACCTGAAAACTACTTGAACGTACTGCGAAGAGTAGTAAACGGCTACCACCCAAAACCCAATAGAATAAAGGATTTTCCCGGTATCGATAAAAACACCATTGCCAGGCTTGAAGCCTTAGGGATCAAGAATACCATACACTTATACAATAAAATCCTCACAGCAGAAAAAAGGAAAGCACTTTCCGCTGAAAGCGGGATAGCTCTGAATGATGTTGAAAGACTTACAAAACTCACCGACCTTTCCAGAATAAGGTGGGTCAATCACACCTTTGCACATGTATTGCTGGAAGCTGGCTATACCAGTGCCAAAAGCGTGGCCGATGCCGATTATAACGAAATGTACGAAACTGTAAAGCAACTCAATAAAGAAAGAAGTCTTTACAAGGGCAATATCGGGGCTCACGACATGAAATTATGTATTGAAGCCGCTCAAACTTTGGATTTTGAGGTACAATACTGACATGCTATAAAAAGAAACCGGATAACATCCAACCACCTGTTCTAAAACACTATACTTTTTAACAAGTATTCTATTTTTAGTTAGCCAACTATCTATTTCTACATAAAGTCGCTGACAAATATCACCCAAAACCTTGGCATACATCAATAAAAGCGGCCGTTGTATGTTTGTACTTTGTAACCAGAAATATTTACTTATGACAGACAGCGTAAAGCAAATAATGACCCGGGAAGTCCATACTATTGATGTTAGTAAAACCTTGTTTGATGCCCGGGAAATGTTCAAAACCCAACCTATCAGGCACTTACCCGTGGTATCGGGCGAAAAACTGGTAGGTATGTTAAGTCGTACCGACATCATGCGTATGAGCTTTGGCGATCTTTACGGCACGGATGAAAGCAGCGTTGACGAAACTCTTTTTGACATGCTTTCCATTAAAGATGTAATGACCCGCCACCCCAAAGCCATCTCTCCGGCCGATCCGATCGATACCGTAGCGGAAATCCTGATCAAAGAAGAATTTCACGCCTTACCGGTAGCGGAGGGTAATGAATTAGTGGGAATTGTTACCACTACCGATATTATTAAATATCAACTCGATAAATTAAGAGTTAAGGAACGTAGTTAAACTAAAAAGTAATCCAAAACCAGTAGTTATGGCATTAGATTTTAACAAGTTTGCCGCCAAGGGCAACGAATTTATTAAACACCTGGCTACGGAGTTGGATTATCCTGATGATACAGCGCGGGCCGGCAGGGTTTTACGCGCTGTACTTCACGCCCTGCGCGACCAGCTTACCCTGGAAGAATCGGTACAGTTAATAGCCCAGTTTCCCATGTTCTTAAAAGCTGTATACGTGCAAAGCTGGAATCCCCATAAGGAGCACAAAAGAATCAGGCGCCTCGAGGAATTTTACAATGAGATCCGGAGAATCGATAAACAGACCGCCCGTTTCGATTTTCACAAAGATAAAGATATTGAAAAGGCTATACGGGTAGTATTCCAGGTATTGCAAAAATATGTTTCCACAGGTGAATTAAAGGACATCAAAGCCGTGCTTCCCAAAGATCTGAAACCCATTGTAAATCTCATTACTATAACCTGATCCCCGTGGAAGCTATTCCAACTAAAATAACGAACGTTCAACAGTTGGTGGAAGCCCTTAAAAACAAGGATCAGGGCATTAGTTATTTGCACATTATGAGTTCGATAGATATCCCTGAGCGGGAATACGAACGGTTTTATACCTGGAAACTGTCGCACTATACCAGGAACTGCCTGGTAAAAACCGCTGATTTTGAACTTTTGCTCATTTGCTGGGAAAAAGGACAACAATCCTCTATTCACGATTTTGACTCGCGCGAAGCCTGGATCCACCCTCTGCGCGGGCGTTTGACCGAAGAGCGGTTCCGGCTCAAAGATGGCAGGCTGGAAAAAGTGAGTTCCGTCCTGTTGGGTACTTCTGAATTTTCTTATATGACAGACCCTATTGCCATTCACCGCTATACCAATAGTTATGAATCCCGTTCTGTAAGCCTTAACCTGTACGCCCAACCCATAGAAAAATGGAACGAGTACGATGAAAAAACCGGCAAAGTTGTAGCTAAGAATGTTTCATACGATGCTGTATATGTGTTTGACGAGGAAGGGAATATCCGGTCTTACTGATGACTGTTTGTAAACTCAATATAAAAGAATGAAAACTATACTGGTTCCTACCGACTTCTCAGCAATCAGCCAAAATGCCCTGGACTATGCCATAGCCCTGGCTAAAAAACTAAACGCCAGAATCACCCTGTTGCATTCCTATTACACTTTTCAGCACACTACCGGTTTATCGGAAGTGAGAAGTATTGAAGAGGCCGGCTTGTTCAAAGAGGAGTCGGAGATAAAATTACGGGAACTGTGCCGGGAAGTAACAGATACCTTCTCCTGCCCCTGTGATTTCATCAACCGGGAAGGTCTGGCCAAAGATGTTATAGCAGATACCGCTAACGAAGTGAAGCCCTACCTGATGGTAATGGGTACGGAAAGCCTAAGCCCGCTCGACCGCATAGTATTTGGCACCACTACCGGAAAAGTCATTAACAAAGCGGATTGCCCGGTGCTGGTGGTTCCTGAAGATGCTCCTTACCAAACTCCGCAAAAAATGGCTTTTGCTATGGATTACCACGACAGCGATATTGAAGAAATACGTTTCATGACAAAGCTCGCCCGGGAGTTTGGGTCAGAAATGCATATTGTTCACGTGGCTACTGATGAGGTGGATATGAAATATGAAAAGAGTTACTTCGCAGATTTTAAAGAAGAGATAAAAAGCGCCATGCCCGGTCAGAAATTTATCTATCAGTTCATTGAGGGAAAAAAGGTGGCTAAAGAGTTGGAAACATATGCCCGGGAAATCCCAATAGATATATTGGCTGTTGCCAAGGTTAGAAAAAATATGATCGAGAGATTATTTACCGGAAGCGTTTCGCAACGCTTGTTCCATCACACCCGTATTCCACTGCTGGTCTTCCAGGTAGAAAAATTGCCCAACGATCTCTTTTGACCTAAAACCATGACCTCACAACCTGATTATATCATCCCTTTTAACAAAATTGATCTAAGGGATATTGCACAGGTGGGAGGTAAAAATGCCTCACTGGGTGAAATGATCCAGAAGCTCGGCAGTAAAGGCATAAGGGTTCCCAATGGGTTTGCCACCCCTGCTCTGGCTTACCGCGATTTCCTCCGTGAAAACAGTCTTGAACCAAAGTTGTCTCAAACCCTTAAGAAGCTCGATCATAAAGATTTCCAAAACCTGGATGAAATTGGAAAAAAGAATTACAACACAATATCCGTTCGGTAGCAGAATTAAGTCAATTTGTAAACCTTACAGAAAAGGAGAGAGAGCAATTAGAGCAGGTGATCGAGATAAACCCTATGAGTATTCCCCAGTATTATTTATTCCTTATGAATGTCATGATATGCCAAAAGCTCAGATTCAGAGGACGTAATCGCCTCCTTGCAAACTCACACAGACATCATTCCGGCCTTGAGTCGGAATCTCAAAATTTCAGGACCTGGATGTGATCGTGGCTCTACTGGCTGCGATGATGCTTAACTTGTAACAAGCCGTATGTAAGTTTTCCTTTCGACCTGCTGTGAAACTTTGTGATACACTTAATTATTGATCTGTCTTCAACGTAATATCCTGATCTTATCAGGCTGTTTAAGTGCATGTTGAGGCAATGATGCCAATTGTTTGATACGCACAGGCTTCTTTCCTATCTCTTCTCCATTTGCCACTTGCTTGTCCCTTTCTACAGGTAATTGCTGAATCCTTTCCACTATCAGCCGGGCAATAAGATAGCATAATGTAGATTCTGCTCCCTGGTTCAGGTTCACACTGTGTTCTTCCAACCCGTCATAGCACCCACCGGTAAGAGGGTTGTAAATGATCTGGCCTAAGTGATTATTTCCCAAAAACCAGCTAAAAGCAACTCTCATTTTGTCGCGATAAGCTTTGTCCTTAAACACCCGGTAGAACAGGTCTAACGCCTGGATGGTATAAGAAACATCGATGGGTTGTTCACCGTATTGATAAGGAACACTGCCTTTGCGATGCCACCCCCGGTTAGAAACCACTTTGATGGTTCCGTCTTTAAACAAATGGGACAGCAGGAACTCAAAGGTAATATGCGCTATCATTTTATAGGATGGCTTTCGGGTTGCCAGATAAGCGTAAAGCATAGCTTCAGGTAAAGTGCTGTTGGCATAGGTGAGGTATTCTTCAAACCACTGCCAGTTAGTGGCTGATACTGCATTGTATTTTTCGAGTAGTTTATTAGCCAGTTCCTCTATTTTATCCTGAATCAATTTATTTCTGCTATACCGGTGGTAGAAATAAAGCCCCTTGATCGCAAAAGCAATGGCGCGGGGAGATTCTATCTGTTCAATTTCTGATAACGAACAATTAAATATCGTTCCAGCCTTTTTAATCAAAGACAAGGGCAGTAACTCCTCATGAAACAACACTACCCCCAGAGCCCAAATGGCCCTTCCATTAGAATCTTCCAGGTTGATGTAGTTGTTTTGCACGTGAAACTCCCGGTTTTGATCTACGTAGTTTAAAAATCTTCCATTAGGCTGCTGGCAATAGTCAATAAAATTCAAATAGGTACTGATAAGACCGAGGGCTCCAGGGTCGCGGGTTTGCCGATAATGCATACAAAGAGCTATCAGGGCCCGGGCGTTATCGTCCAGGGTGTAGCCAGAGCCAAGATCAGGATTACTGATATGGGAGAATTGTATGATTCCTACATTGTTGGTAAGGGCATAAATATGCTCCAGGTGGATTTCAGGCAAGCTATAATTAAGAGTTGTTGTATTACCCGTTTTGTCTGTGTCCCGAACGGATAAGTAACTGTTAAATAAATGAGCATGTGAAATGGCAGTGTTCTCCCAAACAGTAGCCCTGGTTTGGTGGAAAGCGTTGCGTCCCATCTGTTCCCGCAATTCGCGTTTAGTCAATAAACGCTTGGCTGCCTCGGCCAGTTGTTCCGGTTTTCGAAAGTCAACAATAACACCTGTATTGTTATGCAACATTTCCACGGCATGAGGTATGGGGGTAGAAATAATGGGGCAGGCACTGCTCATAGCATAGGCAAAAGTGCCACTTACCGCCTGATGAGGGTCTTTGGAAGTAAACAGATAGATGTCCGTAAGACGCAGGTATTCCAGCAACTCTTCCAGTTCGAGATACCTGTTTACAAAATGTACGTGATCGCTAAGCCCCAGCTCTTTCACCCTGTCTTCCAGAAACTTACGATAGACCTCACCTTCATTTTGTATCACACCTGGATGGGTTCGCCCCAATACAAAATAAAGTATATTGGGAAACCGGTCCATCAATAGAGGTAAAGCCTCCAGAGCTGTTTCTATGCTTTTGTTAGGGCTCAATAAACCAAAGGTTGACAGTATGAGACGGTCTTCCAACTGATAAGCCCTTTTGAGTTGTTGCTTATTTTTCCATAATACCATGTGTGTGCCATGGGGTATCACCGATATTTTTTTGGGAGATAAATTATATTCTTCTTGTAAAAGGGCAGAGGAGGATTTTGTCATCACTACTATGTTATCACAGGCCTTGGCTATGGACTGTACAACAGTCTGCCTTTTGCTATCGGGAGAGGGTAATACAGTGTGAAAAGTAACAGAAACCGGCTTTTCCAAAGAATACAGCAAACGGAGCAGGTATTCTCCGTAATCACCCCCAAACAAACCGAACTCGTGCTGCACAAACACCTTTTTAACAGCCTCATCCTCATTGATCTTCCGGGCCAGTTCAATATAAGCCAGCGGATCGGATGTTTGCAAAGAATATTTCACTTCCTGAGGGTAAGTTCTTGTTTGGCTTCCTTCTTCCAGCGCACAAACTCTTATAGAAAAGGGAGCTTTGAATTTTCGATGTATGGCATGGATGAGGTCTTTGCTGTAAGTGGCTATCCCGCATTTTCTGGGCGGGTAAGAAGTGATAAACAGCACTTCCTGTTGGGTATTTGGGATAGTATAATGCATGATTTATTCTTTAGTTTTTTTCAATTCATTCAACAATTCACTGAGATTTACCGAAGCGGTAGCTACCCTGGTGTCGGCCGCCCCATAATAGATGTAGAGCCTATCGTCAAAAACCACTGCTCCACTGGGAAAAATGATGTTCCTTACCACTCCTTCCTTTTCCCATATATGAGTGGGAGAAATCAAAGGCTGGGACAAGCGAGAGAGTTCTATTTGTGGATTTTCAAGGTCGAGCAAGGCTGCGGAGGCATGGTATACAAATCCTGTAGGGGTAGCTTCTGCTGCGTGATAGATCAGCAACCAGCCATCTTCGGTTTCAATAGGTGGGCAACCTCCTCCGATATGACTGGACTCATAGGAAAGAAGTGGGTCGAGCACAATGTAACGCTCCAGGTTCATCATATAATGCTCCCAGAAATCCCTGGTCAACTCCCGGAAATCATCGAAATAAACGATCTGTATCCCCGGGTGTATGCGGTGTAGCAAGGCAAACTTGTTATTGATTTTTTTCGGAAAAAACATCAGGTTTTTATCCCATACGTACAGTTTACGCGACAATTCTCTGCCCAGGCCGTGCTCTTTAAACATTTTGTAATGGAAGAGGTATTTATCACTTATCCCATTGCAACACTCAATAAAATGCTTGTATTCGCGGTAAGTGAATTTCGGAGTGATTATTTTTTGCTTTTTGAAGGTTTTGAGATTGATAGAGGTGGCATAGGCCCCCAATACATTTACATTGTCGTATACTGAATACGTGAGGTAGTAAGTATCTTCAATTTTGGTGATCCTGGGATCTTCTATTCCTTGGGATTCGTAGCGCTTTTCAGGAAATAATATGGGTTTTCTTTTGCGCTCAGCTACTATTAAAGGCCCTCTCAATCTGCAATAGCCAATGGTAGAATAATTTCCTTCCCGCACCGCCCGGTAAAACATATGCACGGAATTACCTTCCCGTATGGCTGCCGGATTAAATACCGCCTCATTCTCAAAGCCCCGTCTAGTTTTCTCCAGGAGAACTCCTTCCTTTTTAAGATTTAACATGAAATTGCCGGTTTAGCTGATCGTTGTAGTACAAGACCTGTATTAGTCTGACAAACTTAAGGGGGCACCTAGAACCCGGCAATGACGTGTGTTAGTGGAAGTTAGGGAGATAGATCAGTTGGGGTTAGTTATCAGTTGATTCGTTGATTTGTGATTAGTTTATTGGGATTACCTCAATAAACTGATTAACTGTCAACTGATAACTAAAACCTCAGTAGCCCCGCTAGGAATCGAACCTAGATCTCAGGTACCGGAAACCTGCATACTATCCATTGTACTACGGAGCCGATTTTTGGTTGTAAGGTTTTAAAGTTACAAGGTTTAAGGTTAGTCCTCAAAATTAAACCTTGTAACTTTAAACATTAAACTTTACAACTAACTCGTAGCCCCGGCAGGAATCCCCGCAACTCTATGCGGGATAAACTTCGATTCACACTGCTATGCAGTGGCTGCTCATGCAGCTCTGCCGCTTCTACTTTGTAGCCCCGGCAGGAATCGAACCTGCATCTAAAGTTTAGGAAACTTCTATTCTATCCATTGAACTACGGGGCCCTATCAAAAGGGCTGCAAAATTAAAAAAAGCAAATAACTCCTTACTAACTTATAAGATAAACCTTGCTGCGCTATTTTAAGCATAGTTAAGATGCCAGAATGCTATTTGGAAACAAACCGGGTTTAAGCCAAATATACCGAATAGGAGTCATCAATGAATCTCAAGAAAGGTAAGCCCGCCTTGTATATCCTAGTGATCTCTTCTACAACGTTATCTTCCAAAAAATCTTTATTCGTAAAGCTGCGATAGATAATAAGATCTTTCTTGCGCAGGAAATGGATGTACTCATGATCCTGGGAATAATCGCGGGGGGAAGTTTTTAACTCATCACCATCCAGACTGCCAAAGTATTTTTTAAAAGTAGAAGAATCAACGATGCGTTGTAGTTCTGCTCCGTTCTGGTCGATATTAGCCCTTACAGCTTCTAACTTTTCTCTTTCGGGATGGTAAATACCGCCTCCAACAAAACTGTTAGCCGGTTCAATATGGATGTAAAATCCGCATTTCCCTTCGCCCCGGTTCACCATAACAGCAAAATTATTTTTGTATGGCGGCCTGTCGGGATGAAATTTGCGGTTGTTATTGATGCGGGCGATTGATTTTTTGGTATCCACTACGGGCATGGTATCTACCGTGGCAAAAGAGTCATAAATATCCCGGGCAAATTCAATAACCTTATCGCGGTGAAGGTGATAACGCTCCCGGTTTTCATCCATCCACTCTTTGGAATTATTGGCCTCCAGGTCTCTTAAAAATTGAAAGGTATCCTGAGTGAAGTAACTGCTCATAGAGAAAATTTTATTTGAATAACATAAGCTTTTCCCTAAAGTTTTCAGCGGATTATAGCACCGCTTGCCATGCTGTTCCCAGGACTGATGAAATTCAATTCTCCTCCCGGATTTTCCGCCATCAGGATCATACCTTTGGACTCCACGCCTCTGATCTTGCGGGGAGCCAGATTAGTTAATACTGAAACCTGTTTTCCGATGATTTCCTCGGGAGTGTAGTATTCTGCTATACCGGAAACAATGGTGCGGTTTTCTATCCCTATATCCACTTTCAATTGCAGCAGTTTATCTGTTTTAGGTACGCGAAAGGCTTCCAAGATAGTGCCGGTACGAATGTCTAATTTGCTGAAATCATCGAAGCTTATTATATCTTTTAAAGGCGGTAAATCAGACTCAGGTGTATTAGCTTCTTTAGCAATAGTTAATTTACCAACCTGCTCCTCTACCTGCTGATCTTCAATTTTTGTAAAAAGCAGTTCCCCTTTTTGTATAGTATGCCCCTTGGGAATGATTTCTTTAACCGCACAGTTATGCCAACTTCTGAGCTCCAGCCCCAAATACTCTCGAAGTTTGGCGGTTGTAAAAGGCATAAAGGGCTCTCCCAACTGGGATAGCTGGGCACAAACCTGAGCTGCCACGTACATAATAGTAGCGGTGCGCTTTTCATCCGTTTTAATAGTTTTCCAGGGCTCTTCATCGGCCAGGTATTTATTGCCGGCCCGGGCCAGGTTCATGTAGCTGGTCAAGGCCTCCCGGAAACGATATTTACTTAACGACTCTCCTATTTTTTTCGGTGCTCTTTCCAGCAAATCGAGTAATTCATGATCTTCCTGGCTAAGATCTGCTGGCTCAGGAACCTGTCCACCGTAATATTTATTCATCAACACTAACACCCGGTTGACCAGATTACCAAAAATGGCTACCAGCTCACTGTTATTGCGGGTTTGAAAATCTTTCCAGGTAAAGTCATTGTCTTTGGTTTCAGGAGCAGTGGCACAAAGCACGTAACGTAAAACGTCTTGCTGTCCTTCAAAATCGCGCAAGTATTCATGTAACCATACGGCCCAGTTGCGGCTGGTGGAAATCTTCTTGCCTTCCAGATTTAAGAATTCATTGGCCGGAACCTGATCTGGTAAAATAAACTCTCCGTGTTCCATCAGCATAGCAGGAAATATAATACAGTGGAAAACGATATTATCCTTACCGATGAAATGGATAAGGGACGTTTCTTCATCTTTCCACCAGGTCTCCCATTCGTCTCCCAATAATTCTTTAGTGGCAGAGATATAACCAATAGGAGCGTCAAACCAAACGTATAATACTTTTCCTTCTCCTCCTTCCACCGGCACGGGAATACCCCACTCCAGGTCGCGAGTCATGGAACGGGCCTGTAAACCGTCACCAGAATCCAGCCAACTAATACACTGCCCGTATACATTGGGTTTCCAGTCTTTATGACTTTCCACGTATTTTTTGATCTTGCCGGAAAGGTGATCCAGTGGTAAAAACCAATGAGTAGTTTTTTTAAGGACAGGTTTGGCTCCGGATAAGCTGGATTTGGGATTTATAAGATCCGTGGAACTCAATGATGCTCCGCAATTTTCGCACTGATCTCCGTAGGCCTCCGGATAACCGCAATTAGGGCACTCTCCCTGTATATAACGGTCGGCCAGAAATTGTTGGGCCTCCGGGTCAAAGTATTGCTCCGTCTCCTTTTCAATAAACTTTCCCTGCTTATATAACTTCAGAAAAAAATCAGAAGCTGTTTTATGATGGGTTTCCTTTGTGGTTCTGGAGTACACATCAAAACTGATTCCGAATTCCTCAAAAGCCTTGCTCATTATACTGTGGTATTTATTCACGATATCCCGGGGAGAAACCCCTTCGGCTTTCGCCTTCATGATGATCGCCACTCCGTGTTCGTCAGAGCCACAGATAAACTTTACTTCTTCTCCTCTCTGCCTGAGATAGCGCACATAAATATCAGCCGGCAGGTAACATCCCGCCAGGTGACCGATATGAACGGGGCCATTGGCATAAGGTAAAGCAGCGGTAACGGTAAAACGCCTGGGATCAGCCATGAAATAATCAGCTTTTAGAGGCGCAAAAGTAGGAAATAAACTTTGCGGCCTATTATTTTGTCATGTACTAGGTAATATTGCATTTGAATGAAATTGTACAGTAAGATTTTAGGTGAAGGTCATCACCTGATCATTCTCCACGGCTTATTTGGTATGAGCGACAACTGGCAAAGCCTGGGTAAAAAATGGGCGGAGAACAATACCGTTCACCTCCTGGATCTGAGGAATCACGGCAAAAGCCCCAATACCGATGAGTTTACTTACTCGGCTATGAGCGATGACCTGCTGGAATACCTCGATGAACATCAAGTTGAATCTGCTCATATCCTGGGACACAGCCTGGGAGGAAAGATGGCTATGCTATTTGCCGCTCTTAATCCTAAAAGAATAGATAAACTAATAATAGCCGATATTTCCCCGCGTTATTACCAGCCTCACCACACCGATATTATTAACGCTCTTTTGGCTTTGAAGATTGAAAACATCCATTCGCGTAAGGAAGCACAGGACAAATTTGCAGAACTGTTTCACGATGCCGGTGTACGGCAGTTTTTATTGAAGAGCCTGTACTGGGAGGATAAAGAAAAATTGAACTGGCGCTTCAACTTACCCGCAATTGCAGAGCAGATAGAAAATGTAGGAGAAGGCCTTCCGGATATAGCTTTTTATGAAAAGGAAACCCTTTTTATAAAGGGTGGTAATTCTCGCTATGTGCAGGATAAAGACCTGGAATTGATCGAGCGACATTTTCCGGCTTATAAACTGGAGACTATAGAAGGGGCCGGGCATTGGCTACACGCAGAAAAACCCAATGAATTTTTTACTCTTACAAGCCGGTATTTACAGGGTCAATAATCATATTCTTTGCTCTGTAAGATTAATACCTTCACCAAAAAACATCCTGGCCACACTGGAAAAGGCAGTGGTTTTTTCGGAAAGATAAAAGCGGTAATCTGCCACCGTAGCCGGATTTTTCAAGTTGTTTTCTGCCAGCGTTTTTCCCAGCTTTCTCGCCACCAGTTCGGGTGAGTCTACCACGCTCACTTTTTCTCCAAAGAAATGCTGAATTTCTCTTTCGATCAAAGGATAATGAGTGCACCCCAGGATGAGAGTTGAAAGGCCATTGAATTTACTGTCGTCCAGGTATTCACGAATAGCTCCCTGGCTGATATCAGTATGCATAAAGCCTTCTTCAATCAATGGTGCCAGTAAGGGAGTGGCTGCAGAAACCACTTCCATTTTTGGATTGAGTTGTAAAAGTTTCTTTTCGTATATACCAGACTGAATAGTGGCCCTGGTTGCAATGATCCCCACTTTTCCCCTGGTAACTGTTGCGACAAACTCAACTACAGGGTCAATTACATTAAGTATAACTGTTTGGGGAAACTTTTGTACCAGAGTTGAGTAAGCCACAGCCGAAGCAGAATTACAGGCAATTACAATGGCTTTGCAATTTTGAGACAACAAAAAACGGGTAATATTTTCTGAGTACCTCGTAATAGTTTCCGCGGATTTATCGCCATATGGTGCGTGTTGGGTATCGCCAAAATAAATAAAAGACTCTCCGGGCAGTACTTTTTTAATAGCTGCCGCTACTGTTAAGCCACCTACACCAGAGTCGAATATACCAATAGGCCTTTCCAAAATGGGTATAAAAAATCCGCCCGAAGGCGGATACTAAATTATGTATAATGTAAGATACTATTATTGTTTAGGAGGGGCAGAGGTGGTTCCGGTAATACCGAGTTTGGCTTTTACCTTATCCATTATGTCCTCTCCTCCGTCACTGGCAAAAATAACTACTGCCTTGCTGGGCGAGCTGTCGAGAATGTAGGTAAATCCTTCAGCTTTAGCCACATCGTTTACTGCCTCGTTGGCTTTTTCAATAATAGGGGAAAGCAGTTCTAGTTGCTTTTGCTGAAAATCTTCCTGGGCTTTTACGCTGTACTCCTGAATTCGTACCTGCAATTCTTGAATCTCCCTGGTTTTGGTTTCGCGCGAAAGCTGGGTCATCATTTTTTCATCAGCACGGAACTTTTGTATTTTGGCCTCCAGTTCAGTTTCCATTTCCCGCAGGTCTTTTTCCAATTGCTGCTGATAAACTTGCAATTGCTCTTGTGCCTGTTTTGTTTCAGGCATTTGTTGGAGTAGTTCATCAGCATTGATATGACCTATCTTTTGTTGGGCTACAGCAGATGTCCCCAACATAACTCCCAGTGCTAAAAATATACTGGCAATTCTATTTTTCATACTCATGATTTAGGTGTTGTTTTGACCTTGGTTTATAATTAATATCCGAGTTTTTTCAGTACTTCCTCGCTAATATTTACTTTTTCACTTACAAATAAAACGATCAGATCGCTGCTTTTATCAAAAACCACGTCTAATTTTCTTCTTCTGGCTACTTCTTGTACAGCGTTGTATATCTGATCCTGTATGGGTTGAACTAATTCTTTTCTTTTCTTAAATATCTCTCCATCTGGACCAAAATATTTAGTTTGTAACTCCCTGGCTTCGTTTTCTTTATCTTTGATGGCGGCCAAGCGCTCAGCCAGCTTTTCTTCTGTAAGTAGCACTTTTTCGGCATTAAAGGCCTTTTGCAATGCATCTACTTCCGAACGCAGAGCTTGTACTTCACCGGCCCAATTACTGGATAACTGATCCAATTGCTGTTGCGCTTTTTTGTACTCAGGCACCCTGGTAAGTATCAATTCAGAATCTACAATACCAAAACGCTGGGCGTACAGTTGGGTTCCAAAAACCAGACCAAGTATAAGTAAGAGACTGTTTTTCATGAGCCGGGCGAAATTAATCAAATTAAAATTGCTGACCAATAATGAAATGTGTGTTCCATCCACTGGGAATTTCCAGCCCGGGTATGTTATCGAACCCGTAGCCAAAGTCAATTCCCAATAAACCAAACATGGGCATGAATATGCGCACACCCATTCCGGCCGATCTTTTCAAACTAAACGGTTGATAGTTCTCAAAAGTATCGTAATTGTTACCTGCTTCCAGAAAAGAAAGCGCAAATATCTGGGCACTGGGGTTTTCGGTGATCAGATACCTCAATTCCAGGGTAAATTTATTGTACAATGCGCCTCCAATATTATCTCCCCCAGGTGTAAGGCTGTTATTGGGATAACCTCTTAAACCGATGATCTCCCGACCGTCTAACACAAAATTCTGCAGACCGTCACCTCCTAAAAAGAACCTTTCAAAAGGCGGTAAGCCAACATCATTGTTGTAATCTCCCAAAAAACCGAATTCTACAGCTGATTTTATTACTGCTTTGGGTAATATCTCGGTAAACCAACTTCCGTTGAATTTCCATTTGTAATATTCTAACCACTGGAATTTTTCAAAATCTTCCAATTGATTGAAATCCCGATTGTTAAATAAGGAGTAAGGAGGGGTAGCTTCCAGGGTTAAATTGAATAAAGAACCTTTACGAGGATAAATGGGATAATCGACACTATTGCGGCCCAAAGTAATCTTATAAGCAACATTATTCACCTGTCCATCTTCAAAAGTAATACCAGCCAGGGGGTAGTTGCGCAGGTCAAACAACTGGAAATCTACTGCCTGGTAAAGGGTGAAATAATCATCAGGCCATTTTAGTCTTTGCCCAAAACCTACTGTAACACCGGTAATACTAAGCGACTGACGGCCGGGGTCATCCCTCGGCAGGCCATTTATATTCTGGATATTGTGATAAAGCGAGACCGTTAATGAATTGGGTTTTTTTCCGCCCAGCCAAGGTTCGGTAAATGAGATGCTATACGATTGAAAAAACAAACCATTACTTTGAGCTCTGAGGTTAATCGTTTGTCCGTCACCTGAAGGGAGGGGTTGCCAGGAACGCTTCTTGAAAATATTACGCGCTGAAAAATTGTTGAAATTAAGGCCCAGGGTTCCAACCAGCCTACCGGCTCCCCATCCGCCCTGTAACTCCAACTGACTGGTAGAGCGTTCAACCACAGAATATTCAATATCCACTGTTCCCGTTTCAGCATTGGGTTTAGGGGATACATTTAACTCAGCCGGTTCAAAAAACCCCAATTGCTGCAATTCCCTCAAGCTTCGCTGAATGTCAGACCTGCGGAATAATTCTCCCGGTTTAGTACGCAACTCCCTGATAATTACGTGATCATTAGTACGGTCATTCCCCACTACTGTTACTTTATTAATAGTAGCCTGCCGCCCTTCTCTAATCCTCATTTCAATATCAATGGAATCATTTTCTACCAGTACTTCCACGGGGTTTATGTCAAAAAACAGGTAGCCATTATCGAGATAAAGCGAGCTTACATCACCTCCCTGAGGGTCTAAAAACAGTCTTTCCTGTAAGTAAGAGGCATCGTAAACATCTCCTTTGTTTATTTTGAGGATCTTCTGCAATATCTCGTTGCTGTACTTGGTATTGCCCAGCCAGGTGATATTTCTAAAATAGTATTTTCTACCCTCTTCCACAGTGATGTCAACGGCTATTCTGTCATCCTCAACCTTATAAATGGAATCACTAACTATACGGGCATCGCGGTAACCATTTTTATTGTATTCTTCTATTATTTTGCGCTTGTCTTCCTCATATTCTTCACGAATGAATTTAGAAGATTTAAAGATGTTCCATATTCTTTTGCGTTTAGTTTCTTTCATGGACTTTCTGAGTTTTTTATCTCCCAGATCCGTGTTGCCGTAAAAGTTAATATCCCTGATCTTTACTTTTTCACCCCTGTCTACATTTATCTCTAATATAACGGCATTGCTTTCGGTGGTATCGGGTCGTTTGCCAACTTCTACTTCTGCATTTAAATAGCCTTTGTCCACAAAAAACTGGCGGGCAATATTCTCGGTATTGATGATTAGATTTTCAGTAACAATGACTCCGCGGCTGAGGTTGAGTTCTTCACGCAGATCATTCTTCTTTGATTTGGATAGATCTCCCCTGATCCCGTAAAAACTAAGTTTGGGCAGCTCTTTTAAACGTATCTCGAGGAAAGCGATATTCCCTTTTATCTCGGTGACGTAAATGCCAATATCGTCAAATAGCTTTTGCTTCCACAGATTCTTAATGGCTTTGGAGGTTTCATCCCCCGGCAGATATATTTTGTCTCCTACGTTTATACCAGCTATAAGCTGTATAACCTGCCTGTCGAGGTTGGCAGAGCCAGTAACAATTATACCTCCGATCTCGTACTGGCGTGATGGTTCCAGAGCCAGTTCCTGTAAGCTTTTAGAAGAGGAAATCTGAGCCTGGGCAAAAGAAACATATAGCAACGCTGCTAAAGAGAAAAACAGTATACGCATCCGGCTTATGTTATGGGTTTAGTTGCTCACTAATTTTTCCAAACCTTCTTTCCCTTTTTTGATAATCTGAAATAGCCTCATAAAGGTCTTCCTCATTAAAATCGGGCCAAAGTTTATCTACAAAATAGAGCTCCGAATAAGCGATCTGCCAAAGTAAGTAATTGCTGATCCTGTATTCCCCGCTGGTTCTGATGAGGAGGTCGGGATGGGGCATATCGCTTGTGTAGAGGTGCTTTTCAAAAAACTCTTCGTTTATATCTTCCAAATCAACTGTTCCTTCTTTTACCTTTTGTGCAATTTCGGTAGTAGCCTTTACAATTTCTTCCTTGGAACCGTAGCTAAGAGCCAGCGTGAGAACCATATGCTTATTAGCTGCTGTTTTTCGCATTACCTCTTTCAGTTCCCTGAAGCACCTGGCTGGTAAATTAGATGTATTACCAATAGCATTCAGCCTGATATCGTTATCCATTAGTGTTTTAAGTTCTTTCTTTAAACTAGACACCAATAAACTCATCAAAGCATTAACTTCAGTCCGGGGTCTTTTCCAGTTTTCGCTGGAAAAGGCATATACTGTTAGAAACTTTATTCCGGCTTCGGCAGAAGCAGTGGCTATTTTTCTCAGAGCATCCACTCCGTTTTCGTGACCTAGTGCCCGCAGTAGTCCCTTATCTTTAGCCCAACGTCCGTTGCCGTCCATTATAATTGCTATATGCTGCGGAACATTATAATTCTTTATTTCTTCTTTGATGCTCATCGATCTACAAAACTTGCACACTTCTCATATAGCTCATCAAACATAAACTGAATAGTAATACCGGTGAATACATACCAATCGTTATTGGCTGGGTTGCCCCGGAGCACACCTTCCTTATCGCTTTGGGTAAGACTGCGATCGGACAATGCTGCTGCTACAGCTCCGTTTCGTGCAGCTATCACATCGGGGTCGGCATAAAGTCCGCTTACGTCATCCAGATAATCGGTGTTGGTACTCCTGAAAGTACTCTCTATGCCCAAAGAAGTAAAGCGACCTATGGCAAACTTGTAGCCAAAGCCAAACAGGAAAAAACTGGAGGCTAAGGGATAGAACCCATCCGGATTAGCGCTGGTTCCCTGGCCTTCAGTGCCCAATTCCTGAAGATCATATGTCTCGCCCTGGTAATCAGCCCGGGGATTAAATGAAAAAATACCAAACCCTCCCAAAATATACGGGGTATGATTGTGTTTGGTACCGGGTTCATACTCCAAAAAGTTGAATTCTGCTATAATTGCCCCTTCCCAAATAGGCGATTCGAAATGCAGATTGCGATTAACCCTCGAAGGCCAGTTAGAGAGGCTGTCGGCATTGCGTATATATCCGTAGTTTATTTGTGCCCTAAGAGCCCAATGCCTGTCGAAATTATAGCGAAAAAAAAGTCCCGCGGCATATCCCTGGGGCACATGAATGGAATAATTACCCACGTCTCCAATGAAATTGCTCGCTCCGCCAAATACTCCTACCTCAGAATACTGAGCATTGAGAACAGTGCAAAAACTGACAAATAATATTTTGAAAATGAACCTTTTAAACCACATTTTCTGAAAATGACCGCAAATATAACCAAATAGAAGGAGCCTTTTTAAGCATTACCTCAATTCCTACGATCCAATCCCCATAGTAATTTATTTCTAAGGGTGGTGGTAAACTCCTGTACTTCGGTTTTTACCATTTTTACCTTAAACCCGCCTAGGCTTATTTCGAGTTCAGAACCTGATTCTATGGAGTAAATCCTGGAATCGAGAGAAACCAAAAACTGCTTTTCCCTGCCTTCTACTTTAAGTCTGATATTATATCTGTTGGGAATAACGAAAGGACGGACGTTGAGATTGTGTGGCGCAATCGGAGTTATAACCAAACTTTCTGAACCTGGCATGATAATAGGCCCTCCACAACTCAGCGAATAGCCAGTACTACCAGTAGGTGTTGCTATAATTAAACCATCTGCCCAATAGCTGTTGAGGTATTCATCATTGATCCAGGTATGAACAGTAACCATAGCGGTGGTATCCTTCCGGCTTACCGTAACTTCGTTTAACGCAAAATTCATATCCAGATCTACCGCATCTGTATTTAGCTTTAAAACGTAACGTTCATCAATAACATACTTGCCACTGGTAAGTGCCTTAACCGCTTTACTGATTTTCTCTTTACTAACATTTGATAAAAATCCCAGCCTGCCTATGTTGATTCCCAAAATTGGCACCCCTGAATTACGTACATAGGTTATGGCATCCAGTATGGTACCATCTCCTCCCAAAGTGATAAGAAAGTCAGGCTGGAAAGCCATCAATTCTTCATACGAATTGAACTCCTGGAACCGAAGGTTAAGGTTGCAATGGTCTTCAATGAAATGGTTTAAACGCGAAAAAACCCTCAATTCTACATTAGCAGCAGTAAGATCTTCGTAAAGGGTTTCTACGTATGACCGCGATTCGGGAGTAAAAGATTTTCCGAATACAGCTATTTTCAAAGCTTACATATTTAAATACTTGAGTAAAGACTCGTAACGGTCGCTTAAAGTCTCGTCAAAAAGACTCTCGTGAAATACATCAATTACTCTGTAATTGTAGCGCTCAAAGGTTTTGAGTATCCGGCTCAGGTCTTTGGTGTTGATCTTGAGATTCAATAGAAGCTTATCATCTTCACCACTGGTTAAATTAAACCCTATTATTTTAGCGTCTTCAGACTCAATAATTTGAGAAACCTGCGAAAGCTGGAAATCCCTAACTGCCAGTTCCAGTATCAAAACACTACCACTTTCCGAAAAAGTCAACTGACGACCCAGATCCTGAATAACCTCAAGGGGGGATAAGTACCCCTGGTATACTCCCTCCTGATCAACAATAGGTAATAAACTGAGATTCCCTTTTCCAATTATTCTAATAGCCTCAAAAAGGTTGGAAGTTAAGCTAATGGCATAAGAGCGAAAAAAACGGGGGTATTGACCTAGAGGAGAATCCTCATTTTCTACTTCCAGCAGATCATCTTCACAAATCAAACCCAGGTATTTTCTCTCATCATCTACCACAGGCAAGTGTGAAAATTTAAGCTCTTCCATTAAATCAAGCACATCTTTTACCTTCTCCAGGGGCTTGAGAGGCTTTATATCGTTCAACAGATGCTTGCCTACATTCATACCTGACAAACATAAGGTTTTTATCTTTGCCACCTATGACTAAACTGTCGGTAAACATCAATAAAATTGCCACGTTGCGCAATGCCAGGGGTGGCGATATGCCTCATGTTGCAGAAGCCGCTAAAAATTGTGAGCGATTCGGGGCACAGGGAATCACTGTTCATCCAAGGCCTGATGAAAGGCATATCAGGTACAGCGATGTAAAGGAAATAAAACCATTGATCACAACTGAGTTCAATGTAGAAGGTTATCCCAGTAAAAAGTTTATGAACCTGGTACTTGAAGTTAAGCCTCATCAGGTAACTCTGGTTCCAGATCCACCGGAAGTTCTCACTTCCAATGCCGGTTGGAATACCATTGAGCATTTTTCCTTTTTGAAAGAATGTATACAAGAGTTTAAGTCTCATGCCATTCGCACTTCTATTTTTATGGAATGCAACGAAGACTTTATTGAAAATGCCAAAAAAGCCGGGGCTGACCGGGTAGAGCTTTATACAGAGGATTATGCTAAAGGATATTTAAAAGACCCTGAAAATGCCGTAGCTCCTTATGTCTATGCCGCAGAAGTAGCTCATAAAAACGAGCTGGGTATCAATGCCGGGCATGACCTTAACCTAGACAACCTGGCTTACATTGCCGAAAAAATCCCCGAGCTTCTCGAAGTTTCTATAGGACATGCCCTTATTTCTGATGCTTTGTATTTTGGATTGGAAAACACTATTCAGATGTACCTTCGCAAGTTGGAAAAACACTGATATTTGATAACGCCTGAAGCTCTTAAATCCGGTGATAAGATAGGAATTGTTTCCACGGCAAGAAAAATAAGCCGGGAAGAACTACAGCCTGCCATTAGTATTTTACAAGATTGGGGGTTTAAAGTCGTTACTGGCAAAAATCTTTTTAAGAGGCATCATCAATATGCCGGTACAGACGAGGAACGCCTGGCCGATCTGCAAAACTATATTGATGATCCCTCTGTAAAGGCTATCATTTGCGCCAGAGGCGGTTACGGTACTATTAGGATAGTAGACCACCTGAATACGGAAAGCCTGAAAAGAAATCCGAAATGGATTATTGGTTACAGCGATGTTACCGTGCTATTAAACCGATTATACAACGAAGGACTTGAAAGCTTGCATGCTACTATGCCGATTAATTTCGATACCAACAGTGCCTCTGCTCTTCAATCATTGAGGAGTGTTATTACCGGCAAACCTGTAAGTTATGAAATCAATTCACACTCTCTAAATGTAAAAGGCTCGTCCAAAGGCTTGTTAACGGGGGGAAATCTGTCGGTATTATACAGCCAATTGGGATCGACAACTTCAATGAACACAAAAGGCTGTGTTCTTTTCCTGGAAGATCTGGACGAATACCTTTATCATATAGACCGGATGATACAGAACCTCAAGAGGAATGCTTATTTTGATAATATAAAAGGGTTGATTGTTGGCGGTATGACTGATATGAATGACAATGATATACCCTTTGGAAAAACTGCAGAAGAAATTATATGGGAAGCTGTAGAAGGTTTTAATTTTCCGGTTAGTTTTGGTTTTCCTGCCGGACACATTAGTAATAATTGCAGCCTCATTTTTGGAAGGGAAGTAACTTTTGAGGTAGCCGATACGGTAAAATTGAGCTTTAGCCATGTCTGAATCCTATAACCTTGGCCAAAAAGGAGAAATTATTGCGAAAGACTACCTTTTGAAGCTCGGTTATAAGATACTAGAAACAAACTGGCGTTTTGGTAAAGAAGAGATCGACATTATCGCTTTGGATGACGATCAACTGGTGATTGTTGAGGTTAAAACCCGCAGTAGTGATTTTTTTGGTGGGCCGGAAGAGTTTGTAAGTAGGGCAAAACAAAAGCATCTTATAAAAGCCGCCAATGCCTATATGGATAATAATGCCCTCGAAAACGAAGTCAGGCTTGACATTATAGCTATAACGTATAAAGCTGAATTGAAAATTGAACACATCAAGGAAGCCTTTTACCCTTAAGCTAAAAATTAATTGAGAACACAACAGGAATGGATTCTAATAAAAGAAGGAGAAATACACCTTACCGGCAAAAAGAAAAAGTCAAAGTTCAAGAAGATGATTTATTAAGACTTAATAAATATCTGGCTCATGCTGGTATTGCTTCGAGAAGAGAAGCTGATAATCTTATAAAAACAGGACTAGTCGAAGTAAATGGAAAAATTATTACAGAAATGGGTTATAAAGTTAAACCCACTGATGAAGTTAAATTTAATGGCTCACTGATAGCCCCCGAAAAAAAAGTATATATTGTATTAAATAAGCCAAAAGGTTTTATTACAACCGTTGATGATCCAAAAGCACGTAAAACGGTAATGGAATTAGTAGCTAATGCCGGTAGTGAAAGAATCTATCCAGTAGGGCGTTTAGACAGAAAGACAACCGGAGTATTGCTTTTTACCAACGATGGCGATCTCGCTAAAAAACTCACCCATCCTTCTCATGGTGCACGTAAAATTTATCAGGTTGTACTGGATAAAAATCTCGCTAAAAGTGACTATCATAAAATAGAAGAAGGATTAGAATTAAATGACGGCCCCATCAAAGTTGATGAAATATCATACGTTGAAGGCAAAGGCCGAAATCACGTTGGCCTGGTTATTCACAGTGGAAGAAACCGCATAGTGAGGAGAATATTTGAAAGCCTGAATTATGAAGTAGTAAGTCTCGACAGGGTGTTTTTTGCCGGTATTACCAAGAAGAGACTTAACCGGGGGCAATGGCGGTTCTTAAATAAGAAAGAAATAGATTTCTTAAAAATGATGTGAATAATTATCAATCAAACTATTTCATTATTTAAAAAATATATGTATAGTTTTGCTTAAATTTAATACATAATTAATCATGGCAAAAGGAAAAGTGACACCGGGAGTGTTAGTCAACACTATTCGGGAAAACCAAAACAACAACAAAACACTTAAGGCGTTATTCGCTTCTCAGTTTTTGGGCAAGCTTTCAATTGAAGAATTGGAAGCAATGAAGTCAAACATCAATAAGGAGATTGAAAAGCGCGCTCACAAAGTAATTGAGGAAAAAATCAAATTCCTTGAAAAGCATGGCTATAAAGTACAACAGTCTTAACAGTATTGCATGCTTTTAAAAAAAACCCTTGATTTCCAAGGGTTTTTTTATATCCTGAAAAAAGACTTGACCCAGACAATTTGCGTTCTTTGAGAAGATAAGCTTTCATTTCATGAAAAAATTTCTGTTGAAGTTTTTTAAATTTTCTTTGATACTCCTATTGCTTGCTGTAGGGACTTTTACCCTTGTATTATACTTGTTCAGCGACAATATAAAGGCGGCTGCTATAGAAGAAATTAACAATCAGTTAGCTGTACCAATCAAAGTGCAAAAGCTCCGGGTGAGTATACGAAAGTTCCCTTCTGCATCATTATTGCTCGAAGATGTATACACTAATGGCTTCAACAGCCCAGAAAGAGACACCCTCCTTTTTGCTCATAACATTTTCCTGGAGTTTGACTTATGGCGTATTATTTTCTCGCAGCTCAGCTTCAAAAAAATATCTATTGAAGAGGGCATATTAAATATTGCTGAAGTCAAAAAAGGCACCTATAATTACCGGATTTGGAAGCAAGATAACGTTTCGTCCGGTAGCATCTTTGAATTGGAGGAAGTAGAGTTCCGGAACATGAAAAGCACTTTCCAGAATTCTGCCAATGTTAAAACCACTTTTTTTACCAAAGCACTTTCTTTATCGGGTTTTGTAGAAGCCGACAAATATTTCCTGGAAACCGATGCCAGCATATTACTCGATAATTTTATTGTAAAAAACGACACATTTCTAACTCAGGTTCCTTTAGCTATTGAGCTCAACCTGGCAAATAAAAAGGATACTTTCAACATCAGAGAAGGAAATATTCTGGCAGGAAAAATCCCATTCGATTTTAGTGTACTTTCTACCGGTGAAAATACCAGCGTCACTGCAAGCGGAAGCAATATTAAATGGGATAATATCATTTCTTTGGCTAAAAGCCAGGGATGGATAAAGCTACATGGCATACAATTATCAGGAGAAACAGAGTTGAAAGGTGAATTGGATTTCCCAAAGGGGAAAAAACCTTATGCTAAACTTAGTTTTTTAACCCAAGAAGCATCTTTGGAAGGAATCAGGGAAAGTGCCTTTAAAAATATTTACTGTGAAGGTTATTATGAATTAAAAAATGGGAAAAGCGACCTGAAGCTCAGTGAGATCAGAGGAAAAGGAGAAAGCGGTGTTTTTGAAGGCTCCTTTGCTGTTAACGACTTTTCAAGCCCCCTTCTTGAGTTGGAACTCAGGAGCGACCTTTCCTTAGAAGAATATCTCAGCTTCACCTCTATTGACACCCTGGAAAATGTTAAAGGCAGGGCCATCATCAATGCACGTTTCAAAAATCGCTTTAGTTCCCTTAAAAATATCTCCACCCAGGAACTTAAACGCGCTCAAACTGATGGAACGATCAGCTTAAAAGATGTGAGTTTTTCCTTTGCAAATTCCAACCAAATAATATCCCATTTAAATAGCGATCTGGTGTTAAGTAATAATCTTTTCAAAATTGATCAGTTCTACCTCAAAAAAGGGGAGAGTGACCTCTACATGAAAGGTTATTTTGAAAATGTGCTGAATTCTGTTTTTTTTGATCATGAAACTATTTCGGTATACGCTAAAGTAATTTCCCAGGAAATTGTACTGGATGATTTTTTAATACCGAATTCTGAAAAACCGGGAAGTTATTCGCTGAGTTTTACCAAATCGCTATTGTTAGACCTCGACCTGCAAATTGATCGCTTAAAATTCCAGAATTTCAACGCCCGAAATATCACCGCCAACCTCAACATCAATAGAGGACGTATTTCCGCCAATACCATAAGTTTAGAAGCCGATGGAGGATCCTACCAGGGAAGTTTTAAAATAGACGCTACTTCCGGTCTGCCTTACCCCGTTTTTGTAAGCCTCAAAGCAGATGACATAGATATCAATAAACTCTTTGTGAGTTTTAAAAATTTTGGACAGGAGGCCATTCTTGCCGAAAACATCTACGGCACCACCAATACGGATTTACAGATGAAAGGATTACTTAATCATAAACTAAAGGTAGACCCAGCCTCAGTAGAATTGGAGGCTGATATGAGTATCGCCAATGGAAGCCTTAAAAACTATCAGCCCCTGGAAGCCTTGTCCCGTTTCTCCGATATCAAAGAACTTCAAAATGTCAGGTTTGCCACGTTAACTAATCACATCACTATAAAGAATTCAGAAATAATTATCCCTGAAATGCAGGTCAGCAGTAATGTACTCGATCTGCAATTGAGTGGTAAACACACTTTTGCAAACTATATCGATTACACCATTAAGTTAAAAATGAGCGATCTCCTGTTTGGGCAAAGAAAACTCAGGAAGGGTAACAAAGAATTTGATGAACACCTGGTGGAAGTTGAGAAAGGGGACAACCCCAAAATACCAGTTCGCATGTTTGGCCAGGCTGATAAACCAGAGATCACAATCGACAAAAAAACTTTGGGCAAATCTATAATAGAAGAAATACGGGAACAGGGTAAAAAAATACGTTCACTTTTTAAAGAAAAAAAACAGCCCCCGGAACCTGAAGAAAAAATAATATTTGAATGGGAAGAGGACACATCTTACATTGACAAAAATTAAGATTGCCTTAACATCCGGCTCATAAAATCAGCGTGTAGCTGGTTATCTTTGCGCAAAGATATTTTGGGAACAAGCGGATGAGAAAACTTTTACATTCTTTCTTCATATTATCTTGCCTTTCCGTATCCGCTCAGACCGACACTGTAAAGATCATGTGCTACAACATCATGTATTACCGTGCCACAGGTATACCGTGTACCCACAGTGTCAACCCTCCAGTGCGCGATCAGGACCTTGAGAGTATTGTACATCATGTGAATCCCGATATTTTTGTAGTTAACGAACTGGGCGCCAGCCCGATTACCGCCAACTTTCTAAGGGATAATGTTCTCAATACCAACGGCATAAGCAAATACCAGGCAGCGGCATATACCAATAATTCTTTCAGTGACATTGTGAATATGCTGTATTACGACAGCAACAAATTTGTTTTGCTGGAACAGAACATCGTTGAACGCGATAAAAACAATTTTCCTCTTACCAGGATCATAGATTTTTACCGGCTATATTACAAAGACCCCAAGCTTGCAAACGGTGCCGATACAGTTTTTTTTACCGTAGCAGCCGCTCACCTAAAAGCAGGTTCCAGCAGTTCTGACCAGTCAACCCGAGAGCTGGCAGCTGAAGCCATTATGGACTATATTGACAACAATATTTCCGATGATAATATCATTCTCTGTGGCGATCTCAATGTGTATTCGTCTACCGAAGCTGCCTACAGAAAATTCACCAATTACACCAGCAATCCCAGCATTAACCTGAACGACCCCTTGAATGGGTTTGGAAACTGGAATAATAATAGTACTTACTCACTTTACCATACCCAAAGCACTCATGCCTCTCCTGGCGGATGCTTTTCTGGTGGTGGAATGGACGATCGCTTTGACCATTTCCTGGTATCGGATGCTATTATAAGCGGCAGCAGTAAAATGAATTATTACCGCTACCGCATAGTAGGCCAGGATGCCGGAAACGGTTGTTGTAACAGTAATTTCAACTTTCAGAATAACTCATTGGTTCCTTCCAATATTGCGCGTTCCCTTTATGATTTTAGCGATCACCTCCCTATTACTTTAGAGGTAGAAATCCAAAAATCCAATATCGGTATCAGTGAGTACGATATGCTCAACAAGCTACTGAAATTCAACAACCCAGTAGATGGTAATCTGAAGCTGAGCCTTTCAGGATTTGATCGTAAAAACTTCAAAGTCAATATAATCGATCTAACGGGGAAGTCCATTTTTTCGACCTATTGGAATACTGATATTCCCCTGACAGTTGAAAGTAAGAACTGGCCGGCTGGTATTTATCTGCTCAATGTTACTGATAACAAAAGCTTATCCGTTACCAAAAAGCTGATTAAACGATAATGACCTACCTGAAAAAAACACTGTTATCTGTTCTCATCATTTTGAGCATTAGTATTGAGGCTCAGGAATATGAGACCAAGCTTACCTCCGTTTCCAACGTACGCATGGCCATCAGCAATTTTGGCACATTTGGGAACTCATTGGATGGCTACAGGGATGGCACGGGCAATCCAAGTTGCGAATACCCTGCAGGCTCAGGCATTGAGCACCTTTTTGAAGGTGGCATCTGGGTAGGTGGGAAGCGAAATGGTGGTGCCATATCTGTAACTACTTCTGCACTCGATGCCCCCGCAGGTTATTCAACTGGGGCAGGAGGCTTTGAAACTATTGCCATTACACCTTTGGAAGAGCAAAGCTCCTTGTTCGACAGTCGCTTTTACAATGCTTCTGCTGTTTCGCATCAGGATTTTGTAGCTATCTTGACCGATACTGTTGAGTTCTATCCCGGCACCAATATCAGGGTTGGAGGTACTGCTCATAATGGTATGGGACTGCTGATCGAAATGGAAACTTATAATTGGAATTTCAATTTTTCCGACTTTGTGATCTTTGCAAATCTCAATATTAAAAATGTAGGAAATGACAGTTATGAGAATCTATACGTGGGCCTATGGAATAATACGGTAATAAGAAATGTGAATGTTACTCCTGCCGGGGCCGGAGGTTCCGATTTTTACAACAAAGGTGGAAACGGCTATATGGAAGACTATAAGCTCGCCTATTGCTATGACGCTGCCGGTGACCTTGGTTTTACCGAAAGTTATATTGGCCAGATGTTCCTGGGAGCCAATGACAAAGAAGGTTTCCACCACCCGGATATTGACAGTAACTTCAATATTATTACCAATCAATTTGAAGAAGAAAACTTTGAAGTTACCTACAATGCCTGGGTATTTAATGATTTCACGGCTGAGTTTGCCGCTCCATCCGGAGAAAATGGCCGCTATGACAAATTAAATATTGGTTTAAACGAAAGCCCTTGCTGGATCGATCCCAGTGATCCCGGTTGCCCGGGAAACAGAGATTACCAGGCTGCTTTAAATGCTGCCGGAAACCGATCCGATCTGGTAGGTGCCGGGCCTTTTGCCAATTTTGAGCCCGGTGATGAGGTAAACATCACCTTTGCTTACATACTGGCCAAAAAGAACGAAGACGGTAACCCTAACAGCGACAACAACCTGTTCCAGAGACAAAACCTGATCAATAATGCCATTTTTGCCCAGGAGACTTACATTGGAGAAGATGTTAATTTTAATGGTATACTCGATAATGATGAAGACATAGATGGAGATGGCCAGATTACCCGTTTTTCTCTGCCTGCCCCTCCTGATCCTCCGCGCACTAAAGTTTTTACCAGTGATAATAAAATAGAGATCTACTGGGCTGATAACTCCCGTAATTCTATTGATCCCATCAGCAATGAAAAAGATTTTGAAGGTTACAGAGTTTATCTTTCCAAGTTGGGCTTTGACGTTCAGGGACCTTCTGACCTGACTAATAATTTAACCCTGATCGCCCAGTATGACAACCCTGGCAATGGGCTCTTCTTTGAAACGGGGTTTGAAAGCATCAGGCTCGATGAAGCCGTTTTTTTTCCGGGAGATACCAACGAGTATATTTATAAGTATACCATTGATAATGTTTCTAATGGATGGCAATATGCTGTAGCTATTTCTGCTTTCGATACCGGGGATGAAGAAAGAGGGATAGCTTCGCTCGAATCGAGTTTTCTGATCAATGATTTCAGGGCATTTACCGGAACTGCCCCGAATGATGACATTGAGAATAGCAAACCTTTTGTTTATCCCAACCCCTACTATTACGGAGCAGCCTGGGAAGGTATCTCCAACTTTCAGGAAGAAAGCCGCAAAATAATTTTCGCCAATCTTCCGGCTAGGTGTATTATCCGTATCTACACTGTAGGAGGGGATTTCATTGATGAAATCCGTCATAATTCAGAAACCAACAATGGCAGCGATATACGTTGGTTCCGGACCTTTGGGGCTGAACAAAATGAAGATAACCGTTTTTCCGGAGGAGAACACGCCTGGGATCTTTTGTCATCTGAAAACCAGATCATAAGCAGAGGGCTGTACATGTTCTCCGTTGAAGACCTAGAAACCGGAAAATCGCAAACCGGAAAATTTGTAATAATTAAATAAACACCCAATCCTATGAGAAATCTTTTTACTCTTCTAACTGCAGCTTTTATAACTGCAAGCCTTTACGCACAACCTTATCCGGTTGTTTCGATTATGGACATAAACACTCCTGTAGATTTGGCCAATTGTAATGATACTTCAATTTATTATCTGGATACCGTAACCTTTGTTGGCTATGTGGTTACAGATGGCGGTTTATGTGAAAACGCATCTGGTTCAATTAGTGGAGCCAACGGTATTCGTCCGTTTATTTGGATGAATGACAGTGCCAATGGAGGTGCTGTAGGCCCCAGAACCGGACTCGAAGTAATGGGCGTAAACTGGGGAACCAGCCAGGCTACAGATGATTTCACCACTTACATAGAAGGAGACCTTTTAGAGGTTACAGGCGTAGTAGGTATGTTCAGAGGTGCTACCCAGTTCCAGCCGCTAGATAATAACTCCATTACCGTGCTGTCTGCTACTACTTTTCCAACCTTTACCCCTGCTGTAGTTCCGGTTGGTGATCTAAACGATGCTAATCAGGTAAACCAAATAAGCACCGGCCAACCCTGGGAAGGCGGTTTTATCGAAATAAAGAATGTTACTGTTTCTAACCTTATTCCTCAGGGTAGTGGTACTACGGCAAGAATTAACTTCGTTGTAACTGATTCAGCCGGCAATGCTATTTTGATCGATGATTTTTTCCTTGCCATGAAACTTACCACCTGGCAGACTCTTAACCCAAATTCCCCTAGCTCTACAGGTTCTTTTGTAGCCCCTGCTGTCGGTACTTTCTACTCGTCAATAATAGGTGTTGTAGAACATCTATCCAATGGTTGTGCAGGAGGTACAGGCAACGGTTACGCAATTCACCCTTTTAAACCCTCTCATTTTACTGTAGCCAGTCTTCCCCCTTCAATAACTAATGTGGCTAATTCCCCGGTTGTTCCTACCAGTGGCGATCCTATTCAAATAACAGCAGATATCTCAGATCCGGATGGCACTGTTAATTCGGTCTCAATTTATTGGTCTGCCAATCCCACTGCTCCTGTTAGCGCTTTTACCCAGGCTACCATGACCAATACTTCCGGAAACATCTATGAATATACCATACCTGCTCAAGCTGATAGTTCTTTGGTACGATACTATATAGAAGCTGAAGATGATGCTCAAAATGTATCTACCTATCCCACTACCCCCACAGGACAAACTCAAAATACTGCCATTGTTCTTGTACGTGATGGAATACTGACTATTTCCGATATACAAACTCCATTTGACGCCACGGGCAGTTCTCCTCTTGACGGTCAAACCGTTACCGTAAGGGGTTTTGTTACGGCTGCTAACCGCGATTGTGACCTGGGTTACGTTTACATCCAGGATACTTCCGCTACCGAATATGCCGGTTTGGCTTTGAGATCGAGCTTAGACCTTAACTCAGTTTACCGCAATGAGGGTATTGAAGTTACGGGTGCAATTTCAGAATCATTCGGCTTTACCGTAATGACAGTTCAAAGTGTGACCAGTCTTGGCGTTGGCGCTGAAGTAGACCCTATCATTCTCGATCCTTCTGATATGACGGAGATCAATGAGTATGAAAAATACGAGAGCATGCTGGTTACTTATGAAAATCCCAATGGCCAGATCGTAGTTTCTGACGAAGATGCCGGCTTTGCCGAATACCGCGTAGCTAACGCTCCTGGTTTAACCGGTGAAGGTGATTCCCGCAGGATACTTGCCGGTCGCCAGGATGGAAACAGTGCTCAGTCTTCTCTTTACGTACAATTGGTGACCGACCCTTCATGGGCCACTGACGATGGTATAATGGCTTTTCCTCCGGTCATTACAAATACTAGCATTACCATGGATGGCATTACCGGCTTGTTGTATTACTCATTCGGTAATTTTAAACTGACCCCCCGTAATAACTTCGACTTTGATAACATCAGTGGTGTTACCCTGGATAACTCAACTTGTATGACCCCTTTCTTCTCTATCAGTGAAGTTGAAAGCTTTGGATCAGTAAACATTTATCCCAACCCGGCCAGCACCAATATTACCATCGAAGCTTCAGCCGAAAACATCTCCGCTAAACTTCACGGTATAGATGGTAAAATACTGCTATCTAAATCATCCCAAAACAGAGAGGGTAGGATTGAAATGAATGTTAGCCAACTGGTTCCCGGTGTTTACATTTTAAAAGTTTCAGATGATCGCAATAGTGTTCTTAGCACACACAAAGTGATCATCACCAAATAATATAAACCTTTAATGAGGCCCCTTTGAGGGGCCTCATTAAATTATTCCAATCTGCTGTTATGAGGAAAAAAGTTTTACAATTAAACTTGATTTCCCTGTTTCGTCTTATTGCTTTAAGCAGTTTTTTTGTTTTGAGCTCTTGTGTAAAAGGAGATTTTAAAGAAAATGTAGCTCCTGACACTAAAATAAGTATCGAAAGCATAGACCTTGATGGTGAAGACCGTTTAAACTCATCAGTAAGATTGACCTGGTTTGGCACCGATGCTGATGGTTTCATTACCGGCTTCGAGATTTCTACCGACAATGAAAACTGGAATTATACTCAAACCCAGGATTCTACCATTTTATTTACCATACCGACAGGTCTGCAATTTGCAGACGTTGATTTTTATGTCCGCTCCATTGATAACAACAATGCCGTTGACCCAACCCCTGCTTTTTTACGAATACCGCTTAAAAACAGCCCTCCTGTTGCCAGTTTTGACAATGATCGCAGCCCCGGGGACACTGCTTTATGTGTAGCTACTTTTTACTGGGAAGCTACGGATCCCGATGGCGATGCTACCATAGAAGGCGTGGAAGTGAGATTTAATAATGGAGACTGGTATCCGCTAAGTCTCGGAGAACAACTCATATCTTTTGTAATTGACACCAGTGTTACTACTGGCCCTGCCACTGCCAGAGTATACTACGGTACTCAAAGTAATGCCCAACCTGACTTGATTAGCGGAATTGAAGCCAATGCCGATAATTACCTCCAGATAAGGGCCGTTGATAATGCCGGCACTTATGGCGAACCCGACACCGCTGAAGTATTCTTTTATAAAAACAAAACCCCCAATGCCAAATTACTCTGGATTTCAGGCGATGTGCAGTCAATAACAGATCAATATAATACCTTTTTTAATAACTTCCCTATAGAATACGACATGCTGAATCTGGGGGCTGATATCAGCGGGGAACAACTGCCTAAGTATTGGGATCCAACTATGACATTGCTTGTCAGTCTTTACAACAAAATATTTTTTAATACCGGCCGGGAAACCTTTACCAATGCTGTCACAGGTCGAAATACAACTATTCTAAGCTTCATGGCCCCTGTTATTCAAAGCTTTGCTAATATAGGAGGTAAGTCGCTGATAACAACCAGTTTTGCCACAGACGCTGACATTTCAGAATTAACCGGCCCCTATCCTATTGCTGGCCTTGTTGTTTCCAATTCAGGTCAGGCCAGAGTAGTTCCGCCAGACAGTGGATTGGTTCCCCTGATATTACCCAGCTTACCCAAGCTTATTCCTGCCAGTGTGCAAACGGGTATTGTTCCGATTACCGCCACCTCCGATGCTGAAAACTTTTACCGGGGCCAACTCCTCAAGCTACAGGGCTGGACGGGAACCAATACTGTTGCCACAGTAAGAAGACCTGGTAATGTGATCAATCAAATATTTTTCGGCCTTCAATTGCATGATTATGCTGGAGATGCCAGCAGCTTACAAACCTTCCTCGAAGAAATACTGGTCAATGAATTTTAGCAAAAAAATATTAATCTGCTTCCAGATAATCCTGGTAACATATAGCCTTTATGCTCAGGAGGAAACGGCATCTCTTTCAGGTACAATCACTGATGCCTCTGACGGACAGCCTCTCATTGGTGCTTCTATAACTTTGGTTGGAACATATAAAGGTGCTGCCGCTGATATTAATGGTAATTACACCATTAACGGGATTAAACCCAATGACTACCAAATAAAAGTCCAATTTATTGGCTACGAAACCAAAATATACAATGGTATCCGTTTCACAGCAGGCGAAAATAAGACCCTTGACGTTATTCTTAAGGAGCAGACAGAATCACTTAACGAGGTTACGGTAGTAGGCCGTTCCAGCCAGATAAATCTCGAGTTGGCCGCTTCTGAAGTAAGCATCAAACAGGAAGAAATTGCGGAAATGAACGTTCGCAACGTACAGGAAGTGCTGGAAATGCAAGCTGGGGTAGTGAAAACCCAGGACGGACTACAGATCAGAGGAGCCAGGGTTTATGAAACCGAATACATAGTAGATGGTATTAGTGCACAGGACCCTCTTGCCGGAACTGGCTTTGGCGTTGATGTTTCCAGTAGTTCCATCTCCAATGTAAATCTGATAACTGGCGGGGCAGGTGCTGAATTTGGAGGAGGAAGCTCCGGTGTGGTTAACACCACTATACGCGAAGGGGGAGACAAATTTGAAATTTCCGGAAGCTGGCAAAGAGACTACCTCGGAAGCAGTGATATTGCTTCGTCCTTTAATACGGACAGGGTTGAAATGAGTCTAGGCACCCCAATCCCTTTTACCAATGGCAAGTTAAAACTGTTTACCAGTGGAAGTATTTTTCTCACGGACGAATACTTTGGAGCTACGGCTGATCAGATCCAAAGCTCACTTTTTTCTGAAAACCCTGAGTTTTGGGCTCCTCGCCAAACCAACTCTTATACTCATACCCTGAAACTGAGTTATCAGCTAAAACCCGGTACCAAGATCAGTATTACCAATCAGCATTCGCTTAACATCAATCAGAATACCCGCACCCTGCAAATTGTCGGTTTTGATGCTATTCTCACCCCTGGCTTTCAGTATTCCCGCAGCCTCAATTTAGATAATGCTACTACCTATACCCATCATTCTAACCTCACAGCAATCAATATCAATCACCTCATCACTAAGAGTTGGGGGTTGAGTCTTTCTCTTGGAAGATTGTTTACCAACTTAAGGGCCGATGCCAATGGAAGAGCCTTCAGAACGGAATCTGTAGACCAGATACTGGACGAGGATAATATCATTACATACCCGGTTGACATTTTTGATCTTATAGACCTTCCTCCCGGAATACTTTTTGTAAATCCCAGTGATGGCGGCTTGACTAACAACGGAGGGATAACACCCGTTTGGCACGACCACTATGCCCAGGAATACACTGTAAACCTAAAAGCCACTTATATTCCCAATAAGGCTAATGAATTCAGTTTTGGTTTGCAAAATACATTTACCGAATACCAGTGGGTGGATGTAAGCCGTCCCTGGGTTGGAGCCCCTATAGTTATCAATGATACTACTTCTACACCTTCTCTTAGTATAGGCAGCAGCAACGACATCTGGCTGGCCAGACCCATTGAAGGTGGAATTTTCTTCCAGGACAGGATCACTTATAAAGGCATTATAGCCACTCTGGGTCTTCGTTTTAACTACTGGGCGCCAGGCAAATTTGCCGATGATGCTGTAAGTAATCCCGATGCTCCGGTAGTAGACCAGGTAAGGGAAGACTACGAAAGAAAAACCGTGGAGCTTTTTGGTCTCCGCTGGAAAGCTCGCCTACTGCCCCGTATCAATGTTTCTTTTCCGGTAACAGAGAATAACGTTCTGTACTTTAACTACGGTCATAGTATGAGGTTACCACACCCTCGTTTTATTTATGCAGGTTTAGATCCTGTATTTCAGGACCAGTCATTTCTTTCCGACCTGGGTAACCCCGATCTCGACCCTGAGGTAAATGTTTCTTATGAAATAGGCTTGAAGTCCAAGATCACCAAGGATCTTGCTGTAACCTTTACTGCCTTTAACAACAACCGTTTCGATTATATCGTTTCCCGGAGCGTATTAATCAGGGACCAGTCCGGTCGCCCTAATACCAAGACTTTTTTCATCAACCAGGATTACGCCCGCATTTACGGAGTTGAGTTGGGTACCCAATTCAGGATAAACAGCTACTTCCGCACGTTTACCAACGTAGCTTACCAGGTAGCTAAAGGAAAATCCAATTCAGCCCGCGAATCTGCTTTGCAAATTGCTGAGAACGGAGAGGTCTCCAATACCAAAGAACAGTTTCTGGCTTTTGACCGCCCCTGGAATATTAATGCCGGAATTGTTTTCTCACCGGATAGTACCCTGCCTTTTGCCGGTCTCGACCTGACCGGTCTCAGTATTTACCTGTCTTATCAGTTTACTTCAGGTTTTCGCTACACACCCTACACCTTTATTGAGAATAACGAGTTGGGCCGTCCGCTATACGAAGAGATCACCAGCGCCAATCTTTCTGAAGTTGCCGATCCCTGGCATAATTTTGATCTTAAGGTCACTTATAATATTCCTCTGGGACTTTCCGGGGGTAGAGGTGTTTCACTCAGTATAGAAGTACGCAACCTGCTCGATGCACGAAACTCACAGATTATCAATCCTGTAACCGGGAGGGCTTATGAATTTGGTGACGATGTCCCTTCAGACTGGCTCGATCCGCGTTTCAACAACCCTGCCCAGTCAGGGACAGACCCGCGTAATCCGGCTCGATACCTTGCCCCGCGTCAAATATTATACGGACTGGCATTCAGGTTTTAAAAAGATATGATAATGAGACTATTAACCATCTTTTCTGTTTTGTTGCTTACGCTCACTGCCAAAGCCCAGATCTTACCTATATACGGAGGAGAAAGGGCCGGATTGTCTACCCTTAGCTTCTTGAAAACAGATATGAGTACCCGTTCAACCGGTATGGGTGGTGCCAGCGTTGCCAACACAGGAGACGCCTATTCCGTGATCAATAATCCGGCAGCCCTTACACACCTGAGAAGTACTTCCGTAGCCCTGAGCCATCTCTTTTTAGGAGCCGGTATCAATCAGTCTTTTGCTTCCGGGATTTTTCCTCTGGACGATGTAAGCAATCTTGGAGTTAGTGTTAATTCCCTTAACTCGGGAGACATGGAAGAACGCACCGAATTTCAACCACAAGGTACCGGACGTAGCATTGTGGTTAGTAATATGGCGCTGGGCCTTACTTACTCCAGGCAGTTATCCGCCTTATTCAGTGCTGGTGTTACCGTAAAGTATATCTACGAAGGTATAGCCGGTTATTCCAACTCCAATGCTACGGTAGACGTTGCTTTTCTTTACGAAACAGACTTCAAAGACCTCAAGTTTGCCGTTATGGTACAAAACTTTGGGGGTAATTCTTCGCTGAGCAGTGATGATGACGACCTTCCCGTTGTATTTAACCGCACTACCGGAATAAGTCTGGACGCCAACGTTGTTCCTACCATTTTTAAACTGGGGGCTAGTTTTAAACCCTATAATACCGAACAACAGAGTATTACTGCTTCTGCCCAACTCAATCACCCAAACGATAATGCTGAGAATTACCGCCTGGGCGTGGAATACGAATACATGGAAATATTTTTTGCCCGGGCCGGATATAAGATCAGTGTAAGGGATCAGGATTATCCCACCTTTGGTATTGGAGTTAGAGCCCGTATAGGAGGATTTCCTCTTTATATTGATTATGCCGCTAACCCTACGAACTATCTCGGTATACAGAATAACATCGGTTTAAGGATAAATATCATAAACGATTCCAGGGAATGATGAATAAGACTTTACCTTCTATACTGGCTTTACTAGTATTTTCACTAAGCTTTACTGGCTGCGAGAAATATTTTGGCGATAAAACTGATCTTTCTTTTATAGAAGTACCGGATTATGATGCTGATCGCCAGATCGCTTATGTTCCCATACAGCCATCTTTAAATGATTTTGCAAAGCCTGTTGATGTTTGTATTGGCTTTGATGAGTTGATCTATGTAGTGGACGAAGTAAGAGAAGAAGTGGTTTGCCTGGATGAGGCCGGAAGAGTATTAGGTAGAAAATCAATCCCCGGAGCTAAGTCTGTGGCCCAGGATAGAAAATTTGACCTTCTGGTTATTGGTCGTCTCGACACACAACTTATACGCGGAAACGATACCGTTGACCGTTCCTTTTCAACCATTTACCGACTCGATCAATTTGGTGGTGGAGGCTACAACCTCAATAATGCCGTCATATCCAACAAAATTGTTCACCCTTTTTACTTTAAATCCAATGCCGATTCTACCGACCAAATCAACATAGTTTCATTTCAACGTATCTCCATCATTGCCGATAATGGTGCCCCTGATATCAACAACCAGTTTTATGTAACACGTGAAGGCGATAAACCGTTAACCCCCACCTTTGCCCCTGATGATGCCGTTTGTTATTTCAATAATGACGATTCCTTTATTACTACTATTATTGTTAACTCTTCCTCTGGAGTATTCAGGGATTACTTTTTAGAACCCAGCGGTATTACTACTCTGGCCCAGCCTCCTCAACTTACCACCACACCAGGGCGCGATTTTATCTATACTTCCCTGGATCCTAACAATCAGCTTAAAGTACAATATCTTCAGTACGTTGAAACAGAATTCACTAGTTTTTACCAGGTGAGGTTGCTAGCTACCGGTGATACAACCCAGGCCGATGGTTTTATCAATAGCCCTAACAAATTCAGAAAACCCTATGATATCACCGTGGCTGGTGATGCATCACGCTATATTTTTGTAGTAGATTCTGAAACAGACTCCCTCCACCAGTTTAACTTTACGGGTTTTGAAGGGGTGCAACCTCCGGCTGCCACCGGCATCAGAAAATTTCAAAAAGCCAGCTTTGGAGGAACAGGTAATGCTCTTACTGAGTTTAACAATCCTACTGCCGTAGCTTATTTTAATGAAATCCTTTATGTGGCAGATTCAGAGAACGGCCGGGTTTTGCGCTTTAAGCTCACCCTTGATTTTGAATAAACGAGCTGCCTTTCATGCCCATTTAACTTTTCCAAAGTTTGAAACTTTGGAAAAGTTTTACCCCCGAACCCATCGGTTAATCATTCCCATTGCCCTTTAATAAATTATATTATATTTATAATTATATTGCCAGATAAGGCCTTAGCCTATTCTTTATATTTGCGGTTGATGAAGAGGAGATATTATATCATATTGATATTAGGGGTATTGTTGTTGAGCTTTAACTTACAAGGTCAAAGAGCCAATCCTTCGTCTAATTCATCCTGCAATATCTATATTCCGGATGCCTTTACTCCCAATGATGATAACCTGAACGAACGATTTACCATAAAGTATGGCGAACAGTGTTCTTTCAAAGAATTCAACCTGAAGATTTTTGACCGTTGGGGTCGTTTGGTATATGAAACAAATACCCCTGTGGCTTCTGCCGCCTGGGATGGCACTTTTGAAGGTGAAAAGCTCCAACAGGGAGTATATCTTTACCGCCTCTATGCTACTTATACAGATCCTGATCTAAATGGTTATAAAACCTTTAGCAGGCAAGGTTCGTTAGTATTATTGCGTTAGTTTACTTCTCCAAACTCTTTATTCCTTTTTTCGAAATGAAGTTATTCTATTTTCTGCTATTATTTGTACTTATGAGTATTCCCATATATTCTCAAAAACATCGGCTAAACATCAATTTTAATGGTATAGCTGTTGACAAAGGACAGCTCATGATCAGGATCCAGAATGCTGAAGGCGAAACCATTGAAAGGAAAATAGTTGCCTTGGAAGATAAAACCGCCTTCTATAATACAGTCCTACCAGCAGGCAGCTATGCCGTCTCTGCCTTCCACGACAAAAACAGCAACAAGAAACTGGATAAAAGTATACTGGGCCTCCCAAAAGAGAAGTATGGCTTCAGCAATAATGTAAGGGGATCATTCGGGCCTCCAGCAATTCAAGATCAGCTTTTTGAATTAAAAGAAGATATGACCATAAGCATTACTCTTAAGTGAGCTTTTGTTATTTTGCCATATCGTAATGATAATTTGCTGTTGTCATTGTTGAACATCTAACCTTTATAAAAAGCCTAAAATAACCAATGAAAAAAGCAGGGCTGATCCTTATCTTTCTTATTTCTATTAGTTCCTGCTCCCGTTACTCCTACTTAAGGTCTAAATCAGACATTGTCAGTAAAAATTTCACAGTTACTCAAAAGTTTGACTATCCACGAAGACTGATCGTATTACCCGTTAACATTAATGGTAAAATTTACAGGATGATCTTCGATACCGGGGCTTCTTCTACTATAGTTTCCAGGGAAGTAGCTGATCAATTGAACCTTAAAACCAGAGGAAGAATAAAAACCAGGGATTCACGGGGGCAAAGCTATAAGTTGGATATGGCAATTCTGGAATCGGTAAAAATCGGAGAAGTCGAATTTACAGACATACTGACTACTGTAATAGACTGGCCTGAAAACTCCGTTTTAAAGTGTATGGTACCTGACGGTATCATAGGTAACAATCTTATCCGCCATGCCAATTGGTTGGTAGATTACAAGGACTCCAGCTTAACGCTCAGTGACAGGGATTTATCAAAGCCTGGTATGTTCGAGATCCCCATGAAATACGGAAATGTGAGACCTTTCCTCGATATCACTATCGACTCAACAGAAATTAAAGATATACTGCTCGACCTGGGATCAACCGGTAGCCTCGATATCTCTAAAAAGGTTTTTAAAGAAGCAGACCAGGAATCTCTTTTTAACGATTATACGCACTGCGAAATTATAGATGGAAGTACTCAGGGGATTTTTGGCCATAAGACCGATAGCAGTTTTCAATACCAGATCCCACGTTTCCAAATAGGAGAGCTGAGCATATACAATGCCATTGCAGAAATAGAGTTAAAAAATAAAATAGGAAACTCCATATTGAAAAAGACCAGGCTGATGCTGGATTATCAAAATGAAAAAATCGGTTTTCTCCCTTATGATTCATCCGTAGTAATAAAGCCCAAAAACTTGTTTGGCTTTATCCCCTCCACATCAGGCGACAGTATCTACATAGCCTCGATCTTAAAAGATGGTAATGTATGGAAAAAAGGACTGCGGTACGGGGATAAAATAGAAATCCTGAACATGGAGCTCAAAAGTTTGGAATATTGCCAGTTCATTGAATTCCTTATATCAGAATTTATTTATTTAGACTCTATCAGTTTCCGTAAGGTAAACCAGCCTGACGTAATACACACCGTTTATCCGGAAGATCTATGGAAAAACTAATAACCGTTTTATTGCTTAGTACTACCTTTATCCTCAAGGGTCAGCACAATCATTATCTGAATTTTGGTCTGGGTTACACCTATCAAACTGTAAAGGATGAGGCCCTTTCTCCTGTAAGCTACTCAGGCCATATGGCTCACTTCAGATTGGGCTATTACGATGAAATCAAAAACTGGATCAGCTCAGTTGAGATCAGCGGTTACGGAGGAGTCCAAGAGCCTGATGTCGCCTCTGAACTCAATCCCAGTCGAACTATCAGTGGATTAGGCCGGGTTGTTTATTACCTCGCTTACACCCCTTATTCCTATAATGGCTACAAGTTTTATGCAGGGGTGGTATCACATAACTCCTTGGATTACAGGTTGCACAATCGCTATCGCAACAGTTCGGTAAACTATGCGGGTTTTGCTTCTTTTGGCTTTAATTTTTTGGTGAAGAAACCTCTGCAGTTTTGGGATAAGTCCTTTGGCCTGCAATACAATCTTATCCTTCCCATTGGAACCTATTACATGCGTCCCGGCTACATCAAACCTTTCCTGAATGGTGAGATTGGCAGTAAAGGCTTTGCGTTTTGGGGCGATTTTTTTCAGATGGATTCCCGGGCGGATCTGTTGTGGAATCTCAGCAACGGCAACCAGGTAAAGCTCTCCTACCTCTGGGAGTACACTTCTTTAAATGTATTGAATACTTACCAAAGCGGCAGCCAAAATCTCAGTTTATCTATAATCTTTAAGTTTTGAAAAGAACAAGCCTGTACTTGGTTATTTCTCTTGTTTTAATGAGCTGCGAAAAAGCTCTGATAGATGAAAACCCTCAGAATAGTCCAACAGTAAACTTTGACATCCTCTGGAACACAGTTGATCAAAAGTATAGTTTCTTCACCCTTAAGAATATTAACTGGGACTCTATAAGACAACATTATGAACCTATGGTTTTTGATGGTATGACCGATGAGGCTTTGTTTGCGGTACTGGATAGCATGTTATATCACCTGGAAGACGGGCATGTAAACCTCATCTCCCCTTTTAACCTGAGCCGCAACTGGCAATGGTACCTCAACTTCCCCGATAACTTTGACGAAGATGTGGTAGAACGCTTCTATTTAGGTGATGATTACAGGATAGCCGGGGGCTTAAAATATACGATAATAGATTCGGTCGGTTATCTTTACTTTGAGAGCTTCTCCAATGGTTTCACTACCGAAAACCTGGACAGAATGATCGATTACTTTGCCGGCCTCAAAGGAGTGATAATTGATGTAAGAAGCAATGGCGGGGGCAGTCTTAATAACTCATTTGCCCTGGCTCAGCGTTTCATCAACGAAAAAAAACAAGTCTTGGTAAGTTTTGAAAAAACCGGCCCGGGTCACAACGAATTTGGCAACGGCCTGTCCTACTCACTTTCTCCTGCTTCTAAAGTTTTTGATGGCAGTGTAGTGCTATTGACCAACCGCAGGTGCTATTCCGCCACTAATGCCTTTACCGCTATCATGAGTAATTTCGAAAATGTTACCATCATAGGCGATCAAACAGGGGGAGGGGGAGGTATACCCATTGACAATGAATTGCCCAATAGCTGGCGCTATCGTTTTTCAGCTACTGCCATGTTTTTACCTAATAGTTATAACATAGAATTGGGGATACCCCCGGATATTTTTCAGGCTGCATCCGAACCCAGGCTTGCTTTAGGTATAGATGATATTATTGAAAGGGCTTTACAAGAGTTTAACTGATCATTTGAACCAGCCGGAATACATAACATAATTGTTGGCAATACGGTCAATTTCCCCGGCTATCAATTCTTCTGTTATATCCTTTACCTTTTTAGCAGGCACACCGGCATAGATACTTCCCGATGAAATATGGGTTCCTTCCAGCACTACCGCACCGGCTGCTACTATAGAATTACTTTCCACTACCGCTCCGTCCATTACTATAGCACCCATCCCGATCAATACATTATCGTGTAAAGTACAGCCATGTACTATGGCATTATGCCCTATACTTACATTATCTCCTATATTCAAGGGAGCCTTGAGATAAGTACAATGCAAAGTGGCATTGTCTTGCACATTGACTTTGTTACCCATTTTTATGTAGTGTACGTCCCCCCTTATTACAGTATTAAACCAAATACTACACTGGTTTCCCATGCTAACGTCACCTACTATAGTAGCATTTTCGGCAATGAAACAGTCTTCGCCCATACGAGGTGATTTTCCATTTACAGATTTCACTAAAGCCATAATCAGATATATTGATAAGGATAGAAACAAAAGTAATGAGATATTAATGGCTTTGTATGGAGCCCTTATCTTTGTCAAAAATTGAAGGAGATGGAAGCAAAGAAAGTTCCGGTTAGTGTATATGCAGAATCTACCCCTAATCCCGCAGTGCTGAAGTTTGTTGCCAACAAACGCCTGATTGAGATCGATAATATAGAGTTCAAAAATATAGAAGAAGCCAAAGCCTCTCCTCTGGCTACCCGCTTGTTCCATTATCCTTTTATCAAGGAAGTATTCATCAGTAGCAACTACCTGGCCCTTACTAAATACGACATAGTAGAATGGGAAGACGTTACTCTCGAGATCAGGGAAATGGTACGTGATCACCTCGCAAGTGGCAAAGAGGTACTCACAACAGTTTCTGCTAACTCAGTACCCGAAAATACTCCAGAAAGCAGCACACTTTCCAGCAGTATTCATCCGGAAGAAAAGCTTTCATCAGACTGGACGGATATGGATCACAAAATCAACTCTTTGCTGGACGAGTACGTAAGACCTGCCGTAGAGCAGGATGGTGGTAATATTAAGTTCCTCAATTATGATGCAGGAACCGTAAAAGTATTACTACAAGGCGCCTGTTCCGGTTGCCCATCTTCCACTATGACCCTCAAACAAGGTATACAGAATTTATTGAACCAGATGCTACCGGGTCAGATAAAAACAGTAGAAGCCGTTAACGGATAGCCAAAGGCGGCCTGCCCATCTCAATGAGAAATTTAAAATGGGAGCGCAGAGCTTTCAAAAAATTAGGTTGCTCGTGATAGGGTAAGCCAAATTCATCGGCTGTTTTCTTAACTATCTTGGCAATAGCCGGATAGTGAACATGGCATATATTGGGAAACAGGTGGTGTTCTATTTGGTGATTTAATCCTCCTACATACCAGCCTATCCATTTTGAATTTGGAGAAAAATTAGCCGTTGTCCGCAGCTGGTGTTCCATCCATTCATCTTCGATCTTACCGCTTTCAGGTGCTGCAGGATTATCTACTTCACCCACAACATGAGCCAGTTGGAAAATAAAGCTCAACACTACTCCTGAAATAAAATGCATAATGATGAAACCCAAAACTACCCAGTACCAGCTAATACTCATAATGATTATTGGTAAAGCCAGAAAGATGAAAAAATAAATAGCTTTGGAAGCGATCAGTATAAACCACTCTTTCTTCATAGAGAGCTTTTGCACCCCTCCTACTCCTCTTTTACGATAATCCAGCAACTGCTTAAAATCTTTAAAAGCCACCCAGTTTAAGGTCATCAAGCCATAAAGGATAGGGCCGTACCAAACCTGATAACGAAATACAGGTTTCCACTCCTGGGAAGGATGTAGCCTCAGCAAGCCACTGGAGTCAATATCTTCATCGTGCCCTTCCACATTGGTAAAAGTGTGATGCATGATATTGTGCTGTACCTTCCAGGTTGTAACATTACCACTGATAAAATAAATACTGGAACCTATCAGTTTATTCACCCAATTATAACGGCTGTAGGCTCCGTGATTAGCATCATGCATCACACTCATGCCCACACCTGCCATACCCATACCCATTACCAAAAAAAGTACTTGAGTTAAAATTACGCCTGTATCAGCTATTAACATTGTTAAGAGCGGCCCTACATAGATCAATGTCATTATAATGGTTTTGATTACCATTACGGCATTAGCTTTTGTAGTGATATTGTTTTGTTCAAAATAGGCCCTTACCCTAGCACTGACTATTTTGTTAAATGATTCTTTGCCCGCTCTTGAAAACCTCAGACTAACAGGGGATCCTCCCATCCTGAATACTTATTATTTAATTAAGAAAAACGCTTGCAAAGGACTGAAAAATTATTTTTGTCCCCAAAGCTGCTAATATGCTCCAAAAAATTGACCCAAGCACTACTAATGCCTGGAAAAAATTATATCAACACAAAGAAGAATTCAACAGTTTAAAACTAAGGTCACTTTTTTTTAACGAGCCCCTTCGTTTCAAGAAGCTGTCGCTCACTATGGACGATATACTTTTTGACTTTTCCAAAAATCTTATTACCACTACTACTCTGAATTTACTCAACGATTTGATGAAAGAGTGCAAAGTGCAAGAAGCTATTGAAAGCATGTTTGCCGGAGAACGGATAAATGAAACAGAAAACCGGGCTGTTTTACATACTGCTTTGCGAAATTTCACCGGAGAGGTAGTTCTCACCGATGGCAAAGATGTAATGCCCGATATAAAGAAAGTACAATCTAAGATGAAAGCCTTTTCTGCTAGGCTGATCTCCGGAGAATGGAAAGGTTATACCGGTCAACCTATTACTGACGTAGTAAATATTGGTATTGGTGGCTCAGACCTGGGGCCTCTGATGGTTTATGAAGCTCTGAGGCCTTACCATATACCTCATATCAATTGTCACTTTGTCTCAAATGTAGATGGAGCCCACCTTGCCGAAACTACTAAAAAATTAAAGCCTGAAACTACCCTTTTTATCATAGCTTCCAAATCGTTTACCACCCAGGAAACCATGGCTAATGCCCGCGCAGCTAAAAACTGGTTTGTACAAACCGCTTCAGAGGAAGATATCCCCGCTCATTTTGTAGCTGTTTCTACCAATGTTAATAAAGTAAAAGCATTTGGCATTGATCCAGGAAACATGTTTGTTTTCTGGGATTGGGTAGGCGGACGCTACTCCTTGTGGTCAGCTATAGGTTTGTCCCTCTGCTGCGGCTTGGGATATAACAATTTTGAAAAATTGTTAAAAGGAGCCCACCGCATGGATGAACACTTCAGAAAGAGCGAATTCTCAGAAAATATTCCTATGCTAATGGCTGCCATAGGAATATGGAATACCAACTTCCTGGGGGCAGAAACCGAAGCCATCATTCCTTATTACCAGAACCTCAGCCATTTTGCCAGTTATTTCCAGCAGGCAAATATGGAAAGTAACGGAAAATATATCAGCCGTGAGGGCATAGAGGTAAACTATCATACCGGCCCGGTAATTTGGGGTGAACCAGGGACTAACGGGCAACATGCCTTCTTTCAACTGATCCATCAGGGTACCAGGTTTATCCCCTGTGATTTTATTGGCTTCTGTAATTCGCACTATGAACAAAGCCAGCACCATATATTAATGGCCAATTTCTTTGCCCAAACCGAAGCCTTGATGAAAGGTAAAAGCGCTGATGAGATTATAGCCGAAACCGGTCTTAATAAAGAGGACAAACTGTATAAAAAACAAGCAGTGTATCGCATCTTTAAAGGAAACAAGCCAACCACTACGATTCTCGCTTCTCTTCCCGATCCCGAAACTATTGGCAAACTTATAGCTTGCTACGAACATAAAATTTTCGTTCAGGGGGTCATCTGGAATATCTTTTCCTTCGACCAGTGGGGGGTAGAGTTAGGCAAAAAATTGGCGGGTGATATCCTGCCTATACTCAAAGACAATAAACAAGCTCCCCAACACGATAGCTCAACCAGGGGCCTTATTAATTATTACCTTAAAAATCAGCTTAATACAAAATAGCCCCCTCTCTCTTTTTTATCTTTAATGAAAATTTATTGGTCTTATTTGCATTAGGTCTGGAATTCTAATTATTATTGAAACTCATTAATAACTGTAGCCATGAAAAAACTCTTAATTGCCCTGGTCTCAATTCCATTTATCATCGCCTGTAATGGCGAATTGAAAAAGGAAAATGCCCGTCTCACACAAGAGAATAAAGAACTCTCTCAGGAAAAGAATGAGTTAGACTCTCTACTAAGCGACTATTTTGAATCATTTACTATTATCCAGGAAAATCTTGCCTCCATACGCCAGAGAGAAGAATCAATACAGGTAGCTGCCGAAGGAGGTGTAGAAAGCTCAACCAATGCAGAAGAGTCAATATTAAACGATGTAGAGGCTATAAACAGCCTGCTATCGGAAAACAAAGAAACCATTGCCAAACTGAATGAAAAGATTGGCCGCTATAGCTATGAAGTAGGCAAGTTCAAAAAGCTGGTAGCAAACCTCAACAATCAGATTGAAGAAAAAGACCAACAAGTTCTGCAACTCAAGGAAAATTTAGCTTCCATGAATTTTGAAATGGAAAAGCTTAATGCTAACCTGGCTTCTGTGAAAGAAGAGAACCGCTTAAAGCAGCAAAAAATAAAAGAACAGACCGAAGAACTCAACACGGCTTATTATGCTATTGGCAGCTTTGAAGACCTTGAAGAAAATGAAGTGGTAGATAAAAAGGGTGGGCTCATAGGCATAGGCCGTACCAAAACTCTGGCGGATGACTTTAACAAGGAATACTTTACCCGCATTGACATCACTAAAACCAATAGCATCCCTCTTGATGCTGATGAAAAAGATGTAAAGCTCATCAGTAGTCACCCTTCAGGCAGCTACCAATGGGGCAAAGAAGATGAAAGAGTAACCTCAATTGAGATTATCAAATCCGATCTGTTTTGGAAGACTACCAGATATCTGGTTATAGTTATCGATTAAGGTAAAATATCGCTAAACTTTAAAACCCTCAAATTTTTTGAGGGTTTTAATATTTTACAACCTTACCCTTCAAAAGTCTATGAAACAATAACATATTGTGCTCGCATTTACCTATTTTCTTTGAACTGATAATTAAGTATTAATAATAATTTGTAAATTTCATTGCTTACACCGACTGTACCCTATATATTTGCCTGACCTATTTCTCAAATATGGCTGTAAATAATAAAGGAACTTTTACTTTCTTTCGGATTGTTTTGGTTGTTTTAATACTCGTTTTATTAGGCGATATTATCCTCTCACAAATACCAGGTTATTTAAGCAACTATTTCAACAATCACGTCCCGGCAATTATCAGTGGAATTTTTATTATTGCTTTGTCTTCAGTAAGAGTAAATTACTTCAGTTACGAGGATGATTATGAGATTATCCATATCAAATCCCGCCCATTGGTAAGCTTGCTCAATAAATTTGACAGAAAGACTAAAACCCGTTACGAATTCCCTAAAAGAATTATTTACGATTTTGAGATCAAGCAAGGATTTTTCCAAAAAGTTCTCATTATTCATCTCAAAACAAATAGCGGAGCAAAAAAAATACGCAGATTTGATCTTAGCTTTGTTCCACTTAAAAAGTTCAGATACGTTGTCGATTCCCTGGAAAGGGTAAGCCTGCAAAACAAAGGTAAAGTCTCAACAGACTCCGAGATAGCTTAATTGCTACCTTTGTCTAAAAACTATCCATGTATACCGGTTTTAAACACCTGCATTCCTATTCGGCTTATTTAGTCTTGCTGTTGTTGTTACTTTCAGTGATCGTTTTCCTGGCTAAAGCTGCTCAAAAGAAAAGCTTTACCGGTGGAGATAAAAGGCTGGCGCTGATTACCATTACGTTAGTTCATTTGCAGCTTGTATTCGGCCTTGTCTTGTACTTTATCAGCCCGGTAGTTAAAACCGCTTTAAAAAGTGGTGAAGTAATGTCTGACAGTATAAACCGCTTTTATGCGGTAGAACACATCAGTGTTATGATATTAGCGGTTGTATTGGTTACTATTGGGTATTCTAAAGCCAAAAGAAGCAATGAGCCCGCGAAAAAGTTCAGAACCCTGTCTGTTTTCTATATTATAGGGCTGCTCCTGGCTTTGTCTCGCATTCCCTGGGATGCTTGGATAGGCTAATTTTCTATGACGGAAACTCAAATCTTAAAAAATAAACGTGAATCTGCCGTATTAATTGGGGTGATACATCTGTATCAACCTGAGGAAAAATTGGTGGAATACCTGGATGAGCTGGAGTTTCTGGCGGATACGGCCGGGGCTGTTACGGTAAAAAGATTTACCCAAAAGTTGAACCAGCCCAATCCCAAAACATTTTTAGGCGCGGGAAAGATCAGTGAAATTGCCGGCTATATCCGGGAGAATAAAATAGACATAGCCATTTTTGACGATGAGCTGAGCCCCTCACAAATAAAAAACATAGAGCTTATCTTCAATTGTAAGGTTTTGGATCGCACCAACCTCATACTCGATATTTTTGCCTCACGTGCCCAAACCTCTTATGCAGCCACTCAGGTTGAACTGGCCCAGTACCAATACCTTTTGCCCCGCCTTACTAATATGTGGACTCACCTCAGCAAACAAAAAGGAGGTATTGGGATGAAAGGACCGGGAGAACGCGAAATCGAAACCGACCGCAGGATTATCCGCGACAAAATTTCGTTGCTCAAAGACAAGCTGAAAAAAATTGATAAGCAAATGGCCGTACAGAGGGGAAACCGCGGCTCGCTGATCAGGGTAGCACTGGTAGGATACACCAATGTAGGTAAAAGCACCATTATGAATTTACTCAGTAAATCAGAGGTGTTTGCCGAAAATAAACTCTTTGCTACCCTCGATACTACCGTTAGGAAAGTAGTGATCGAAAACCTGCCCTTTTTACTCACCGATACTGTGGGGTTTATTCGCAAGCTACCCACCCAGTTGGTAGAATCATTTAAATCAACCCTGGATGAAGTAAGGGAAGCAGATGTATTGGTACACGTGGTGGATATTTCCCATCCCAATTTTGAAGAGCACATCGAAACTGTTGATCAAACTATTGCCGAAATAGATAAACAGGATAAACCTACTTTAATGGTGTTCAATAAAATTGACGCTTTTAACTACCTACAACGCGAAAAAGGGGATCTTTCCCCTTACTCCAAAGAAAATTTTAACCTCGATGACTGGAAACGAAGCTGGATTGCTAAAACAGGCAATAATGTTGTTTTCATCTCGGCCACTCAAAAGGAGAATGTCGAAGAGTTGAAAAACCGCCTTTATGAAATGGTAGCTGAACTACATGCTACGCGCTTTCCTTATAATAATTTTCTATACTAAGCCTAATTCCTACAGTTTGATTTACCTTTAGCTTCCCCAAGCAAAAACCCTGCTTATGCCCAAAAAATCCAAACGGCAAGATATACTTGATTATCACAGCGAAGGCCGGCCTGGCAAGATTGAAGTGATCCCTTCAAAACCGAGTAATAGCCAACGCGACCTTTCCATTGCTTATTCTCCCGGGGTAGCAGAACCCTGTATGGCAATAAAAGACCAACCCGAAAAGGTTTACAGCTATACTGCAAAAGGCAACCTCGTGGGGGTTATCTCCAACGGAACTGCTGTTCTGGGGCTAGGAAATATTGGGCCTGAAGCCTCAAAACCCGTTATGGAAGGCAAAGGAGTGCTCTTTAAAATATTTGCTGATATCGATGTTTTTGACCTCGAACTAGATGCTGCTGATCCCGAAAAATTCATAAATGCTGTGAAGGCCCTCGAACCCACTTTTGGAGGCATTAATCTGGAAGACATAAAAGCCCCTGATTGCTTCTATATAGAACAACGGCTAAAGGATGAAATGGGTATCCCGGTTATGCATGACGACCAGCATGGAACTGCTATTATCACTGGGGCTGCTTTACTCAACGCTCTCGATATTGTAAAAAAGGATATCAAAAAAATCAAGGTAGTTTTTAACGGAGCCGGGGCCAGTGCCATCAGTTGTGCCCGTATATTTATTTCCTGTGGTGTTACCCCGGAAAACCTGGTTATGCTGGACAGTAAAGGGGTTATTAATCACAAAAGAAAAGACCTCTCGGAAGAAAAAAAGGATTTTATCAGGGAAACCGAACTGGAACAACTGGAAGAAGTAATTAAAGAAGCCGATGTCTTTGTGGGGCTTTCAAAGGGAGGGATACTCAATCAGGCTATGGTCAGATCAATGGCTCAGGATCCCATCGTATTTGCATTGGCCAATCCCGAGCCTGAGATAAGTTATAAAGAAGCTATTGCTGCCCGCGATGATATCATCATGGCTACCGGGCGTTCTGATAATCCCAACCAAGTTAATAACGTACTGGGCTTTCCCTTTATCTTCAGGGGAGCTTTGGATGTAAGAGCCAGAAAGATAAACGAAAACATGAAACTGGCAGCCGTAAAAGCTATTGCCAGCCTGGCCAAAGAGCCCGTGCCTGAAATTGTGAATTTGGCCTACAATAAAACCAATTTGAGTTTTGGAAAGGATTATATCATCCCTAAACCTTTTGACCCACGCCTGATCTATACTGTTGCACCGGCCGTAGCTAAAGCGGCCATGGAATCAGGCATAGCCCGGAAACCTATCGAAAGCTGGGATAAATACAAGGATGAACTCATCAAGCGATTAGGACGCGATGATAAATTTATCCGCCTGGCTCAGGAAAAAGCAAGGCTAAATCCGCAGCGTATCATTTTAGCCGAAGGCGATAATTACAAAGTACTCAAGGCCGCACAGATTATTGTTGAAGATGGGCTGGCTCAACCTATCCTTTTGGGTAACAAGGAAAAAATCCAACAGTTGATCGAAGAAAATAACCTGGGTATCGAAAACTTACCGATCATTGATCCCTACACCGACAAAAGGCTGCAAAGGTATGCCGGCATATTGTACGAAAAGCGCAAGAGGAAAGGTATTACTTACTATGATGCCATTAAAAAAATGAAGGATCGCAATTACTTTGGTACAGCTATGGTTGAGGCAGGAGATGCCGATGGTTTTGTATCGGGTTCTACCCGCAAATACACAGAGGTGATCAAACCCGTTTTTGAGATGACAGGAACTCAAGCCGGAACTAAGAAAATAGCAGGCATGTATATTCTGCTTACCAAGCGAGGGCCTATGTTCTTTACTGATACTACTATCAACGAAAACCCTACTGTAGAGGAAATAGTGGAAATTACCGTTCAAACGGCCACGACAATTAGACGCATCAATATGAAACCCAAAATTGCCATGCTATCTTACAGCAACTTTGGTAGTAATACCAACGCTGATTCTAAAAAAATGCAGGAAGCTGTGGCCATATTAAGGCGGGATTACCCCGATTTAATAGTTGATGGTGAAATGCAGGCTAACTTTGCTTTGAATAATGATCTTCTCAAAGAAAATTTTCCCTTTAGCGAATTGGTAACCAATCAACCCAATACCTTTATATTTCCCAATCTCGCTGCCGGTAATATTGTTTACAAGATGTTACAGTCTTTTGGTTCGGCAGAAGCATTGGGCCCTCTTTTAGTAGGTGTAAATCGCCCTGCACATGTTTTACAAATGGGAAGTAGTGTCAGAGAAATTGTTAATATGGTTACCTTAGCAGCAGTAGACGCTCAAACCCGAAAACAACAATCAAGCTTAAAATGAAAAACATATTATTTCCTACAGATTTCTCTGAAAATGCGCAAGTTGCCTGGCCTTTTGCTGTTGATATAGCCAGGAAAAACAACGCTCATATTACCGTTTTTAATTCTTATGACCTACCCTATTCTGACAGAAGTATTTCCACTTCCCTGCTGGATGTGATGAAAGAAAATGCTGAGACCAATATGAATGCTTTCGAAGCGATGGTGAAAAATACCAATGTTTCTTACAATGTGATAGTAAAAATGGGTAACCCCATCCGCATGATCAAGGAAATGACCAAAAAAAATGATATTGATCTCATCGTGATGGGTACCAAGGGAGCTAGTGGAATCGAAGAATTTCTCATTGGCTCGAATGCTGCATCTGTCATCCAAAGTGTTGATATTCCTGTTCTCGTTGTTCCTCCCCAATCTGAATTAAAAGAGATCAAAACCATAGTATTGGCCAGCGACCTCAACCTGAAAGGAAAAGCCTTGCCCCTGGAAAGATTGAAGACTTTTGCCAGCCTTTTCAATGCCAATATCGAGATTCTGCACATACAGGGAGAAAACGGCCCTAAAGCAGGTAGCCGTGATTTTGTAGAAAGCATGCTGGCAGATGCTCCTCATTCTTATACGATTGTTAGAGAAGAAAATGTAGAAGAGGCTATTCTCAATCACTGTGAAGCTAAGGGTGCCAATATTCTTTCAGCTATCACCAAGCGTTATAACTTTTTTGAAAGCCTTTTTCACAAAAGCCTCACTTCAAAACTAGCTTACCACTCTTCCATACCTCTACTAGCCCTGCATGAACCAAAATAAAATACCGGGGTTGGCTATTATAATATGAATGAATTACACTGTTCACCTCTACATAACTGGCTGGGCATAGAGTCAGCTCCTCTTCTTATTGCCGGACCCTGTAGCGTGGAAAGCGAAGAGCAGATGATGAGCACCGCCCGCGAAATTGCTGCAACAAAGCTAGCCAGCGCTTTAAGAGGTGGTGTATGGAAGCCCCGTACTAAACCCGGCACTTTTGAAGGTATAGGCTTACCGGCTCTCAAATGGCTTAAACAGGCTGGCAGGGAAACCTCTTTACCTGTAATCACAGAGGTGGCTAATGCCTTACATGTTGAAGAAGCCCTTGAAGCTGGGATCGATATGCTATGGATAGGAGCCCGCACTACGGTAAACCCCTTTTATGTCCAGGAAATAGCAGATGCCCTTAAAGGAGTGGACATACCCGTAATGGTAAAAAACCCCATTCATCCAGAAGTAGGGCTCTGGGCAGGAGCCCTGGAACGCATTAACAATGCCGGGATAAAAAAGCTGACAGCTATACACCGGGGATTTTATGCCTATCAAAGCCACCCTTTCAGGAACGAACCTAAGTGGGAAGTATTCTTTGAATTGAGAAGGCTGGCACCCGGTCTCCCTATCATATGCGACCCCAGCCATATAGCCGGCAAAAGGGATCTTATCCGGGAAGTTTGCCAAAGTGCCCTCGACCTCGGTATGGACGGCTTAATGATAGAAACACACGTCACTCCGGAAAAAGCTCTCAGTGATGCCGAGCAACAAATCACACCCTTGGTGCTAAAGGAAATTATTCAAAGCCTGGAAACACGTCATGAGTTGATCGATGATGAACGATTTATTGCCCGCCTGGAAGAATTGCGCTCGGAAATTGATGTACTCGATGCAGAGCTCCTCGAAATTCTTAAAAGGAGAATTGAAGTAGTGGAAAAGATCGGTGATGTGAAGGAAGAAAACCAGGTCACCATTTTCCAGATGAAAAGGTGGTTTAAAGTTCTCAACGACCGTAAAAAACTGGCGAGAGATCTCATGCTGGATAAGGAAACGGTTCATGAACTGTTTCAGCTTATCCACAAATATTCCATTAATGTTCAGATAAAAGTGCAAAACCGGGAAAAGGCTTAACTTAGTCTGAACCGACAAAACGTTTTCATGGATTACCGTTGGCGAAAAACTCCTTTTTCGCAGGAAAAAAGCAGAGCACTTCAAAAAAAGCTAGGTATTAACCCTATACTTTGCGACCTTTTGGTGCAAAGAGGCATTGACAGTTTTGATAAAGCCAAAGCTTATTTTCGTCCTGATCTGGATGATCTACACAATCCTTTCCTCATGAAGGATATGGATAAGGCCGTAAGCCGTATTGAACAGGCGAGGAAAAAACAAGAGAAGATTCTTCTTTACGGAGATTATGATGTAGATGGCACTACGGCTGTTTCTATGCTGTATTCTTTTCTCAAAAAACATCACCCTCAACTAGAAACCTATATACCGGATCGCTACGAGGAAGGCTACGGCATATCTTACCAGGGTATTGACTATGCGGTAGAAAGCAGGGCTACCCTGATAATAGCTCTTGACTGTGGTATCAAAGCCGTACAAAAGATTAACTACGCCAAAGAGCAAGGCATTGATTTTATTATTTGCGATCATCATCTCCCCGGAGGGGAAATTCCTCAGGCTTCTGCCGTACTCGACCCCAAAAGAGGCGACTGTTCCTATCCCTACAAGGAATTAAGTGGCTGTGGTGTTGGTTTTAAGCTAGTACAGGCCTTGTGTAAAAACTGGACGCTAGGGGATAATGAGTGGCGGGATCTACTCGATTTTCTGGTAGTTAGCATAGGAGCAGATATTGTTCACATTACCGGAGAGAACAGGGTATTAGCCCATTACGGGCTGAAAAAGATCAATAATGATCCCTGTCCGGCTTTTGCTCAGCTAAAAGAACTGGCCGGAAAAAGGGATAAACAGCTCAGCATTACCGATGTGGTTTTTTTAATAGGCCCGCGTATCAATGCGGCCGGGCGCATATCGCACGGAAAACTGGCCGTAGAGCTACTCACCTCCCACGACACTCAGAAGGTGCGAAAGCTGTCGGAGCAGATAAATGATAATAACCTTACTCGCAAAGACCTCGACCAGGGAATAACAGCAGAGGCTCTGGAACTTTTACAAGATGAACGTTTCCTCAGTCGTAAGACTACTGTTCTTTTTAATGAAAACTGGCACAAAGGTGTGATCGGCATTGTAGCCTCACGCCTTATTGAAACCCATTATAAGCCTACGGTGGTTTTTACTGAGAGTAATGGTAAACTTACCGGCAGCGCACGCTCTATTAAAAATTTTGATATACACCAGGCCCTGGAAGAGTGTAGTGAGTTGCTCGATCAGTTTGGCGGCCATAAATATGCGGCCGGTATTACCATGCGCAAAGAGCTCTTTGAAAACTTTAGCCGGAAATTTGAAATGGTTGTAAGCCAACGGCTGTTACCTGAACAAATGGAGCCCGAAATTGATGTTGATGCCGAAATAAGCCTGGAAGAAGTAAATTGGTCCTTTTGGAAAATATTGAAGCAATTTGCCCCTTACGGCCCTTTGAATATGAATCCGGTTTTTCAAACCAACAACCTTATAGATACCGGTTACAGCAAGTGTGTAGGCAAAGCAAACGATCACTTACGCCTGGTATTAAAAGATTCCGCCAGTGGCAAAACTATCAGCGGCATAGGTTTTGGGCTGGCCGATAAAATGAATATCATTTCATCAGGCAAACCAGTCTCAGTGGTTTACCATTTAGATGAAAACGAATACAATGGGGAAGTAAGCCTGCAACTACGCGTTAAAGATCTAAAGCTCAGTGAAGAAGTTCTTTAACTTTTGGCTGAAGCCATATAGACTTCAGCTTCTTTTCCCGTGGGAATCTCTATTTTATCCAGCTTCTGCTTCCAGCTTTTCATAAAATCCAGATAATCTTCCTTGTATTCCGGTTTAATAGGCTCTGCTTCGGGTAGATCTTGCTTATAAGGGTCTACCTGTTTACCATTTTTCCAAAAGCGATAGCATACGTGAGGGCCAGTAGCCAGCCCGGTGCTGCCAACGTATCCTATAATATCACCCTGCTTCACTATCTTACCCTTTTTGATGCCCTTGGCAAAACGGCTCATGTGCAGGTACTGGGTAGTGTAGGTAGAATTATGCCTTACCTTGACGTAATTGCCATTACCGGAAGTATAAGCTGCAGCTATTACCTCACCGTTGGCCGTGGCCATGATAGGTGTACCGAGGGGAGCGGCATAATCTGTACCCAAATGCGATTTCCATCTTTTTAAAACCGGGTGGAACCTCCTCGGATTATAGCGGCTGGATATACGAGAAAATTTAAGGGGAGCCTTTAAAAAAGCTTTACGCAACGTATTACCCTCTTCATCAAAATAATCGAGGTAATTTTCTCCCTTCTGGTAAAAAAAAGAGTAAAAAGATTCCTTGCGGTGCTCAAAATGAGCGGCCAAAATGCGTCCTAAACCCACACTAATAGTATCATCAATAAACTTTTCTTCGTAGATCACCTTGTAATTATCGCCTTTTTGGATGCGGAAAAAGTCTACCGTCCAGGCGTAAATATCAGAAAGGCTCATCGCCAGTTCGGGGCTGGCCTTTTTTCCCAGCAACGACATATAAAGTGACGACTCAATAATGCCGCTTACTTCCCTTTGTTTTACCGTTATTTTTCGCTTGCCTTCATACACACTGATAGAATCATTCAGGTCAAATACATAATAATTTACCGGGCTTGATTCATAAACCAGGTAGCGGGCCACCTTAAGACTGTCTTCTCCGTTGGAAAAAACCGAATAAGGCCGTCCTGCCCTCAGATAACGCACGTCAAAAACATCTTTAAAGTCAGTTGCTATCTTATGTATTCGGCCGTAATCCACATTGTAAGCCAGCAAAATATTGCTAAAGCTTTCTCCCCTACCTACAGTTTTGTCGTCCACGTCAAAAGAATCGACCGGGAGACCGTACCGTAAATTGGGTGAGACGGTTTTTTTTGCTATTTCTTTACAGGAGGGATCTCGATTATCCGTTTTTTTGGCAGAAGGCTTACCTGTAATTTGGATAAGAACCAGCAACACTAAAAACAGGGCTACCGGGTATAAAACGAAACTATACTTTTTCTTCATATTTCTGCCGCAAATGTTTCATCAATTGTCTGCAAATATATCGTTTATGCAGATTTATTTATAATTTGTACAAAAAGGTTACTGATCTTTACGATCGGTTTTGCTTAATTTCATCCAGCACGGATTGTACCCAGGCTTTTCCCCACTCTTCTTTTTCCTTGTCACTCCATAGCTCAGGGTAAAAAATGCGTTTTTGAAAACGCGGGGGCAGGTATTTTTGCCAGTTGGTTCCCCCGGTAGAAAGAATATCGTTGGGGCGTTGGGCCAGGTAGGCTGCCGCTGTGCGGTAATGCTGTAAAGGCCAGTTGACGTTTACGTTGAGGTCAAAAGAACGGTAAGCTCCTTTTAGTTTGGGATCATTTTGTTCCTCTTCTGAAAGCTGTTGGTAAATCTTCCAAAGGTTACTTTCCTTATATTCTTTGGCCAGACGGATCAGGTTATCACTGTATTTCTTTTCAAATTGTCTAAGGGTAAGTGTCTTTTCTCCACTATCAGCCAAAGTGGCTCCCTTTTTCCAATAAACGTAGTGGTACATCTCCTCTATATTGGCTTCTTTATTCCTGAAGCCTTCCCTTACCTCCTTGTCTACCAGGTTAATAAAATCGGTAGCTCCGATCTCTATCATGCGGTACTGGGCACTTTGAAAGCCACTGGCCGGAATAAGAGACATCCTGAACTTGAGGAACTGTTCCCTTTCCATTCCTTTTTCCATAACACCAAAGGAATGTGTGAGGGCGCTGAAATAGCGATTGATACGGATCAGTTTGGTTTTAACGATGTCCATCCCGGGTTTTTGTTCCTTACTCAGCGCGGCAAGTTGTTTTATTTCATGCAGCGAAAGCTTAAAGTACAATTCCGTTACCTGGTGATACATGATGAATATTTCTTCATCGGGTATGCTGGTACGGGGAGTTTGCAGGCTCAGCAGGGTATCCAGGTGAATGTAATCCCAGTATGTATTGTAATCTGCGTAGAGAAGCCCATCCAGATAAGCCAGTAATTCCTGCCCACTGGCGTGATACTTTTCAGCCAGCTTATCTATTCTTTCTTTGATCTCGGGGGTAATATCCATTCCAACAACTTTAAACAAATGCCCAAAGTTATCAAAATCTGCTACCGGAAGTTTATGGGGTGAGCATTATTGCGGTATTCAACGAGATCCATCTTGATACTGCCAATAACCAACTCGGTTTGCAGCCTTACCGGAATCTTGTTTTCGTCATCGGTAACCCATAAGGTCATGGTCTCTTTGTCTTTAAAAACCCTTCCTTCTTGTACAACCGGACGAAACACCCGGCACCTGACCTTACCAAACTTTGTTTTTACGTTTTCAAGCCCCAGATATTTCAGTTTGAAATTAAACATTTCATGATCGAGAAACATGTCGATCGGGAGCTCCTCTCCCATGTTCAGTGTATCGGTTGGAAGAGTACGCGCATAATAAAAAGTACTGAGAAGATCCTGTACTCCATCGGGAATCTCAAACACTCCTTTTTTAGGGGCTTCAAGGTCACGCACTTTGTTTTTGAACTGATCAAAGATCAAATGTCTTTTGATCTCAAATCCCCCTTCGTTGACGTCCCTGATAAACTCCCAGGGAACCATAGCCTCAATGTCTATCCAGGTTTCGTAGCGGTCGCGGGTTTTGAAAAACCATTCTGCCATGCCCACACTGCGGCCTTTTCCCACCATGTGATAGGCCTGTCGGCCATTTCTGTTTTCAATCCCTTCGATCTTTAATTCAGCTATGCCGGCATTGATGATTCCATAGTGAATACGGTATTTGAGGTATTCGCCTTGCACAAAGGCTTCATTGTGTATTTTTCGCAGAGGGTTTTCACCTGTAATATTATCCTGTGGTACTGTAAATCCCAGTGATAATGTAAGCAAAAGTAAAAGAGATAATCGTTTCATAGGGCATGGTTTTTACTCTTGAAATTTACAAATTGAATGCCAAACCTAAAACGATTTAAAAAATTCAGACAACGTGCCCCTTAAAGCGCCATACATATCGTCTACAGAGCTGTTGTAACCGGGTATCAGATCTATGTTGTAATACCGTTTGATCTCCAGAAGGGCTAAAACAAAAATTATGAACCATACTAAAAGGGTTGACGATCGAAAGATCAATACAAATGATTCCCAGATTTGAAATAGTATTCTTTTATTTTGGGATCCATTTTGATGTACTGTCACAACTTTCTCAAATTCAATCTACGCCTCACAACCAAATAGAAAAACCTACTACAGATATAAGTCTTTTGCGGTATTATAGTTTACAACTCTTGTTAGAATGCCAGATTTCTATTTATCCCAAAATCTGATAACAAGTAAATTTTTGTGTCATTTTTTGAAATATTATTCCTACAGACTTACTACACCACAATATTAATAATCTTGCCGGGAACTATAATGATTTTTTTGGGAGTTTTTCCTTGCAGATAATGTGTTGTTTTTTCAAAAAGGAGAATTTCCTCTTCTATTTCCTCTTTTTTACTGCTGAGCGGAAACTCGTATTTAAAGCGCACCTTTCCATTAAATGAAACCGGATATTCAAAGTTGTTTTCAGCCACATACTCCTCTTTATGATCTGGATATCGTTGTTTGGTAACTGAGTCAGCATGCCCCAAACCAAACCACAATTCCTCAGCAATATGAGGGGCAAAAGGCGAGATCAAAACAGCCAGGTTTTCGAGTATTTCCCGTTTATTGCACTTGAGCTCGGTCAGTTCGTTAACGCAGATCATAAAAGCGCTGACAGAAGTATTCAGGCTGAAGTTATTGATATCCTCATTCAGTTTTTTGATCAGGATATGAAGGGATTTCAGTTCCTTTTTGTCAGAATTTTCATCTGAAATATTCCAGCTGCTATTTTGATGATATAAACGCCATAATTTTTTCAAAAAATTGTGTACTCCACTAATCCCTGCCGTATTCCAGGGCTTGGATTGCTCTAAAGGTCCTAGGAACATTTCGTACATCCGTAAAGTATCAGCTCCGTATTGCTCTATAATGTCATCAGGGTTTACCACATTGAATTTGGACTTGGACATTTTCTCCACTTCGCGGCTAACTGCAAATTTTCCGTTTTCCAGTATAAATTCAGCATCTTCTAAATCAGAACGCCAGCTTTTAAATGCTTCTATATCCAATTCATTAGATGCAGAGACCATGCTCACATCTGCATGTAGTTTGGAGGTTTTGTATTCTTTCTTCAAACCTGCTGACACAAAAGTGTTAGTGCCTTCCACCCTATGCACCATAGCTGATTCCCCTTGGACCATCCCCTGATTGATCAACTTCTTAAAAGGCTCATTGGTTTGGGTAAAGCCTTGGTCATGTAAAAACTTATACCAGAAACGAGAATACAATAAGTGACCTGTAGCATGTTCGCTACCCCCTAAATAGAAATCTACGTTTTGCCAATACTGCTCCGCATCCTGGCTCACAAATTCATCAGTATTAGTGGCATCCATATAGCGTAAATAGTACCAGTTACTGCCTGCCCAACTGGGCATGGTAGTGGTTTCCAAAGGAAAGCCTTCTCCATTGGGCACTACGCCTTTTTCAGGATCGTAATTCCAAACCGTAGCACGCGCTAAAGGTGGCTCGCCATCTTCGGTGGGCAAATAGGCATCCACTTGTGGCAATTCTAAAGGCAAGTGTTCTTGCTTAACCAGTTTGGGAATATTATTTTCGTAATAAACAGGTATAGGTTCACCCCAGTAGCGCTGACGACCAAAAATGGCATCGCGCAGACGGTAGTTGATCTTGCCTTGTCCAATACCCGCCTCTTCTATTTTTTGTATAGCTTTTGTTATTCCTTCCATAGCTTCCAAGCCATTGAGAAAATCGGAATTGATCAGTTGACCCTCTTTGGCATCATAAGACTCCTCTTCAATATTGCCTTCTCCATAAACGGGCAAAATGGGCAATCCAAAATGCTTGGCAAAAGCAAAATCACGGCTATCATGGGCAGGTACGGCCATAACTGCCCCGGTACCGTAAGAAGCCAACACATAATCTCCTATCCATACCGGTAGTTCTTCCCCACTAAAAGGATGAATGGCATAAGCGCCTGTAAATTCCCCGCTTACAGTTTTCACATCGCTCATGCGGTCGCGTTCACTCTTGCGGCTGGCCATCTCTTTGTACTGTTCTATGGCGTCTTTTCTATCGCTGGTGGTGATCTTGTCTACCAATTCATGCTCCGGTGCCAGCACCATAAAACTCAAACCAAAAATAGTATCGGGGCGGGTGGTAAACACTTCGATTTTTTCCTTGTGAGTCTCAATGGCAAAATGCACACTAGCCCCTTCAGAGCGGCCTATCCAGTTACGCTGTGACTCTTTAAGCGATTCCGGCCAGTCTATTTCCTCCAAACCGTCTAACAAACGTTGAGCATAGGCCGTTATACGCATACTCCACTGCATCATCTTTTTCCGGATCACCGGATAACCACCCCTCTCACTGCGGCCGTCCTTTACCTCGTCATTGGCCAGTACTGTTCCCAATTGGGGGCACCAGTTTACCATGCTTTCGGAACGGTAAGCCAGGCGATAGTTCTGGAAAACACCTTCCCGCTCCGCCTCGCTGTACTGAGCCCATTCTTCTGCTGTAAAACTCAGTTCCTCTCCACATACCGCGTCCACATCTTCCGTACCCGAAAATTCAAACCGGCTTTGCAATTCCGCTATGGGCTCGGCTTTATCGGTCTTTTTGTTGTACCAGCTATTGAAAAGCTGCATGAATATCCATTGGGTCCAGCGGTAAAAAGAGGGATCGGAAGTACGCACCTCCCTCGACCAGTCAAAGGAAAACCCCATTTTATCCAGTTGTTCGCGGTAGCGCTCAATGTTTTTTTCTGTAGTAATAGCAGGGTGCTGCCCGGTTTGAATGGCGTACTGTTCAGCCGGCAGGCCAAAGGAATCAAAACCCATGGGGTGTAAAACGTTATAACCCTTATGACGTCTGTAGCGGGCTACTATATCGGAAGCGATATAGCCCAGGGGATGACCTACATGTAAACCGGCTCCCGAAGGATAGGGGAACATATCCAGCACATAATATTTAGGCTTATCGGATTGGTTTTCGGCTTTGTAGATCTGTTTCTCGGCCCATTCTTTTTGCCATTTGGATTCTATTTCGCGAAAATTATATTCCATGGATCGCTGCTAATTAAAGAGCGCGAAGTTAGGGAATAGGTAGGTTTAATATAGTCCGAAATCGGTAGTCTGAAGATCGAAGGCTTAGGTTTTAAGGTTTAAAGAAAGTAGGGGCATCCTGAATTATTTTAGAGCGATCACTGAGTCTGTCGAGGTGGAGCGACAAAAGCTGCAGCGAAGGATGGGTTTTGTGTATGTTACACTTTGATACATTGCGCTAAGACCCAATACTCAGGGTGAATTAAATCTTTGGAACCGAAATACCTCTCAGATTGCGGTATAGCTCCAGGGCATAGAGGTCAGTCATACCGGATACATAATCCAGTATACTCATTACTTTTTCGTAATCGGGAGTGTCATCCGCTACCTGATATTGGTAAGGCATGAGGCTTAATATTTTGCGGTGGCGGTTACTGCGCTGCTCTTTGTTCAGCAAAATGGCTTCCACCAGGTCTTCTACCAGGCCTGACATTATTTTAAAACCGGCCAGTTCAATTTTAATCACACTTTCGTGATTGTATATCCGGTTAATGGATTCTGTCGAAATGCGTTGGAGAGCTTGTTTAATATTACTGCACTGGCTGATCAGTGAATGGTTAAAACGACCCTGAATAATATCTTCCTCATTCTCGATAAAAACCCCGGCACAACTGATGGTCAAATAATTAATGGCTTTGGCCCTCAGGTAGGCAATGGATTCGTTGGCATCGCCCGACAGTACTTTCAGGTTGGTTTGGAGTTTATCGAGATCCTCTTTGGGATTTTGGCTGATAATAGCCATAAAAGCATCTTTCACTTCGGCTGTAGTAAGGATTTTGAGGCGGTGGGCATCTTCAAAATCGATGATGTTGTAGCAGATATCATCGGCTGCTTCTACCAGGTAAACAAAAGGATGGCGGTAATAGGCCAAAGGGTCGTCCTCTTCCTTTAACATATTCAGCTTCTGAACAATAGACAGAAAAGTGCTTTTATCGGATTGGAAGAAACCGTATTTAGAGCGGTGCTTGCGCCCGTCTTTGCGCCTGGCGGTCGATTCGCAAGGATACTTTAAAATACTGGCCAGGGTGGGATAGGTAAGGCGATAACCGCCCGGTAGCCGTCCGTTGAATTGTTTGGTAAGGATACGCAAGGCGTTGGCGTTGCCTTCAAAATGGGTAAGGTCTTCCCACTGGGCAGGCGTAAACTTTTCCCGGAAGGAAAAATTGTTTTCCTGATCCTTAAAGAATTTGGAAATGGCTTCTTCACCCGAATGACCAAAAGCGGGATTGCCCAAGTCGTGGGCCAGGCAAGCCGCTGCTATCACATCCTTGAGCTGGTTGCGGTAAAAATTAACCTCTTCTGCCTCCAGGCTTTCTTCTCTGGAAAGCTCTTCCCCTACTATCTTACCTAAAGAACGCCCTACACTGACTACTTCCAGAGAATGAGTCAGGCGGTTGTGCACAAAAACGTGCTCGGGTAAGGGAAAAACCTGGGTTTTGTTTTGCAACCTCCGGAAAGCTGAGGAATAAATAATGCGATCGTAATCCCTTTCGTACTGGGAGCGAATGTTTTCCCCATCCGGAGCTACGCCAAAACGCTCGGGGGTAATGCAGTTTTTCCAGTTCATGGGGCAAACCTAAAATAAAAAAAGCCCAGGTTGACCTTAATAGCAACTTGTGTATAAAAATGGTAACTTAGTTCTGTCACAACGGAGGGACAAAAGCACAAAAAGCGCAAGGAGTTGTAAATCGCTTTCAAATTGAATTGTAACTTAGTTCTGTCACAACACAACAACACACCTATGTTATAGAGGGCAAGTTGTGAATCGCTTTCAAATTGAATTGTAACTTAGTTCTGTCACAACGGCAGCTACATTTTTATGATCCCGTATAGAGTTGTGAATCGCTTTCAAATTGAATTGTAACTTAGTTCTGTCACAACAAAATCAAATTTTTTGGCAACAATGAGTCAGTTGTGAATCGCTTTCAAATTGAATTGTAACTTAGTTCTGTCACAACCCACGCGGATCAAGGCTGGTCAGCCATGCCGTTGTGAATCGCTTTCAAATTGAATTGTAACTTAGTTCTGTCACAACGCTCATGTCGCACTAGGAGCCCTTCAGTACGTTGTGAATCGCTTTCAAATTGAATTGTAACTTAGTTCTGTCACAACGTTTTCTTGTGCGTTTAATGCTCCGCAAACGTTGTGAATCGCTTTCAAATTGAATTGTAACTTAGTTCTGTCACAACTTTGGCGTGTTTTTGGTTAGCCATATTTGTGTTGTGAATCGCTTTCAAATTGAATTGTAACTTAGTTCTGTCACAACTATTGTAATGCAAACGGTTGGTGTTTTGGTGTTGTGAATCGCTTTCAAATTGAATTGTAACTTAGTTCTGTCACAACACCAAAGAAGATAAAGAGGCCCATAACAGTGTTGTGAATCGCTTTCAAATTGAATTGTAACTTAGTTCTGTCACAACAAGGCCGGTATCATTATCTTTTGGCTTTTCGTTGTGAATCGCTTTCAAATTGAATTGTAACTTAGTTCTGTCACAACATACCGTGGCGAACTAAGTTCTTTTTCAGTTGGTTAAGACCAAAATCAGGATAAAAAAATGAAAGTTAAAAAAGCTCCAATTGCTGAGGAGTATCCGGTTTTTTGGCTTCTGCCTTGCCGCGAAAAAATTCCATCATGCCAAACTGTTTGTCGGTTAAGGTAAATATGATCACTTCACCTTTGGGTGGTAAAAAACCTTTTACCCTTTTTATATGGACCTCGGCATTTTCGCGACTGGCACAGTGGCGGGTATAAATGGAATATTGCATCATACTAAAGCCATCTTTCATCAGGTTTTTGCGAAACAAACTGGCCTGCCGTCTGTCTTTTTTAGTGTCTGTTGGTAAGTCATAATATACAAATACCCACATGATGCGATACGCATTAAACCGTTCAGTTGAGTTCATTTGAAACACTTATCCATATCAAAACTTGTACTAAATATTTCCTGTTAACTTTTCCAAAGTTTGGAACTTTGGAAAAGTTAACTACTATCAGGCTGTATCTCCGGATAAGCAATCCTCCGCTTCTCCCCTTCATAGCACTGCATCAAACTGGCTGTACTGCGCTGCATACCCACCATTAAAGGGCTTTTGGCTTCTTCGATCACTACATCTATTGTCGGTAAGACCAAAAGCTCCTGTTTTAGACGGGGTGTTAAAAGCTCCACCTCTTCCTCATCGTAGCGTTCAGCTATATCCAGCACCAACAAGTCCACGTAAGGGCGGTAGGGTTCCATAATATCATCAGCCAGACAAAAGGGATTGTATTTATTGCGATGGTGAATACCCACAGCCGGCAACATACCGCTGGCCACCAGGCTACGGGCTACTATGGCCCGCAGTACGGCATAGCCGTAGTTCAGCAAATTATTGGGCGCTTCTTCGAAACGGCCTCTTTTAAAGGGCTGATCACTTTCTATCAGTTTAGCCCAGTAATTAGCTGCCGCCCGCCCCTCGTAATTGTCGGGATCACCACTGCGTACCTTAGAGGCCCAGTAATCCATATTATCGGCTTCTTTCCCAAACAAACGCAATACCCGGGCCTGATTGGCAATTTTGGCCTTTACCGTTTGCTGCCAGAGATTTTTCCGCAAAGGTTCGGAAGATTCCAACTGGTGGCGTAGCTTTTCGGTATACACGTGGTTGGCACTCATAGGCATAAACAAACCGGCCGGGAGGTGACGGCTGTCGCAGCTCAGGAGAGCAGCATTATTATCGATCAAAGCAGATAACAAGGCCTGGGTTAAAGTTACTCGGGGGTGGTCCAGAATAACGATCCCAATATCTTCTATAGGGATACTCTTGGGGGATTTATCCTCTCCGGGAGGAAACTCCACTTTGAGTTGATGTTGTTCTTTTTTAAGGTAGGCGGGATTGCCGAAGTAGAGCGTTTTTTTGATCATAGTTTTCGGGTTTATGATGATCAGCTTTTCCAAAGTTCCAAACTTTGGAAAAGCTAGCTACTTGCTAAACCATACCTGTTAATTCAGGTGGGTATTTATGGCAGTAGATGAAGTTATCCAGGTCTTCAAACAGATCAACAACTACTTTCCTGCTGACCAGCGTTGGTTTATTCGAAACAATAGCCGTATAGGAACTGTATTTCCATTCTCCCGGCTGGATAGCCAAACCCGCTTCTACCGGATTGTAATGGATGTAGTGAATAAGTTTGAGCAAATATTTTTCATCTGTAATCTTCTTTCTGTTAAAATTTTTCATGAACAAACTTCCTTTCCTGCCCATGAGTTTGTTAAAAGCCTGGGTATAGCTGCTGAAGAAATTAGAGAACTGCTTGCTGAGGTGGTTTGGATCTAACTTTTCCAAAGTTTGGAACTTGGGAAAAGCTTTAAAAAGCTCCTCCCGGCTCTTAACCTCCACCAAAAAATGAAAATGATTAGGCATCAGGCAATAGCAGAAGGTATTTACTAAAGGTGAGATATAATAGTTATACTTCTCCAAAAAGAAGCGGTAATTAGCATTGCTTACAAAAAGCGGCTCACTACCATTAGCCCGATTGTAAATATGATAAGTATATCCTGGTTCCAATATGGCTTTTTTATCCTGCATAAGCTGTGCGGATTTAACTTTTCCAAAGTTTGAAACTTTGGAAAAGTTCTAGTTAAGTTTTGTTTACAAGCACATGAGGGTGTTGAAACCCTTCAGGTATGATGTTTCCTAGCCGGTCAAGTACTATTGGAATACTATATTCTATGATCTTTCTTCCCTGGTAAAATTCCAGCATATTCTGAGAACCCAATTCAACCTTCTTTTCTATAACTTCTGCCATGCTGTGATTTTGAAAGTATATCTGTTTACCGCTAAACTTAGTAACCGTGTAGATATTCTTTAGCCGATCAGGGTTTTTCCACTTTTCCAAAGTTTGAAACTTTGGAAAAGTTGTTAAAACCTCCTCTTCTTCATCCGGGAAATAAACCATGTCATACTGCTTCAGGGTAAAAAGCAATTGGGCCTTATTCCTATGCTCAAAATACTCTTTGAACATTTTGTCTTTATCAAAAGCCTCCTTATCACTAGCAGAATTAAAACTGTCTTTCAGTAGCTCTACTGCTTCAAACAAAGAGATGATATCGTAATCCCTGCTACCGTCATCTTTTTGCAATACCGCAAATAGATAGTTGCTCCCTGTATTTACATATAGGTTGTTGTTATAACTTTTCTCACGATCAAGTTTTTGAAGTGTTATCTCATGCTTCTTTCCATCCTTAAGCTTTTTGCGGTAAACTTTAACGGAATTGATCGGAGGATGTGGTTTGGCTATTACCTTACCATTCTTTAGTATAGTTCGTTCAGCTAAACGCTTATTTAAACCAAGAATACCTTCTGCTCCAAATGCTTCTGTACTGCTCTTTTTATGGGTGTTCTCAAAATGGTCCCGGATAGTTTCTCTTAAAAAAGGATTGGTGATTTTTTCAATATTACCTGCCGTATCAAATTGATTTCCCGCAAATTTTGTCAGTGGCACTCTATAACTTTCTTTACCGGATGAGAGGCCATATATAGTTTCTTCATGCAACGCCCCTCTGATCCTGATTGTTTTTTCAGCCGTTTTATTAAATTTCCCTTTTTCATCTTTTTCTTCCTTGTATTGAATAAGCAGCTTGTCTTTGGGTTTATGGGAAACAACTATTTCTTCCAAAGCGGTTTTGGCTTCTTTGAGAAAACCGTTCCAGGGCAATTCAATTTTTCGAAACTTGTCTATATCTGCCAGTACCTTCTTACGAATACGGTCTTCCATTTGCAAAAAGTTCTCCAATAAATCCTCGTCATCGTCTTTTAAGTCTATTCCAAACCGGTCAATATTCTTTTCCAACCAGTCCTGCAAGTGCTTATTCAGATCATTGAGGCGCTTTACCGCTTTCTCATCTGTGCAGGCCACCAGCAAAGCATCCATTGCATGATGACGGTGATCATACCGCTTTGTATAGCCTTGAATAATAAGATTGTTATCTTTATAATAGATATGGCATTGCAGATATAGTTTCTTAAAATCTTCTAGAGAAACCGGCTTTTCAACTTTGTCGTAGGCCTTTAGTAATTCTTTCTTGTTTTTAGCAGGAAGGTTGGCTTCCGCCAGTTCATCGAGATAGGTAAAAATAGCATCATCCCCCTCTTTACTCAGTTTATCGAATTCCTTTACAGCCTTTAGCTCGAAATACTTGGTAAATCTTTCCAAGAGCAATTCTTTGAAAACCCTTGTAACCCTCCAATGATTTCGCAAATAATGCGTTACACCGCCTGAAGATGTTTTTACATGGTTACTGCCAACCATTTTTGCAAGCTCTTCCCGCACCCGCACAGAAATATACTGGGTTTCTTTTTTCTGCCGCTCAACGGGATTATCCGGGATTTTGGTGGCCAGCATATGTTTACGTTTATTGCCAAAAAACTTTTTTACAGCATTATCCATAAACTCATCTTTGGGTAAGAGTTCGCATACTATGGAACCTGTATCAAAGTATTCCATGGCCGTCCTGTTACCTTTGTCTTTATTTACCACTGTTGCGCATACTACTTTGTTTCCTAAAGAATCGTCAAAGTATCTCGATTGTGGAATGATATGATCAACATCATACAAACCCTTATTAAAGAGTGCTGATAATGGAATAGACTTCCCCGTGTAGGGATCAACGTGCCCTTGCTCTTCCCATAACCGCATTTTCTCTACCTCGCTGGTAGCCTCGTATTTTTTAACGTATTCTGATGATGTGTTCCTTTGCCCTTTCCACAGCTTATACTTTTCAACATTACCACTTGAAAGCTCTTCTTTTAATTCCCTTAAACGTTTCCTTACCCGTTCATTTTCTTTCCTGTTTTCTTCATTTGCTTCATGCATCCGTTCCCGCTCTTTCTTGCTGTTTTTTAATTCACGCGCAAGCTCCACTTTTATTTCTGAGGGCCTTCCGTGGATTCTCCATATATCTTTAACTACCATCAACGTTTCATTTATCATCTGTTCCACCAACGGGTTTCGCAAAGAGTGCCTCTCTAAAGGCTTAATTTCATCATAGCTGTTCAGAACATCTTTTTTACCAATTTCTTTGGCCGTGTGCTGTCCGTATAGGAGCATTAATGCATGTGCATTGATAAAGCCTCCTTCAGTCAAAACCAAACTTTCGTTGCTTTCTAAATAGTTCTGCACCGACTTTTCATAAGGGTCATCCGTTGTTTCATTGAGTAGTTTTATAATTCTGTTATGACCCTCATCCGGAAAGTTGGAATGATCAAAATATTTACCGGCCCTGACCAATGGCAATGCTTTTTCAACTGCCTTTAGAGAAATGGATTGATAATGCCTTGGAAATTTAATACATGATATAGCCGTGACAACTTTATCAAATTGTTTATCTTTTTCTATTCCTTTATTCTTTAAATATCGGGCAAGAGCCTTATTCCGATCACTGTCCGAATCATATTCATTGCCTTTTCCATTATAAAGCAAATCCCATAACTCTATTTGATTTTCAACCTTATCAAGGTCTAACAAATTCCAAAACCGGCCCAAACGTTTCTTTAGAGTTGCCCTTGTAGTATTTCCTATCAATTCACTCTTGGAACTCAAACCATTAAAAAAGTCCTGGTTCTCTTCAAAATCATCGATTTGCTGTAGCTTTTTGAAAACCGTACTAAAGGATAACTTTTCCTTTTCCTGCAGCTCTTCAAAAAGGAATTCTTTAAATGTTGAAGACACATTTCTCTCCCGGTATTTGTACCTGGGTTTTCCATCTTTTTTAAGACCTGTCTGAGTCCTGCGGTTAATGGATAGCTTGTTGATCTGCTCCCATATTTTATATTCCTGGAAAAGCGGGTGGCTGTTAGCTACTGCTTTTTCGCCTGCTTCAAATCTGCAATCGGATATTAAATGACTTTGATCTTTCAGTGGTCTTTGAAAATAGATTATCTGATCCCTGATGGTATGCTTCAATCCTCGGTCAATGGCTTCTTGTCGCAGTTTTTGCTGGGACTCTTTGGTTCCCGGAAATAAAAAGTTGGCTATCTCTTTAATGGTTTCCTGGCTAACATTTTTAAAATGTGTGTCATATTGCTTTTCCCAAACCGCGTCAAATTCCTCTTGATACCTGGAACGCAATATGACATTATCACGAATCCGGAGCCACTCATGATCATTAAGAGCAGCCAAAAAATACTCACTCAGGTATATTTTTCTTCCTTTTTCTTTACTGTATTTGTAGAGGGCTTCTTCTAGGTTTTCCATCTTTTTGCGCCAACCGGTCTTTTTTGGAATAGAAAATTCTGTAGAAGTGAGCTCGCCTGTTTTGGCATTCCTTCGAATGGTTTGCTTTAATTCCAGGGAATCACCAATAGTGATGTTTTCAATCAAAGTAGTGCCCGACCATTCTACCTGATCGCTATCCACAGCTTTTAGATTGAAGACCTTTTTTTTCTTTTTGATCTCTTCTGTTGAGGAATAGTCCAGAACTTTAAAAGTCTGAATCCGGTTTTCCTGGGCGGGAAATTTTTTATCGGATCTTATGCCCAATACATTATCCAATTCGTCTTGCTGGTCTTCATCATCGCCTCCGGCATATCCCCGCAACTGATTGAATCTGTATAGAATCTTTCCAAGTTCTTGCTTAGAAACGGGCTCGTGAATTGCCTTTACTTTAAGTTTCATGAATTCTTTAGCCGAGTATTGCGTTTCGCCTTTTCTCACGGGTAGCACATTGACCTTTTGGATTTTCAACGGATCGTCAAATTCTCGTGAGAGCCTGATCTGTTCAGGTAGCATATCCAGCTTTTGAAGAACATATATGAGCTTGTTTCTTCTCTGTTTATACCTCTTATTGCCAACCCTTATCCCTTTCTTCATTCTCTTCTGTGCATTTTTTGTTTGAGGAAGCCCTTTTTTAAAGTTGGACATTTCAGCACCATCCATAGGAACAATGCGACTACCCAGTTTTATTATTCGCCAGGAGCCATCCTTTAGCTGCTCGATCAATGCCCAGCCAATAGAATTTGTGCCCAGATCCAGGCCCAGAGTCATTTTAGCCATGTATGTAACTAATTAATTATTAACAAATGTAGAGAATAATCATTTCTTATCTCTTGTACAACTTTTTTTAAATATTTTTGCTTTGAAAGAAGCTCGAAACTATTGATATCATAGTTGTGAGGCAGGGGTACAAACCCTGATCCTGGCTTTTGTAAAGTCGGCTTATTTCTTTTATTCCATCTCATTTGTTATGCGATTAACAAGAGATAGTTGTGAATTACTTTCTAATTGTTCATTCTCCGATAGGGCTCGGTGGTGTAAAGGATAGCATACGTCTGATCGAACAGCGAGGAGGAGTTCAAGTCTCTCCGGGTAGACCTCCGGAGAAATAAGCCGGCTCCAGGATTTCTGGGGCTGGTTTTTAAATTCCATGGTTGCCATATTTTCATCATTTAATCACATATTATAATCATCAATCATCCGGCAGGAGTGCCAATGATACATTTCTCCACTCTATAATTTTTCCCTACCTTCGTTTCATAATTTGAAAGCGATTCACAATAAGGATTATTCCGTTGTGAAAAATATTTAAATTGCCTCGCCTTATATTGCGGGGCTTTTTTATTGCTATTAATGTTAAAAAACAACTTATCCCCAAAGCATAAACACCTTACAAATTAGCTTATTTTTTATAAGCATTTAAATATGCTAAAAAATTAAAAACACTAAAGTTTTAGGTTAAAAAAATTTTAGGTTTATTAATCAACCCGGGAAGTAAGAAGTCATCCATATAGAATCGTTATCACTTATTCCACCTGTTAACCGGAAACTATCTGATTTACAAAGCTTCTTCCTACTTTTGGGCAGTATTTCTTCCGGGCATATCCGCAATGAGCAAAAATTCTCAGCCAGATCCCCTTTTAACTATTTCAGATCGCGAGGAATTTGAAAAGACCTTCCGGCTGCACTACAAAGAATTGTGTTCTTATGCCTGCTTTTACCTGAAAGATATGGAGGCTGCCGAAGAGGTGGTGCAGGATGTATTTGTTTCCATCTGGGACGGGCGGAATAAATTGAACATCGGCCCTTCGGCCAGGGCCTACCTCTATCGCGCGGTGCGCAACCGTTGTTTCAACATTTTCAAACATGAGGAAGTCAAAGAAAAGCACCGCCAGGAAGAAAAACTGAGAGTGGTTAGCCAAAGCGGGAGTTTTGATACACAGGAAACGGCTGAGCTGCAAAATAGAATTGATCAGGCGGTAGCCCAATTGCCACCGGAGCGCCAAAAAATATTTGCCATGAGCCGCTTTGAGGATATGAAATACAAGGAAATTGCCGAACAGCTGGACATTTCTATAAAAACGGTAGAAAACCAGATCGGCAAAGCCCTCAAATTTTTAAAAGAACAACTCTCGGACTATCTGCCTTTGCTAATGACAGCACTGAGCTGGTTGATCCAAAAAAACTAACGGATGGATAGGGGTTTATATATTGTGAATTGTTATAAATAAGATGGAAACGGGTAACGGCCATATTGACGACCAGACATTGATCCGGTATTTACTGGAAGAATGCAGCCCTGCCCAGGCTGCAGCAGTAGAGGAATGGCTCAAAAGATCGGAAGAGAACCGTCACCATTTCGACCAGATTGCTGCCGCCTGGAACCTGAGCGGAAGTTTGCCCTCTGCCGATCATTTGGATATTGACAAAGCCTGGAACAAAGTGAACAGCAGGCTAAACGATAAGCCGCATACCTCTTCAGCCGATGGAAATAAGCTGAGGTTTTACCTCTACCGGGCGGCCGCTGTTTTCTTACTGTTTGCGGCTTCCTATGCTTTCTACCAGTTGGTAATCAACCAGCCTGAAGACATCTTGCTACAGAGTGAAAATGCAGTAGTGCAACAAAAGCTGTCGGACGGCAGTGAAGTTGCCCTTAACAGCGGATCCAAGCTCACTTATCCTGAAAATTTCGGGAGCCGTTCAAGGGAAGTGGAACTGGAGGGGGAAGCTTTTTTTGATATAAACCCGGATAAAAGCAAGCCTTTTATCATCCGCACAGCTGAGGGATTCATCAAAGTGCTGGGAACTTCTTTTAACGTACAGGCCCGGCCCGGTAAAATGACCCGGGTGCAGGTGATCAGCGGCCTGGTAGCTTTGGGGATTGAAAATAGTGCAAGCAGGGATACTTCTATGGTCTACCTCAAAGCCGGTATGTCGGGCTTTATAGATCCGGTCACTCAAAAAGCCTACCGCGAAGAAAAAGAGAATCCCGCGGCCTTATTCTGGTTCAACCAAAGTCTTATGTTCAACAAGACTCCCCTGCCAGAGGTATTTGAGATCCTCGAAGAGCATTATAAGATCCCTATCCAGCTCTCTGACTCCACTTTAGCTGGCAATTGTAAGCTCAACGCCCGCTTTGAAGGAGATGACATCTACACGGTGATCGAAGTTATTGCCACCTCTTTCGGTCTCCACTGGAACAAAGAGAACGATCGTATCAAAATTAGCGGCCAACCCCATGACTGCTCCCTCTAAAGCTTTGTTGCTCAAAAGGCTTTGCCTGCTGTGTCTGGGGGTTATGAGTTTTTTAAGCCAGGCCCAGCGGGATCATCTGGACGTACGCATCAGTATAGATCTGAAACAGGTTAGCCTGAAAACTGCCCTGGAAAATATTGAGTTGAAAGGGGGGTTTTACTTTTCGTACAATGCCGATTACTTCAACTACGACAGCCTGATTGATGTACAGGCAGAGCAAAAAACAGTCAAGAAGATACTGAATACGCTTATCCCTTCAACTTACTCCTATAAGTCTATCGGTCAGCATATCGTTATCTATCGCAAAGGCAGGATACGGGAAGACTACCGGATAGCCGGATATATTACGGATGCCTTTACCGCTAAGCCACTCCATCAGGTGAGTGTATACAACATAGGTAGCCAGGAGGTGAGCTTAAGCCAAAATGGCAACTATGAAATTTTAGTAGCCGCTGATAAGCAAAAGACCATTCTCAGTTTTAGTAAAAAGGGATATCACGATAAGATCGTTTACGTTGATCCCGGTGATGAGGATCTGAAAAATATCGCTATGGTGCCGTTGGAAAACAGCATTGAAGGGCTAACGGCCAAAAATATTGATTCTTCCTACAGTACTCTCGAAAGCCGCAGGCTGGTAAGATGGGTTGTGCCACAAAACATCATTATAAATGCCAACAATTTACAGCTATATCAAACACGCCCTTTCCAGCTTTCCTTCCTACCTTTTCTGGGAACTAACGGTAGATTGAGCGGAACCGTGCGCAATAATTTTTCTCTGAATATTTGGGGAGGTTATTCCCATAGTTTGAGGGGGCTGGAGGTAGGTGGCATATTCAACATTAACAGGAAAGCAGCCCTGGGCACTCAAATTGCCGGATTTTTCAATCTCAACGGGGGATACACCAGAGGGATACAGGTAGCGGGATTTTCCAACTACAGTGGCGAAAGCACCTACGGCTTGCAATTGGCCGGCATGAACAATCTTACCATTGGAAATATGAAAGGCTTGCAGGCCGCTGGCTTTGTCAATGTTTTGCACGGTAAAATGGATGGTGTACAGTTATCGGGCTTTAATAATGTAAGCACTTATAATGTAGAGGGCGCCCAGCTGACAGGTTTTGTCAATGTGGCCATTCAGGATGTTGATCTCGCCCAGGTATCAGGCTTTGCCAATTACGCTAAAAATGTAAATGGCCTGCAAGCAGCTGGCTTCGCCAATATAGCTTTGAAGGACGTTAACAGCCTGCAGGTGGCCGGCTTTCTGAACCTGGCTCAAAATGTAAAATACACCCAGGTTGCGGGTTTTACCAATATCAGTATTTATGATAATTCCGGGGTGCAGGCAGCCGGTTTCCTCAATTACGCTCAAAAGATCAAAGCTCTGCAAATAGCGGGATTTGCCAATATCGCCCTGGAAGAGAGTAAAGGTGCCCAAATCAGCGGCTTCTTCAATTATGCCAAATATGCCCGGGGATTTCAACTGGCCGTTTTTAATTATGCCGACTCTATCACTTCGGGCATTCCTATTGGCTTATTTAGCGTGGTTAAAAACGGCCTGCACCGGCTGGAGCTATCTGCCGATGAGCTCTTTCCAGCCAATATCGCCCTTAAATCCGGTGTTCCCGTTTTTTACAACATTCTTAAAGCCGGGCTCAATCAAACCGATTATCACCTTACTTATGGTCTGGGCAGTAGTATTAGCATAGCTCCCCGCTATTCGGTTAACCTTACCCTGACGTATAGCTCCATATGGAGCCGGCAAAGATCGGCTTACCAGGCGGACCTGTACCGCTTTATGCCCGGCATCAACTACCGCTTAAACGACAAGTTTTCGATCACGGCCGGGCCTTCTGTCAGTTTTGCTGCCGGCAAGCCGGTTCAAAATGCAGACCTGAGCCGCTCTTTGTATTCTGCTGCCTTTTTCGATGATTTTGAGGGGCAGCGCAGGCTTCAAATGTGGGCCGGGGGCTTTCTGGCCTTCGACATTTTCTGATCTTTTCATTCGACACTTTCATCGATCAAAAAAAAATCTCCCGTGAGTGGGGGTAAAACGCCTTTCGCTTGTATTCTCTATAACTAAGCGATTAAAAACATCATAACATTCAAAATGAAGAGAATTTCTAAACAGTTAGCACTAACACTTTTTTTAGCTTTTAATTTTTGGGCGAACGCTCAAACGGAGAAAACGGCTCCTTTTCATATCAGCTTTATTACCCCCCTGAGCACCAACGGTATGGACTCGTGGAACACTACCAACAATTTTTCCATAAACCTGTTTGCGGGATATTCCGGGGGCCTGGATGGTCTGGAGCTGGGAGGTTTTGCCAATATTCTCAAAAACGACATGAAGGGTGCTCAGTTTGCCGGCTTCTCCAATGTGGTATTGGGTCATTCTACGGGTGCCCAAATGGCGGGATTTGCCAATTACACGGGTCAATCCTTCGACAAGGGCGCTCAATTTGCCGGCTTCTCCAATGTAGTGAATGCCTCCTCGGAAGTGATACAGGGAGCTGGTTTTAGCAATACTGTTAACGGCAAGCTCCAAGGGGTTCAAATGGCAGGCTTTGCCAATTTTGCCCGGGGTGTTAGCGGTGGTCAGTTTGCCGGCTATATCAATATCAATACCGCTGATCTCAGTGGGGCCCAGATCAGTGGCTTTGGCAATGTTGCTACCGGTGATGTGAAGGGCGTGCAGATCGCGGGCTTCTTCAATTTCGCCAAAAATGTAAAGGGAACTCAAATAGCGGGCTTCTTTAACTATGCCGAAACTCTGGAAGACGGTATTGCCATCGGTTTTCTCAGTTACATCAAAAACGGCTATCACAAGGTGGAGGTCGAGAGCAATGAATCTTTTTACGCTATGACGAGCTACAAGACCGGAACCCGTAAGTTTTACAACATTCTTTCCCTGGGTGGTTCCCTGCGCAATGATGTGCTCATTTGGGGGTATGGCTATGGTATCGGTACTACCCTCCCGCTCAGCCCTAAATGGGATGTTCAGATCGAGGCCAGCAGTTACCACATCAACGAAGACGAATGGCATACGGATAAGCTCAACCTGCTGAACAAACTGAAACTTACGGCCTCTTACCAGCTTTCTGATTACGTGAGCGTTTATGCCGGCCCTTCCATGAACCTGTTAGTGAGCAGCAGACGTGATGCCGAAGGCAACTTTGCCCGGTCGGCTATAGTGCCCTGGGATATTTTCGACAAGGAATACGATGAGAACAGAGTCATTATGTATCCGGGATTTACTTTAGGGATCAGATTGTAAAAGATCATCCGGATGGTGATGAAAAGCCGCTTCGTAAATAGGAGTGGCTTTTTTATATGGGATTGTTCAGGGAAACTAACCAAAAAGTAAAGTACTAACCCTAAATTTTAGTTATTGATTTGAAATTCATACCGGGCTAATGTAATGAAGACCCGGTATCTCATAATTTCAGATCGAAAGCTGATGAACTTTTATTGTCAAAACCGGAATACATTGGTTGAAGTGAATATGAGGTTTACGGTATAAATTTGATTACCTATCTTGGCGGCTCATCTTTCTTTTGGTTGTTAATCATCAATATCTCTCATTCATTCAAACCTTAAAGTAGTCTCTTCATGAGTTCAGAATCCATTTTGTCTTTAATTTCAGAAATCAGTGGAATTGTATGGGGTATTCCTACCATTGTTTTACTGGTTGGTACCGGTTTGTGGTTAACCATAAAACTCAAACTATTCCAATTCCGCAAGCTGGGGCCCTCCCTCTATCTCGCTTTAATCAAAAGGAAAGAAGACTCCAATGAACCAGGCGATATAACTCACTTTCAGGCTTTAATGACCGCACTTTCGGCTACGGTAGGAACAGGTAATATAGCCGGAGTGGCTACAGCTATTGCCATTGGGGGGCCGGGAGCACTTTTTTGGATGTGGATCACTGGTTTGGTGGGTATGATCACCAAATATGCCGAGGCTTTACTGGCCGTAAAGTACCGTGAAAAGGATGAATACGGCAATATGAGCGGTGGCCCTATGTACTACATCTCTAAAGGCCTGGGATGGAAATGGCTGGGAAAACTATTTGCCATTTTTGCCGCCATAGCAGCCTTTGGTATTGGTAATACCGTACAATCCAATTCCGTAGCTCACGCCTTATCTTCCACTTTTGGAATTAATGAATGGGTAACCGCGATTGTTTTGGTTGTGGCTACGGGTGCCGTGATCTTAGGTGGTATTAAGTCTATTGGAAGTGTTACTGGTCTTTTAGTTCCGGTTATGATCCTCTTTTATATTGGAGGAGCCTTACTGATCATCATTATGAATATCAATGCTGTTCCCGAAGCTTTTGGGTTAATATTAGAACAAGCTTTTACCCCTACTGCAGGTGCAGGAGGATTTTTAGGTGCCACGGTCATGCTTACGATCAGAATGGGGGTTGCCCGGGGCGTGTTTTCCAATGAATCCGGACTGGGTAGTTCTCCTATTGCTGCTGCTGCCGCTCAAACTAAAAGCCCGGTGGCACAGGCTATGGTTTCCATGACTCAAACTTTTATCGACACCCTGGTTGTTTGCACCTTAACAGGCCTGGTGATCATTATTTCAGGGAAATGGACAGAAGGCATAACCGGGGCGGAATTGACCTCAACTGCCTTTACCGATGGGATGGGAAGTATTTTAGGGGAATATATTGTATCCATTGGCTTAACCCTTTTTGCTTATTCCACCCTTTTGGGCTGGTCTTATTACGGTGAAAGATCTGTCTTCTATCTGGCCGGTGGAAGAGCCATTAAAACCTATCGCATTATTTTCACCCTATTTGTTGGAATAGGAGCGGTAAGTCAATTGGACATTGTTTGGGGTGTTGCCGATATTTTTAACGGATTAATGGCCTTTCCTAACCTGATCGGCTTGTTGGCCTTAACACCGGTTATTGTTAATGAAACCAAAAAATACCTGGAGTCGCAGAAGTAATGGGAAAAGATTAATGCAAATAAATCATAGTGAAATCAGTATGATTTATTCAAAGTTGGCTGACCATTTAAGATCATTCTCAAACCAATTGATAGAAATTGAAGTAATCCAATCTCAAAACATAACAGAGATTAATTATAAATTCAATGTATACATACGTAAAAAATTCGCACGGTAACAAGGAGGATTAAATATCTCTCAATTTCCATGCACGCTCCACCCATTTCATTAAAGTATTGTTGTCTACTAAAGAAAGTCTCCACCTATACTGGTCGGCTAGGCTCCAAGCTCCCTTAGTGAAAGATGCAGTGGTAGCTAAGCAGGATTTTGATGCTCCATGATGATTATGTAGAAATAAGAGTTCCCTTACTGGAGCAACGCTAACCTTACCTTTCCATCTCTTAGCTTGGATTAAATACTTCTGCTGTCCAAATTCATTATTCTTTTCAAATGCGATAATATCAATACCTCCATCCTTGGTGCCTTGCATCAAATTGATTTCATAACCAAAGGTTTCTAGTATATCTGTTAATAAGTACTCGAATTTTCGCCAGTGGATATTCCCAAGTAGTTCCGGTTGATTTAGAATTTTAAGATACAGGTCAGAATCTATTACATTCAGGCCATTATAAGCCAATTCCAAATTCGTAAACCCTAAATTAAAATCTACTGTAATGTCTCGAAGCCTTCCGTTTAATATCAACTCTCCTTTATGTGAATTTATCATTTGCAGGACTCGCTTCTTGTCATCTTTAAAATTAAACTTAAATGGCTTTCTTAAATCAAGTGCCATGGCCGTTGCAAGAAGGTCCAACTCTGGATAATAAAATGTTCCTTGTTTGCCTAATTCATGAAGTATTTTATATCCGTAATTTTCTGCAGTCCCGACCGTATAAGGAGCGCACAACGCAAGTAAAACATCGACATTAACTGTCTTCGCAAGAGCAATTCCACATTCAATTAATAGTTTGTGTAAACCCAAACCAACTGCATCCTTAGAAATCCACAATCCACATATTTCAGCAACTTGGGTACGCTTAACATTGTACATTTCTTCAGGGAAAATCATCTCCTCCATGTAAGAAATTGCCTCGACAATTGGGAGGACAGAATGTTCTGAATACAGAACTAATTTTGCACCTGCTATAACTTGGCATTCAGCATCCTCGATATAAATCAAATAAGTATTATCCAGATATGAGTTTAGGGATGCGGCCACTTCAGTAATACCAATTCTTTCTAGCATCTTTTGATGCCCAGAAATGTAATTTTTAACTTGCCTAGAGTTTTGGGATCCCTTATAAAATCTTACACGTACCCTCATTAATTCTTGAATATCATGTTGAAGATAGAACATATTGCAATTATGTTCTCTAATGGATGTTGTGGAAACGTAATTAAATTTAACTCAAACTAGAACAAACAAAAAAGCCTGAACAAAAGCTCAGGCTTTGTAAGTTGTCTCACCAGGATTGCTAAAGGCAGATGCATTGACATAACCCAAGCCCTGCAAAGGTCAAGGCTCCGCCCATCTTTTTTATACCTATTGCTCATCTAAACCTACGGCTTGCTCAACGTAGGCGAAAAAAAAATCTCAGGTGCAGCACTTTACAAACACTCCTCGTCTTTACATATAGTTACCTATTTAAACAAAGAATAAAAATGAAGACATTTCTTACCTATTTAACTTTCAGCCTAAGCTTAATAAGTTATGTGGCTAAAGCTCAAAACTGTGTTGCTGATTTCACTTATCAAGTATCCGCTGGAACCAATACGGTTTCATTAACGGATAACTCAACCACTTCAGCCGGGAGTGTGGTAGATTATTACTGGGATTTTGGAGACGGTGTGAGTTTCAGCACCGCTATGAGCCCTACGCACACCTATTCGAATGCGGGTGTTTATGCTATCAAGCATTCCATAAACGTAAAAGTGAACAATCAGGTAGTATGTACTAACACCACCTATAAAATTGTCAATGTTCAAGTCTCTCAAGCTCCTTGTTCTGCAAAATTTACGATGGCTATAGATCCCCTGGATTCTTCTAAAGTGACCTTAACCGATTCTACTCAGGTCAACTTTTTGTTGCTCCCAGGTACCTACACCCGGGTAGAGATTGATTTTGGTGGCCCTGGTCCAAAAGTGGGCGCTTCGGGTTCAACACCATTTCCTAACAATCAACACAGAAGCTATTCAGGCGGAGGTGATCGTTTTTCAACCTATATGAATCCCGGGGTTTACTACCCCTGTTTAAGCTTTTTTGTGATAATGTCTAATGGCGATACTATTTGCAAGGATGTTTTTTGTGATACCTTAAAAATGGATTATAAGGGAACCTATTGTACTGCCCAGTTTAAGCATGATCGGGATGCCTTGAATGGGTTAAAAGTGGCCTTTAAAAATCAAAGCTATGTCAATAGCCCTAATGCGTTAGTAGAAAATTACTCATGGGATTTTGGGGATGGGAACTCCTCCTCAGCGGAAAACCCAAACCATATTTATGCCGCCTCAGGAACGTATCAAGTTTGTTTGAATTATGAAATTCGGGATTCTATCACCCAGGGTGTTTTATGCAGTAGCACGGAATGTAAGAATGTATATGTCAGTTCATCTTGCCAAGCAAGTTTTGTGATAGACACTTTGGGGTCCGGCAATGGTGTGATCAACGTCTGGAATACGGTAGATCAGCACTATCCTTCACCTCAATACAGCGTAGACTATTTATGGGATTTTGGAGATGGAAATACCTCTAGCCAAGCTTACCCATCGCATACGTATGGGGCCGGGGGTGGTTATTTACTTTGCCTTTCCATTAGCATTATCAACAACACCAGTAACGACACATGTGGAGCCACTTTTTGCGATAGCCTGGTAGTTGACTCACTTGGGAATCTTGTATCGAAGAACGGCTCTGCAGGCTTTTTATTGAACATTCTAAATCCAAATGCTAACATTAGTATTCAAGAAAAGCAACCCATTGATTTTACAATATTCCCCAATCCTGCGGATGATCATGTTTACCTGGACACAAAAGGACATGCTCTTGAAGGAGTGAAATTCACACTGTTCAATATACGTGGGGATAGAGTTTTACAGGCAGAACACGCTATGGGAAATGAACCTTTGGCTTTTGATATATCAGCTATGCCAAATGGGTGTTATTGGTTGCATATCAATACAAAAAGACAAGTTTATCGTCAAAAACTAATCATAGCCCATTAGTAGGCATTGGGGATGGTTGGAATGTATGAACAGAAAAGCCCGAGCAAAAACTCGGGCTCTTTTATTCTACCATAGCTAAATAAAAAAATCCCCCAACGCTGTCGGGGGATTATCTTTCCAATTGTTGTTGACCATTTAGGATCTTTCTCGAACCAATTGTTTGAATTTTCTAGGTTTTTATGAGACTATCTCATCAGGGTCCAATGCCATTACCTTTCCGTCTCTGGAAACGATCACCTTACTTTTCTTTTGTTTCTTAAACTCAAGCATTTTTTGAAAAGCCCTTTTAAGTCCCAAACTGACTTTCTCCTCTAAATCTTGTAACTCTTTCTTATCCAACATTATACAATTTGTTTAAGTATTCCCATTTCTCCCTGTTTTTTAAAAATAGATCTTTTTCCGAACTTTCTGCAATTATCTCAAAGCTTTACTTTGAATTATCCACTACAACCTAACTATTAACGACTGGAATATACAATCGGAAAAGATTCACTAATCCATTTTTGAACCTTCTTATGATAACATCATTCGGGATGTTATGACCACCTTCATCAACTCGAACGGCTACTCTTTGGATAGCCAAATCAGAAGAACTTAAAGTTAAAAAGAGTAAAGTCACTTTATACCCTAAAAACTGGGCTCTTCTTACTAAGTCAACATAACTTTTTGTTGCCAAAGTGGTTTCAAAGGCAAAAGACTCACCTCTTTCCATCAACTCATTGATTCTTTCCAACATTAATCTTCCAGCTTTAAGGACTGTACTTTCTGGATTTAGAGGAGATAATCCTCGAGCGATTTCGTCAGCATTTACAAACTCATAGCAATCAAAAATCTCAGGTAGAATGGTATAGGACAAAGTCGTTTTACCTGCTCCATTGGGACCTGCTATGATGTATAGATTTTTCACTTGGCTAAGATAATCATAAGTTGAAAAAACTTGGGAAGCAAAAAAGCCTGAAAAACTTAGTTTTTCAGGCTTTTTGAGTTGTCCCACTAGGACTCGAACCTAGACTGACTGAACCAAAATCAGCTGTCCTGCCAATTAGACGATGGGACAATAAATTTTATCGGGGTGCAAAGATACGAAAAGACCATAAATCCCAAAAATGATTCTTAACGGAACTTTAAACGCCTTTAACAATTCTTTACCCGCCTCCACGGCTAATTTTCATAAATTCGCCCCTTGATTAAATCTAGTATAAAATGCAGGAAAACTATACCAGGTTAAATAATATAATAGGTTGGGTTGTTTTTGCCATAGCCACCGTTACTTATTTTTTAACGATAGAACCCACCGCCAGTTTTTGGGACTGCGGAGAATATATTGCCACGGCCGTTAAGCTACAAGTAGGCCACCCTCCCGGGGCTCCCTTTTTCCAGTTAATGGGCAATTTCTTTTCCCAGTTTGCCCTTGGTGATGTTAGTAGGCAAGCTTTAATGGTAAACCTGGTATCGGCCCTGAGCAGTTCCTTCACTATCCTGTTTCTATTTTGGACCATTACGGCCCTGGGAAGAAAATTTGCCGCCAAATACGGTGAGATCAACGATGCCCGTGTTATTGCCATCCTGGGTAGCGGTACTGTTGGTGCCCTGGCCTACACTTTTAGTGACAGTTTCTGGTTCTCAGCCGTTGAAGGTGAGGTATACGCCATGTCGTCCCTTTTTACTGCCATTGCCTTTTGGGCCATTTTAAAGTGGGAAAACGAAGTTAACAAAAGCCCACGTGCCGACCGCTGGCTCATATTCATCGCTTATATGATCGGTCTGTCTATCGGAGTTCACATTCTGGTTTTCCTTACCATTCCCGCTATAGTGATGATCTACTTCTTCAAAAAAGACCCTGATATCAACAAGCGTAAATTCATTCTCTACAACACTATCGCCATCGTGGTTCTGGGAATAGTATTTGCCTTAATTATTCCCCTGGTACTCAATGCCTTCGGTAAACTGGAAATATTTATGGTCAATACGCTGGGGATGCCATTTAACAGCGGGACTATTTTTACTCTGATCTTAATTATAGCTTTAGCTGCCTTTGGGTTGAATTATACCCGTAAAAAGCAACGCCCGCTCTGGAATACCCTTATCCTTTCGGTTCTATTCATCTTACTCGGCTATTCCACTTTTATTACCCTGGCCATCCGTTCCAATGCCAATACCCCTATTGATGAGAATAACCCGGAAGACGCTATTTCATTACTGGCTTATTACAACAGGGAGCAATACGGTGATTGGCCGGTGCTTCACGGACAATATTTCAATGCCCCTTTAGACCAGAAGGAACCTTTTATAGATGGTAATCCCATCTATGTAAAGGACGATGAAAGCGGTAAATATATCGTTTCGGACGATCGCAAGAACAGCATCAGGAATTTTGACAAGAGGTATAAAGGCTTTTTCCCCCGCATGTGGAGTGACGATCCCGGCCACGTCAAAAATTACGTTGAAATTGCCGGCATAAAAAACAAAGACCGCAGACCCACTTTCGGGCAAAACTTCAAATTCTTCATGGATTACCAGATAGGCCACATGTGGTGGCGCTATTTTATGTGGAATTTTGCCGGAAGACAAAACGATGAACAACACCGCTACGAGGTAGACAAGGGCAACTGGATAAGCGGTGTAAACTTCATTGATGAAATGCGCCTGGGGCCCCAGTCTAATTTACCTTATCACCTTGAACACAGCCCTGCCCGCAACACTTACTACTTCTTGCCTTTTATATTAGGTTTGATAGGGCTGTATTTTCATTTTAAAAATGCCAGTAAAGATGCCTGGGCGGTCTTGCTTTTCTTCCTCTTTACCGGTATAGCCGTTGTGATCTACACCAATAATAAGCCTTTTGAACCGCGGGAAAGGGATTACTCCTTTGTGGGATCCTTTTATGTGTTTGCCATTTGGATAGGCCTCGGTGTACAGGCACTTTTTGAACTGATCAAAAACAAAAATGCCAATATTGCCATTGCCACTTCAGCCCTTTGCCTGCTGTTGGTTCCCGGTATTATGGCTAAAGAAAACTGGGACGACCACGACCGTTCTAACCGTTATACCGCCCGCGATATTGCCAGGGCTTACCTGGATTCCTGTGCTCCCAATGCTATATTGTTCACCAACGGGGATAATGACACCTTCCCGCTTTGGTATGTCCAGGAAGTAGAGGGTTACAGAACCGATGTAAGGGTGGTAAACCTCAGTCTTCTCAATACCGACTGGTATATTGATCAAATGAAAAGGGCAGCCTATGAAGCGGAACCGGTGCCTTTTACCTTTGAACACGAGCAATACAAACAGGGAACCCGTGATGTGGTATATTACCAGGCCAGGAAGATAAACCGCCCCTGGATATACGCTACCGAGTTCATAGACTACATCAAGCGGGACGACAACAGCAACAAATTTGAAGCTTTTGATTCCAAGAAACTGATCTATTTCCCCATTAAAAGATTCCGGTTAGATATAGATAAAGAACAAGTTTTAACCAATAATGTGGTTCCCGATTCCGACACTTCCAGAATTGTAGACTTTATTGACTGGAGGATCACTTCCAATGCTCTTTCCAAAAGAGACCTGATGGTAATAGACCTGATAGCCCATAACAATTGGGAAAGGCCCATCTACTTCAGTGTAACCGTAGGAAGCAGCAGCCAGTCTTACTTCTGGCTCGATGAATATTTCCAGCTAGAAGGGTTGGCCTACCGTTTTGTGCCGGTCCGTCACGGTAAAAAAGGTCAAAGGGTTGATTTTGGTGAAGTGAATACGTCTATTATGTACGACAACCTGGTCAACAAATTTGAGTTTGGCAATATGGAAGCCCCCGGGGTCTACCTCGATGAAACTAACCGCAGGCTGGCTTACAATCTCAGGAATTCTTACGGCCGATTGGCCCAAAAACTGGCTGAGGAGGGTAAAAACAACGAAGCTATAGAAGTACTTGATCTCTGTGTAGAAAAAATGCCGGAAGAAAAGTTTCCGTTCAATTACTTCATCTTTTCCGTGATTGAAGCTTATTATAAAGCCGGAGCTACTGAAAAAGGGCGGGCCATGGTTGATCTTTTTGCTGACCGGCTGGATGAAGAGTTAAAATACTACGAACAGTTCAAAGGCTCAGACCGAAAGCTGGTGAATCAACAGATACAGGCTGCCAGCAGCTACTACCAGATGCTTCTGCGTATAGTACAGCAATACGAGTTCAAAAACAGCAATAAGATCGAAGATTTTCAGAAAAACGATCTTTTTGAACGGTACCAAAATGCATTGAGGCCTTTAGGCATGGCCTGATCCTAAAGCCTCTGCCGGATTGTGATTTCCGGTGTTTTAGTGGTCTTTTTATGAAATATTGGGTTAAAACTCCCTTGTGGTTAAAGTATCTGTACCCCAAAAGGCTTTGGCAGATGCCGGCTGAAGATCGTGCTGTTTATCTGACTTTTGATGACGGTCCAACTCCTGGCATTACCAACTGGGTATTGGATCAACTGCAAGAGTTTGAGGCTAAAGCCACTTTCTTTCTGCTAGGTAAAAACGCCCTTTCTTTCCCCGAATTAGCAGAGAAAATCAAAAGCAGAGGTCATTCTACAGGAAATCACACCCATCATCATTTGAATGGCTGGCAAAGCGATAAAAGGGTATATCTCAAAGACATCGAACGGTGCAGCCAGGTAGTGAGCTCGCGTTTATTCCGACCTCCCTACGGGCGTTTAAAAAGCTCCCAGGCCAGAACTATCAGAAAAAAGGGATATTCCATAGTAATGTGGAGTATCCTTAGTGGCGATTTTGATACTTCAGTAAGCGGTGTCCATTGCGCTAAAAATGTAATTGACCGCTTAAAGCCAGGGGCAATAGTGGTTTTTCACGATAGTGAAAAAGCGTGGAAGCGCTTAAAGATATGTCTGCCTCTGGTACTGAAAGAAATTGAAAGAAAAGGCTTAAGGGCCAATCGTTTACCTGATTAAGATATAAACTCCTTCAACTTTTGAGCAATGGTATAAGCCGGAATAACTCCGCTTTGTCTCCATTTCAGCTCTCCGTTCTGATATATCATTAAAGTAGGCACTCCTCTCACCCCTAAATTATTGGCCACTTGCGGGTTTTTGTCCACATCTATTTTAATGATCCTGGCTTTATCGCCCATCTCATTTTTTACTTCCTTAATGGCGGGGGCTAACATTTTACAGGGGCCGCACCAATCGGCATAAAAATCGATCAAAACCGGTTTTTCAGAGCTGATGATCTCTTTAAAAGATGACATTACTTCACAGTTTTTTTATTGGCTTCCACCCAGCCTGAATAACCTTCACTGAGGTTGTAAACTTCAGTAAAGCCCATTTCTTCCATAATTTTCTGGCTGCGGGCACTCCTGCCCCCGGCATAACAATAAACTAAGTAAGCTTTATCTCGTGATAGCTTATCGAGTTCTTTTTTAAACTCTTGATCATACACATCCAGATTAGTGGAATTTTCAAGGTGACCTCCTTCATATTCCTCGTAAGTACGGACGTCAATAATAACCACCTGATGATTAGCAATCATT
>JANQHO010000110.1 GCA_028277105.1 Owenweeksia sp. | reverse complement strand
TTTTATTTCAATCAAATCGAATTAGAATCTATCGACAAAGTTGAAACATTTCCATGATATGGCAACGATACCCGGTCTTTCGCATATTTTTATCGCAATGCACGGGTATACTTTTAGCCAATTTTTTTAATCTTTCCTTTTTACCTTTTACTTTTCTTTTTGCTATTTCCCTTATTGTTGTTTTGAGTTTTGGCTTTCTCGATCAAAGCAAAACAGTTTATCGTTATATCTACTCATCTTTTCTCATTTTATTGTTTTTGGCTACGGGTGTATTGAGTACCCATTTATATTCGGGTAAAGTATTTCGCAAGCATCTCAATAACCCTCCATCAGGTAGTAGGTTTTTTCTATTACAAATAACGGATCAACCCAAAGAAAAAGAAAGATCATTCGGTATGCCGGCTAAACTTTTAGCTTATCAAAATGAGGATAGCCTGATAAAAAAAGATGCTGATATGATGCTTTACCTCCAAAAGTCAAAAGGAGCCAAAAAATTGAGCTATGGAAACAGACTTTGGGTTAGATCAGAAATAAACGAACTCCTGCCTCCCAAAAATCCTTATGAATTTGATTACAGAAATTACCTGAATCTGAAATCGGTTTATTATCAGGTTTATGCTGATTCTACCTCCTGGGAAAAGGCTAATGAGAACCATGGTTATTGGCTGGTAAAAAGATCAATAGAGCTGAGACTTAATTTACTGGAAGAAATACAGGAATGGGATATTTCAGAACAGGAAAAAACAGTGACCAAAGCCTTGTTGTTAGGTTATCGTTCTGATATTGATGATGATCTTTTGAAAGCCTATTCCGCAGCTGGTGCCATGCATGTATTGGCTGTAAGTGGTTTGCATGTAGGTATAGTTTACCTGGTATTTTCATACCTCCTCTTCTTCCTCAAAAAGATCAAGCGGGGGAATATTATCCGAACGCTAATATTGGTACTCTTGCTTTGGGGATATGCCTTGATCACGGGACTGTCCCCTTCCGTAGTGAGGGCAGCAACTATGTTTACCTTTGTAGCTGTTGGAACCGGCTTCAGGCGTACCACGTCCATTTACAATACGCTGCTTGCTTCGGCTGTTTTCCTATTGCTTATTAAACCCACCTATTTATTTGAAGTGGGTTTTCAATTGAGTTATGCTGCTGTTTTTGGGATAGTTTGGATGCAGCCTCATTTTGAACGTTTGTGGCGACCCCGTAATTGGCTGGTCCGGCAGATATGGGCTATTACTACCGTTTCCCTGGCTGCGCAAATAGCCACTTTTCCTCTCGGTTTGTATTATTTTCATCAGTTCCCATCCCTGTTTTTGGTTTCTAACCTCATAGTAATCCCTTTGGTTACAGTTTTAATGTATTCTGGTTTACTCACACTGGCTTTGTCTGTGACAGGAATACTGCCAATTTGGTTGCTAAAGACCTATGCTTCTATTCTCTGGTTAATGAATTCCAGTGTAAAGGCGGTGGAGAGTTTTGGTTTTTTTCTGATAGACTCCATCCATATCAACCGTTTGGAACTAGTAGTGATCTATCTGATCATTCTGACAAGCTTCAGTTGGTTAATAGCAGGAAAAGCATGGAAGTTATTTACAGCTTTAACCGCTGTAGTTTTTATAGTAGGGTACCAGATCCTGGAGAACGATAGATTGTTACAACAGCAAATGATTACGGTCTACTCTGTTCCAAAATACCGGGCCATTGGAATGTACTGGGGCAATGAAGGAGTATTTTTAGCGGATAGTGCCTTATTAGCGGATGAAGATGCTTTGACCTTTCACACAAAGCACCATTGGTGGGCGCTAAATATCAAACACTTCTATCTGTTAAATATTAATGATAACCACAAGGGTCAACAAAGCTTTAAGGAAAACGATCTTATCTGGTTTACAGGAAATAATCTTCGGCTATACCGTTCGGAAATAACTGCTCCTCGAAAAAAAGAGATATGGTTGGTTTACCATAAATATTCACAACCTCCAAAGGAAATACCTGAAGTGCCTGAGCTAGTAATTTTAGGTAATCAAATAAAATACAAAACCCTGGATAGGTGGGTAAGCTGGTCAGAGGAAAACAGTGTGAAAATCCACTTACTGGATAGTGGAGCCTTGTCCGTTAATCTTTGATTAAACGGGAGAGGGCCTTTACAAAATTCTGATATTCTACCGGCCGGATCAACACTTCGTCCAGCCCGCTGTGGATGCCCCTGCCTTTAAGGTCGGTAGAAGAGAGGCCAATGATCGGGATATCCAGCTTTACATCAGAGCGGAGTTTTTTGGCCAGCTCCAGTGCGTTAGCCCTGCCAATTCGGGTATCCAGCAAAAGCAAATCAAAAGAATGGGATTTCAACTTTTCAAAAGCAATGTCTTTATCAGTTTCCAGAGTCATTTCAGCACCCTGGTCTTCTATCATGAATTTCAGGAGCATTTGGTCCACCTCATCATCCTCGATGAGCATTACTTTTTTTCCGGTTAAAAGCTTGTTAGCTAGTTTCAAAATATTTCAGACTTTTAGGCGGCAAAATCAGCTAATTATCAATAGCTGATGTTAGCTCAGGGTTATCTTACATTGAAGTTTTAATAATGGCTAAAAAGACCGATCAATCAGGGTTTGGCGAAAAATACACTTCCAGGGCCAAAAGGGTCATTAATAGTGATGGTTCTTTTAATGTAATAAAACGGGGAGCTGAACCTCAAAGTATCTACCAGTATTTGATTTCCATAAGTTGGGGAAAGTTCATGTTACTGGTCTTACTCTTTTACCTGGTATTTAACAGCCTTTTTGCTTGCCTTTATTTGTTGGCCGGAACCGAAAATTTACACGGTGTAGAAGCAACTAAAGGCTGGCGGGCTTTTTTCCACGCTTTCTTTTTTAGTGCACAGACTTTTACTACCGTTGGTTATGGAGCCGTTTCACCGTCAGGCATTTACACCAATATCATCTCTACCTTCGAAGCTATGATAGGCCTGATGGGATTTGCCTTAACTACCGGCTTGCTGTACGGTCGTTTTTCGCAACCCAGGCATTCTATCCGTTTCAGTAAAAATGCCCTGATCGTAGATAATGAGGGGAGTAAAGAGTTACATTTTCAGATAGTGAACAAAAAAAAACACGTTTTAAGGGACGTTGAAGCCAGGTTACTGCTAAAGATGGTACATAAAAGGAAGGAGGGGTTTAAGCGGGAGTTTTACGAGCTTAAACTGCGCATTTCCAAGATACTGTTCTTTCCCCTGAACTGGCGGATCGTCCACGTTTTATCTGACGATAGCCCTTTGAGTGAACTTACAGAGAAGCAATACCAAGAAAAGGATGTAGAGCTATTGGTTCAGATCAAGGCCTTTGACAGCACTTTTAACCAGGTAGTACATGCCGATTATTCTTATACCTACAATGAAGTCGTTAATAATGCGGTTTTTGTAATGGCTTATTCTACCGATAAAAACGGAGATACGGTTATAGACATCGATATGATCGACCACTATGAAAAACGGGAAAAGAAAGAGGGAAAAGCTTAAAAATCGAGATTTTTTTGAAGGATATCCTTTAGCTTTTCTACCTCGGTTTTATTAGTGAAGCCCTCTCCCATTGCAACTGAAATATCGCCTGTTTCTTCGGAAACAACTAATGCAATAGCATCGGTTTTTTCGGCCACGCCAATAGCTGCTCTGTGCCGGAGACCAAAGCGGGAAGGGATGGATGTTTTATCAGTAATCGGTAAAATACAAGCAGCAGCAACTGTTTTTTCACCGCTTATAATGACAGCCCCATCGTGTAAAGGAGAATTTTTATTGAAAATACTTTCCAGCAGGCGCGAAGAGGTTTGAGCATTGATTAAGGTGCCGGTTTCTATGTAAGAGCCCAAGCCACTTTTGCGTTCCAATACAATAAGGGCTCCGGTTCGGCTCGCGCTGAGTTCTTTACAGGCCTTAATTATTTCTTCAATTTTCACTTCCTGCCTGTCATCATCTTTAACCCACTTCAGGTGCCTGAAAAACCGGCTTCTGCGGGTAAAGTTAGTAGAGCCTAATACCAATAGAAACTTTCTGATTTCTTGCTGAAAAACAATCACCAAAGCGATAACCCCCACACCGATAAACTGCCCGAGAATTTCGCTCAATAGCTCCATTTGCATGGCCTCTACCAGTTTCCAAATGAGGTAAATGGCAGCTACCCCAATGAAGATATTGATAGCTACAGTACCTTTTATGAGCCGGTAAAGCTGGTAGAGCAGGAAGGCTACCAATAGTATATCAATGAGGTCGAGAATGCCGAAATCTAAAAAGGACACTAAACAAAATTTTGAGTGAAAGTAAGGATTTTGATGGCTTCCCTGGCCTCCTTCACATCGTGGACTCTCAGAATGTCTGCCCCTCTTTCCAAAGCTAATACATGAAGGGCTGTAGTGCCGTTCAGAGCAGTTTTAGGGTTGGTGTTCAACAATTTGTTTACCATTGACTTACGGCTTACTCCTACCAGCAAAGGCTTGTTAAATATTTTAAAATGTTCGAGCTTAGCCAGTAATTGATAATTGTGCTCCAGGCTTTTGCCAAAACCAAAGCCGGGATCCAGTACAATATCATTAACTCCTTGCTCCAGGAGTTTTTCTATTTGAATAGAAAGGAAAAGCCTTACTTCTTTTACCACATCATCATAAACAGGGTTCTGTTGCATAGTTTTAGGATTTCCCTTGATGTGCATCAATATATAGGGCACTTTTAATTTCCCCACAGTAGCCGGCATTTTAGCATCTAATGTCCCTCCTGAAATGTCATTGATCATATGAGCTCCCATTTGTACTGCAGCATGAGCCACTTCGGCTTGGTAAGTATCTACACTTATTATGGCCTGCGGAAATTCTTTGGCTATTAAGTTCAAGACAGGGGCCAGCCTTTCAATTTCCTCTCTGGCCTTTAAAGTACTGGCTCCGGGCCGGGTACTGGAAGCGCCAATGTCAATAATATCGGCTCCTTCACTGAGCATTTGTCTCACCCTTTCAACAATTTGTTTTTCAGAATGGTACAGGCCTCCGTCAAAGAAAGAGTCAGGCGAGATATTGAGTATACCCATTACTTTAGGTTCACTCAAATCCAGTAACCTGCCACCTGCATTGAGAGTTTTCGTCCTGTAAAAAACCTTATCTTTCACCCCGTTTTTTCAGTCTTTTCAATAGCTTACGCGCTGTATTCTATAATTCAGCTAAAATATTAAATGGCAGATACATCACAGCAATATGACGAAGTAACAGCTCAATGCCGGGAGCTTTTTTTTAAAAAAATGAAAGATTACGGACCGGCTTGGCGCATTCTACGTCTTCCTTCCCTCACAGATCAGATATTTATCAAAGCCCAACGCATTCGCAGCATAGAAAATAAGGGCACACAACTTGTGGCAGATAATATAGAAGGCGAATTTATCGGGATATTTAATTATTCCGTCATAGCCTTGATACAGCTGGAGCTGGGAGTAGTAGAGCAACCGGATATTAGCAATAAAAAAGCGCTGGAGTATTTTGGCCAATACTGCCGGGAAGCCAAGGAACTGATGGAACGAAAAAATCACGACTATGGTGAAGCTTGGCGCGAGATGCGTATTAGTTCTTTCACGGATCTTATTTTACAAAAATTGCTCAGGATTAAACAAATTGAAAACAATAGCGGTAAAACCCTGGTTTCAGAAGGGATCGATGCCAATTATTTCGATATGATCAACTATTCGGTTTTTGCCTTAATCAAAATAAACGAAAAAGAAAAAGTATGAGATTTATTACTCAGTTGTCCCGCATCTTGGTAGGTGGGCTTTTCATTTTCTCCGGTCTCATCAAACTCAATGACCCGGTGGGCTTTTCCTTTAAGCTGGATGAATATTTTGGGGCGGATGTACTTAACCTCACCTTTTTGCAGCCGCTAGCCTTACCTATGGCAGTTTTTATTGTGATATTGGAAGTATTGTTGGGGGTTGCTCTATTAATGGGTTTTTGGAAAAAACTCACGGCCTGGCTCCTGTTATTGATGATCGTTTTTTTCACTTTTCTCACCTTCTATTCAGCCTATTTCAATAAAGTGACCGATTGCGGTTGCTTTGGTGATGCCATACCATTAACTCCTTGGGAGTCATTTGGCAAGGACGTGGTTCTTACAGTATTGATCCTCATCATTTTCCTCAATCAGAAGTACATTAATCCCGTCTTTACCCAGAGAGGCAGGGCAGGGGTTATGCTAGCTTCACTGGCCCTCTGTATCTGGTTTGGCAGACATGTTTTAAATCACTTGCCCGCAAAAGATTTCAGGGCTTATGCCGAAGGTAAAAGCATAGTGGAAGGCATGAAATCTGCCGAAGAACTGGGTTTGAAACCAACCCGCTACGGTACCATCTACTACCTTAAAAATAAAGAAACCGGCAAGGAGCAAAAAGTAACTTCTGAAGAATATGTACAGGATAAGTGGTACCAGAAAAAAGAATGGGAGATGCTCAGCGATAAAACGGAATCAGTAATAATTGAATACGGCTATGAGCCTCCAGTACACGATTTCATTATTACACTGGATGATGAGGATATTACGGAATCCGTACTTTCTGAACCAGTAGTATTCCTCTTGATTGCCTACAATATGGAAAAAACCCATACGGGCGCCTATGAAAAGATCAATGAGTTTGCCAGTGCAACTCAAGCGGCTGATATTCCTTTTGTCGGTTTAACAGCTACCTTGTCCGGGAAAGCGGAGGAAATGCGTCACGAATGGCAAATGCCTTTTCCAATTGGGAACATGGACGAAACAACTCTTAAGACCATTATTCGCTCCAATCCGGGTATAGTGATGTTAAAAAAAGGTATGGTAGTCAAAAAGTGGCACTATAATGATCTGCCTGATTTTGAAAAAGTTAAAAAGGAGTACCTCTAAACCTTGATCCGTTATATCCTCAATAAGCTGGGGTATAGTTTGCTCGTAATGTTTGGAGTTGTTACGGCAGTATTCTTTCTCTTTACTGTATTACCAGGCGATCCGGCCCGTATGATGCTCGATCAGCGGGAAGACAGCGGGCAATTGAAGGCGGTTAAGGCTAAGTACGGTTTTGACAAACCCATAGGCCTGCAATACCTTTATTACCTCAACGATGTTAGCCCTGTTTCATTTCACAGTAACAATGCAGAGCATTATACTTTTCTGTTAAAGCGGGATTACCGTTTCCAAAAAATATTTTCCACCCAGAACATTTCCCTGGTTGTAAAATGGCCTTATCTGCGGGAATCGTTCAATAGCCAGGGAAAAACAGTTAGCTCCGTCATTGCTGAAACTTTGCCTAATACCATTGTACTGGCCTTTTTATCCATCATAATTGCCATGATAGCAGGTATTTTTTTGGGTCTTTTAGCCGGTTTATATAAAGATAGCTGGTTAGATAGAGCTATAACAATAATCGGCACTTTAGGCATGTCGGTGCCTTCCTTTTTCTCCGCCATTTTAATTGCCTGGGTATTTGGCTTCATACTGACCAAATATACAGGACTGAACATGACAGGAAGCCTGTATGAGATTGATGATATGGGTGAAGCAGTTCATCTGCAACTCAAAAACCTCATTTTGCCTGCTATCACTTTAGGCATTCGTCCGCTGGGTGTTATTATTCAATTAATGCGAGGCAGTTTATTGGAAGAAATGAATCAGGATTATATCCGTACTGCCCGGGCCAAGGGGTTAAAAGAATCAGCGATTGTGCGTCATCATGCGCTGCGGAATGCGCTTAATCCGGTTATTACAGCTGCTTCAGGCTGGTTTGCTTCAATGTTGGCCGGAGCGGTTTTTGTGGAATATATCTTTGGCTGGAACGGTTTAGGCAAACAAATAGTAGAAGCCCTCAATCAATTGGATCTTCCGGTGGTAATGGGAGCAGTACTGGTAATTGGTTTTACCTTTGTGATCATTAGTATTTTAGTAGATATTCTTTACGCCTGGCTCGATCCACGTGTACGTTTTAATTAAAGCTTATGTCAAGAAAAATAATAGCGGGAAACTGGAAAATGAACCTTTTGCCTGAAGAAGGCTATGAATTGATGCAGCAACTCACAGATTATTGTGAGAATAGAGATCTGCACCATATAGAAGTATTAATAGCACCTCCTTTTGTTCATTTGATGGAGGGAGGAAAGATTTCTATCGGAAAGAAGCTGAGTATAGCTGCCCAAAACTGTAGTGACCAAAAAAGCGGAGCCTATACCGGTGAGGTAAGTATAGATATGATCAAAGCCACCGGGGCCGAAGCTGTACTGATAGGTCATTCAGAGAGAAGAGAATATTTTAAAGAAGATGGTCATTTCCTGAACCGGAAAATTAAAAAGGCTCTAGAAGTCAATATGGTTCCTATCCTCTGCGTAGGTGAAAAACTGGAGGAACGCCAGGCTGGTAGACAAAAAGAGGTGGTGAAAAATCAGTTGGAGGGAGCTTTAGCAGGTTTTTCAGCTGATGGGATTGAAAACCTGGTTATAGCTTATGAACCGGTTTGGGCTATTGGTACGGGAGAAACAGCCAGCCCCCAACAAGCCCAGGAAATGCATCATTTTATCAGGAAATATCTGGCTAAAACGTATCACGCCATGCTGGCCGATGAGGTGAGTATATTGTATGGTGGTTCGGTAAAGCCGGAGAATGCCAAAGAGATATTTTGCCAGCCCGATGTAGACGGAGGGCTGATCGGTGGTGCCAGTCTTAGGTTTGATGATTTTACGGCTATTATTGATTGTGGCGTGAAAGTATTGCGATGAAAGAATACATGCTTATAGATTTTGCCATTGAGCCTGTAGAACCGGGTCGAGATCTGCTGTTGGCCAGCCTTGACGCCCTGAATTACGACTCATTTGAAGAAACCGAAAAAGGACTTAAGGCTTACATCAAAAAACAGGATTGGAAGGAAGAAGAATTAAAAGGAATATTTCTTTTCAAATCAGGAGAGTTTAAGATCAGTTACACAACGGATCTGCTGGAAAATAAAAATTGGAATGAGGAATGGGAAAGCCATTACTCACCTATTGCTATTGATGATAAAGTGTATATCAGGGCTTCATTTCACGAACCTCGGCCAGAATATGAGTTGGAATTACTGATCGATCCTAAAATGTCGTTTGGCACGGGGCACCATCAAACTACCCGCCTGATGGCCCGGCTTATGCTGGATATGGATTGGCAAGATCAAAAGGTTCTCGACATGGGAACCGGAACGGGTATACTGGCCATATTGGCCGAAAAATTGGGAGCTTCGGAAATAACGGCTATTGACAATTTCGATTGGGCAGTTACCAATACAAAGGAAAACGCTGACAAGAATAATTGCGGCAGGGTCAAAGCCGAGCACGGTGATGCAAACTCGTTAGGTGGAAGAGAGTACGATGTAATATTGGCCAATATTAATCGCAATGTGTTGCTGGAGGACATGAAAACCTATGTGAAAACGTTTAATAAAAGTGGCAAATTATTGCTCAGCGGTTTTATGCAAGACGATTTCAAACTTATAGATGAAGAAGTCTCGTCATTAGGACTGGCATTAGATCAAAAAGCTCAGGAAGGTGCTTGGCTGGCCTGTGCTTACAACTATATCCCATGAAACTATCATTCAGTGTACTCCTTGTGCTGTTTACTGTAAGTGCCTTCGCTCAGCGCCTTAAAAGCTTTACCCCGGAGAGACAGGCCTATATGGTTCAGTTGCGCGATTTTCTCCGGGAAACAGATGTAGATAAAGACGAGGTGTTAGAGCCTCTGCTGTTGGATTTCAGCCGGGTGTGGGATAGTACTGGCCTTAGCGATGAAGAGGTAGAGCCTGTTTATAAAATTTCTAACCACTTCATAAAAAAGCGAATTACTTCGTTTGAGCCCTGGAGCCATTTTCTCCAATTGATCATTCACATTAAAAACAATGAAGAGGAAAATCTTCTCAAACCATGGCTAGATGACCTGCAGGAATTCAGTGGAAAAAGCCCGGCCCGTTTTACGGTAGATTATCTCCGAACCTCCTACCAGGTTTTTTACCATAATGTATTATTCGATGATGGAAAGAGCAGATGGGTAGTAGAAGGAGGTTTTTACGAATACCATTTTGAAGGCGAACCACTTTTTAAATTTGACGGAGTAGACATCTGGGGCCATTACAAGAACGATAGCACTATTATAGAAGCCACTTCTGGGATCTATTATCCTCACCAATACCTTTTTAAAGGACAGGGGGGAAATGTATACTTTACCCGGGCCGGACTCAGCCAGGATTCTGCCAATGCCGAATTAAGCAGTTTTGAACTGAATACTTCAAAAACAGATTTTGCAGCAGATAGTGTAAAACTCAATACCCTGGTCTTTCTGAATGAACCTACCCTGGGTCGTTATGAAGAAAAACTCACCAGCCAGGGAGGAAAAGGTATAGGCACTGGTACTTTTCCGCGTTTCACTTCTTATGATCAAAACATCACTATTAAAGACATAGTGCCCGGGGCAGATTATCAGGGAGGGTTTGCCATGATCGGCTCTAAATTTTACGGAGGTGGAACTGACAGTGCTAAAGCCAGTTTTTTATTCAATTATGAAGGAAAACCGATCATTAAAGCCAAATCGGTGAGGTTTCTTCTGAGGCTGGACAAGATCTATTCAGAAAATGTAGAAGTGTCAGTAAAAATCAAAGATGACAGTATCTACCATCCCAAAGCTACTCTTCGCTATTTACCCGATAATCAACAATTGAGCATTATAAGGGAGAGTAAAGGTTTAGGGCAAACAGCTTTTACCGACACTTACCACGATATGGATATCATTTTTGAGATACTCAACTGGAAAATGGATTCTCCTAAGATCACTCTCGGAAATCTCAACCTGGGATCAGAGTCATCGGTAATTTTTGAATCACAGAATTATTACCGCATTCAGCGTTTTAAGGACTTACAAGGGCTTGACAGCCGAAATCCCTTATACAAGATCAGAGAAATGGTGGGAGTTTATGGCAAAAAAGAATTAAACTATAAAGAAGTTGCACAATACCTCAGAATGGATCCGCGCAATGCCCAGATTTTTCTTATGCAGATGTCAATACTGGGTTTTGTTTCGTATAATCTCACTACCCGAACGGCTACCGTAAAAGACAAAGTATACGATTACATCAACAATTTTGAAGAAAAACGCGATTACGATGTAATACGCTTTGTTTCCAATCTCAGCCAGGGTAATAATGCTACCATTAGCCTGCTGGATTACGCTATGGAAATTGAAGGGGTATCTGCTGTAGCCCTGAGTGATTCCCAAAAAGTGGGCTTGTTTCCCCGTGGGCGTAAGATCACTGTGTACGAAGGGCTTAATTTTAAGTTTGACGGACGTATTACTGCCGGCCGGTTTGCTTATTGGGGAGAGCAGTTTGAATTTAATTACGAGGCTTTCCGTATCAATATGGAAAATGTGGATTCCATGCGTTTTAAAGTAGAGAGTTTCGAGGAAAATGCTCTTGGTAGGCGTCCCCTGGTAGATGTAAGAACGGTTTTGCAGGATTTAACGGGCGAGCTTTTAATAGACGACCCTAACAATAAGTCGGGCCAGAAAGTATATACGGAATATCCCATTTTTCGCAGTGTAAAGGATTCTTACATCTATTATGACAAACCTACGATCTTTAGTGGAGTGTATGACCGTACGCGTTTTTACGTAACCCTGGAACCCTTTGAAATAGATAGCCTGGATAATATCACTACCCAGGGTTTGAAGTTTGACGGTACGCTGACCAGTGCCGGAATTTTTCCAGACCTACAACAAGAGATCAAGGTACAGGAGGATTATTCACTGGGCTTTAAAACGGAAACACCACCCAATGGCTTAACGGCTTATGGAGGTAAAGGAACCTTTACCAATCAGCTTAGCCTGAGCAACCGGGGTCTTAGAGGGGATGGTCAAATTGATTACCTGAATTCTGTAGCCTCTTCGGACGAATTCTTTTTCTTTCCCGATTCTACGGACGGTCTGGCTCTGACTTATGAAATTACCAGCCAGGTAGCTGGTCCGTCTACCCCTCATGTAACAGGTAGTTCTGTTGACCTGCACTGGGAACCCTACAATGATGTGCTTTATACTACCAGTAAAGAAACACCCTTTGCCATGTATGATGATATCGGTATGACGGCAAAGGGAACCCTGGCACATAGCCCTTCTTCTTTAAAAGGAAAAGGCCTACTGGAATTCCTCAATGCTGAAACACGCTCTAAAGATTATCTGTTTGAAAACCGCAGGTTCAGCTCACCGGAACTGGCTTTCCGGGTTCGTGCCAATCCAGAGGCCGAATGGGGTTTTGGTTTGGAAAATGCCCGGGGTGAAGTGGATTTCAACAAACAGAAAGGGGATTTTTACCTTAACGATCCGGCTGATTATTTCAGTTTTCCGGCTAATAAGTACATCTGCTACATGGATTACGCCAAGTGGTCTATCCCGGAAAAGGCCATCGATGTCAAAAAAGTGGGTTCTCAAGCTTCATCCCTTATGGTATCTGTATTACCCAAACAGGATTCCCTGCAATTTGAAGCAGGCTTTACCAAGTTTTACCTGGAAAACTCTTTATTAGAATCCTTCAAAGTACCTAATATCAACGTAGCAGATGCCAGTATTTTCCCGGATACAGGCTATGTGGCTATTGAAGAGAACGCTAAAATGCGCACGCTTAACAACGCTGCTATTACCGCTAACCGTACCACTGAATATCATGCGTTTTACGGTGGAGTTATCAATATCAGGAGCCGTAATTATTATTCAGGCCTGGCCGATTACGAATACCTGGATCAGGACGGAACGCCCTGGCCTGTCCGTTTTGAAACGATCAGGGTAGATACGGGAGGAACTACCATTGGAAAGGCCAATGTTAGCCAGGAAGAAGGCTTTTACATGAGTCCTTACTTTGCTTATTATGGCAGGATCAACCTGAGAGCCGACCGTCTTGAGCTGGAATTTAAAGGTTATACTCATATAGAAACCCAGTGTCCTTCGGTGGAAACGGACTGGTTTGCTTTTCACAGTATAGTGGATCCCAATAGTATAGTTATCGACCTGCCGGAGATCGATCCGGAAGACCGAACCAAAAACCTCAATAATGGGGTATACCTGGCTGCGGATACTGTAGGTGGGTATGCGGCCTTTTTGTCTAAGAGAATATCTCCGGCTGATAAAGAAATGTTTTGGGCCAATGGAAAGCTGTTTTTTGATGAATTGATCGGTAGTTATGTTATTACCAGTGAAGAAAGGCTCAATGATTCTAAAGCCAAGGGTAATTACCTGGCTTTCAACAGCACCTTGTGTACGATGACCGGTAAAGGGGCAATGAGCCTGGGCGATGGGCGCAGCCAGATGGAGATCAACAGCTTTGGGGTGATCAACTACAACCTGGAGAATGACAACATGGATATGGATCTGGTAATGGGGTTGGATTTTTTCTTTAGTGATGATATACTGGAACAAATGGCTAAAACTATCAATGGCGAAGCTGAACTGGAAGGCAGTAACCTTGGCAGGGAAGCCTTTAAAGAAGCGGCTAATCAACTGCTAAAGGAAAAAGAGCGCGATCGCTTTTTGAGTGATATTGAGAACTATGGTGCCCCTGAAAAATTACCCGATGAATTTATCAATACTATATTGTTTTCAGATGTCAATCTCAAGTGGACACCAGAGGCCATTTCTTTTCTTTCTGACGGTAAGTTAGGCATAGGCAGTTTGGGAAAATATCAGGTTAATAAGAAGTTGGAAGGTTATCTCGAAATACAGCGCAAGAGGAGAGGGGACGAAATTTATCTTTATCTGGAAGTTGACCGCAGTACCTTTTACTATTTTGAATATAAACGGAATATCCTCAATGTTTACAGCAGTGATGACATTTTAATGGATATCATTAAGAATAAAGATATAGATGACCGCAAAAACCAGGAAAAAGGCTTGCCCACCTTTACTTATACCATTGGTACTAAAGGTAAGATGAGACGCTTTCTGAGCAGGATGGAAAACCTGTAGTAATACTGGCAGGGGCAATTCGGGGTTATTTCCTATTGATTTATTAATTCTATTAACCGTAAAATAAGATGCTTAGCTTTTGGGAGAAGGATCATTTCCTGGATTATGACCATGTGATCATCGGAGGTGGTATTGTAGGGCTTTCCACTGCTGTGTCCATAAAAGAAAAGGCTCCTCAAAAAAAAGTACTGGTTTTAGAAAGAGGTGTTTTTCCAACAGGCGCCAGTACCAAGAATGCAGGTTTTTCGTGCTTTGGGAGTTTAACAGAGTTATTATCTGATTTGGCTGCAATGTCTTCAGATGAAGTGTTGAAGCTTGTTGAATGGAGGTGGAAAGGCCTTCAATTGCTAAGAAAAAGGTTAGGCGAAAGCCAAATCGACTATCATCAGTATGGCGGTTATGAATTGTTAACTCAGGAACAATCATCTGCATTAGATCAAATGAATAGAGTTAATGATCTTCTCAGACCTCTGTTCCGCAAAAATGTCTATTCCATTGCCGATGATAAGATCAAAGTCTTTGGGTTTAACAACAATTCGGTAGCACATATGGTCTTCAACCCTTTTGAAGGACAAATCCACACCGGGAAAATGATGAAAACCCTACAGCATTTGGCTACTTCACTAAAGATTGAGGTGCTGACAGGGGTGCTTGTGGAATCAATTGAAGAATACCACGATGGAGTGAAGGTGATCATCGATGATGATTTGAAGTTTAATACCAGAAACCTGGCCTTGTGTACTAATGCATTTTCAAAGAAACTTATTCCTGAACTGCCACTTGAACCGGGAAGGGGCACAGTTTTAATTACTGAACCCATCCCCGGACTACCTTTTAAGGGTACTTTTCACTACGATGAGGGCTACTATTACTTCCGCAATTATGAAGACCACATCATTTTTGGAGGTGGCAGAAACCTGGACATTGAGGCTGAGAGAACTACTGATTTTGCTATCAGGGAGCAGATCATGAAGAAGCTTCAATATGATCTAAAACACCTTATTCTACCTGATCGTAAATTCAAAATTGCCCATAGCTGGGTGGGAATTATGGCTTTTGGCGATACCAAGCAACCCATTTTGAGTAAGCATTCTCACCGGATTTTTTTGGGCCTGAGACTCGGGGGAATGGGGGTGGCTATAGGTAGTCAACTAGGACTTGAGTTATCCGATATGATGTTGGCTGATTAAGTATCGGGATATTGAAGATCTAACTGTTCGAGGTGCTGTGTTAAGATCTCTGCCACTTTATAATTGCGATACCAGCGTTTATCGGCCGGAATAATGTGCCAGGGAAGCGCATCGCACCGGTTGATTATCTCATTATAAGCTGATTGGTAGTCTGCCCACTGGTTAGCTGCCTGCTCATCAGCCTGATCGTATTTCCAGCGTTTGCGGGGAATGGTGAGCCGTTCCTTGATTCTGACCGTTTGTTCTTCCCGGGAAATATGGAGGAAGAATTTCAAAATATGGATATTGTTTTGCATCAGGTGTTCTTCCAGGGTATTTATAAGCCTGAAGCGGTGGTTAATCCTTTCTTCAGACAGGGAACCCAGCACCATTGGTACAATGAGATCTTCGTAGTAGGAACGGTTAAAAACCTGGATCATGCCTGTACGCGGGAAGTATGGGTAAATACGCCACAGGAAATCATGTTTCAGTTCTTCCTCCGTTGGTTTTTTAAAGGACTTAACCAGTAACCCCATGGGATTCATACAACTCATCACATGCCTGATAGTACCGTCTTTACCCGAGGTATCCATGCCCTGCAAAATGATGAGCAGGCCATAGCTGCCATTGGCATAAAACACGTTCTGCAATTTATACAACTGCTGGTGAAATGCTTCAAGCCCTTGTTTACAAGCTGTTTTATCGGCCTGGGCAGGAGGGGTGGTTTGTATTTGGGCCAGTGATTTCATGATTATTTTTAATTGATCTTAAAGTTACATTATAAAATAGTTTCTCTTTTTTTATGAGCGCGAACCTAAGTGGATCAAAGCCTATACATCCGCTTTGCTCATCTGGTCCGGTTTGATTCCAATAAGTTTGACAAACAGGCTAAAAAAGCCCATCTAGTATTGGGCTTTGGTCATCAAGTGATCTCGGCAGGATTACTTCGTGATCCTTTCAGCTCCGAATTCAGAAAACAAAACCCTGCCACAAAAAGTGGCGGTTTTTTGTTCATAGATCTGCGCTCAAGCAAGCTTGGCTTGGCCTATAAACAAAAAACCCATACGCTTGCGTATGGGTTTTGTTTTCTTAGTGACCACGGCAGGATTCAAACCTGCAACCTTCTGAGCCGTAATCAGATGCGCTATTCAGTTGCGCCACGTGGCCGTTTAATTTTGGGCTGCAAATATACTATTAAATCTTAATCAAACTATACTATTTCAGCACTTAAACCTCTTTCGAGCAAATTGGTACAACGGGGCTCCAAATCCTTATAAGTTCCGGTTTTTACCCCGCACTTGCCTTTGTAATGTACAATAATGCTGCACTGCTCGGCTTGCTCAGGGGTGTGTTCGCATACTTCTATCAGCGATTCGATCACCCAATCGAAAGTATTTACATCATCATTGTACAATACAATCTCGTTCAGCGAAGTGGTTTCAGTGCTAAGCTGTACTTTTTCTAAAGTTTCGGTTTGTTCAAACGTCATCGTCCCGGTCTTTGCGAATTCTCACTTTTTGTTCTTTACCCTGTAAAAGTCTTTCAATGTTTTGTTGGTGGGTAACCAATACCAAAAATACTAAGGCAAAACTAAAGATTACCAAAATAGTGGAATTTTCCTGGTATCTGAATATCAGCCATATCGGGAATGAGAAGGCTGCCAGCATAGAACTGAGGGAGACAATGCGAAAAGTAAGGAAAAAGAACATGAAGGTAGCCATAGCCATCAGGGCGGCACCGGCATGAATAGCAATGATCATTCCCAAAAGGGTGGCAATACCTTTACCTCCTTTGAAGCCATTGAAAACCGGAAAGATGTGACCTACTACACTAACTATCCCGAACAAGACCATGGTTTCTATATCATCGGCATATTGAGGGCTGAGGTATACCAATTTTACGGCAGCAAAACCCTTAAGAGCATCTAAAATGAGAACAAAAAGGCCTGGCATAGTACCCAACACCCGCATGGTATTGGTAGCTCCAGCATTGCCACTGCCATAATCCCTTACATCTATTCCGTAAAACCACTTACCTATCCATACCGACCAGCTACAGGAACCCAAAAGGTAGGCGGCAATAATTAAGATTAATTTCATAAGTCGGTGCAAAAATAGGGCTTGTGTGACAAATAGATAATTGGCAGAAAATGGAGAGTTAAATAGTTGTTTTTAAGGCTTTTTTAAGTGTTTTTACTGGACAGAGGCCTAACAGGTCACATATTTTCAAATATCTTTTCAGGCTAAGGCTCGATTTACCCCTTTCTAATTTGCTATATGAATTTTGGCTGATTTTAAGTTCAAAAGCCAGATAATCTTGGCTATATCCTAATTGTATTCTTTTAGATCGTATTATTTGCAGTAATTCATTCAATTTTTATAGTATGATAGGGATATAATTTGATGAAGATCAAAAGAAATTTTCAGAACAAATAGTATAAATAGATGAACGGGTATTTTTAGATTTTAAGGATTGATTTATACAATAGGAACGTTCTTGGTGATATTAGTTTTTTTAATTAAATCCAAAAACTATAGAGTTTAAAATATAGCTAAGGGTTTTAGTGTAAAATATTAAGCTATAATAAATTTGGTTTAGGTAAAGCCGAAAACCTTAAAAAGTAGGCATTTTTGTAAATCAAAATAGTCATGAAAAAGTTATGTTTTACAGTTTCAATGTTATTTAGTGGATTAATCACTTTCGGACAATGGTCTGGTGGAGCGAACCCTACCCTCCCTATAGGACAAACAGTAGGGGTTGGTACAGCTACTCCTATCGGTACCATGCACCTTGTTAATACGGGAGGAAACCTACTTACTTTCCAGAGATCCCAAGGGGCATGGACACCTACAGTAATTGGTGCTTCTATTACCGGTACTGGAGGTAGCGGAGGATTAAGATGGGCGTATTCTACCGATTTTGGCGCTACATTTTCGGATCTCTTATTTATGGGGAATAATGGTTTTGTGGGCATAAATAACCCTACACCATTAGTTGAACTTGATATAGACGGTAAGCTGAGAATAAGAGATATTCCAACCCAAAATTTAGAAACAGTGTTAGTTGTAGATTCAGATGGGGATGTTTTTAAAAGGACACTTCCTGCTGGTTCTGGTGATGCTGATTGGTATGAAGTAGGTACAACATCACCCCTAGCAGTATCAGTGATGATATCCGCACAGATGGTCTGGTAGGTATAGGAATGAACCCCATTACTACTTTTGGGGGAACATCCAATATCACATTATCAGTAAGTGGCAATACCTATACTTCTGGTGGATCATTTGTGGGCTCGGATGCCCGTTTTAAGCGCAATATCACCGGTATAGACAATGCCATGAGTATTATTGATAACCTGGAAGGGGTGCGTTATGAATTCAATACAGAAGAGTTCCCTGCCTATAACTTCCCGGCAAGGCTAACTGCGGGCCTGATAGCGCAAAATGTCAATGAGATTTTCCCTGAGGCGGTAGAACAAATGACCGATGGTTATTATGCTGTAAATTACGATATGTTGATACCGGTATTAATTGAAGCTTTAAAAGAATAAAATGAGCAAATAAAAAATTACAACAGGAGGTCAATAATATCAGTAATAAGACATTGGAAAATAATAATTTTGAGATAAAACCCAATGGTTTATTTCAAAATTCACCTAATCCGTTTTCTAAAGAAACAGTCATTAAAATCCAATTAAATGAAAATGTAAATAATGCATCTTTATTGATCACTAATTTAAACGGACAAATGGTTAAAGAAATTCCTTTAAATGAAAGAGGATTGCTACAAGTGGAAATTGGCCGTTCTGAACTGGCCGCGGGGATCTACAATTACAGCCTGCTGGCCGATAGAAAATTGATAGATACCAAAAAGATGGTGCTTACACCATAAAAAGTACAGTACTGTAGAGAAAGGAGGGCTTTAAACTCTCCTTTTTTATTTCAGATAGTTTTCAATGGCATTATCATACAGCTCCTTGTAGTGGCTAACATGTCCCCAATCGTCATCATCAATGCGGATAGATCCTTTAGTAACATGTCCCATCAGGTCAAATTCCACTCCATTCAGCATCATCAGGTCGATGAACTCATCTTCGTTTTCCTGGCTGACGGTCACAATAACGCGGCTTTGTGATTCCCCAAACAAGTAAGCATCCCTGCGAATGGCAGAATCGGTAGTGATATCAAAGCCTAAACCGCTGCTCATGGCTTTCTCCATCAGGGCAACAAAGATCCCTCCTTCGGAAATATCGTGAGCGGATTTGATCAAACCTTCGCGGATAACCATTTTGAGTTGCTCCTGGACGGCATATTCTTCTTCCAGGCTGAAGAAGGGAATGGGTGATGCTTCTACCCCGTGGATATTTACAAGGTATTGCGATTGGGAAATATCGTTGCGATTCTCTCCTATCATATAGATAAGGTCGCCTTTGTACTTGAAAGGGATACTGGTTATATGTTTTTTGTCTTCCACTATACCGATCATGCCAATGGTAGGAGTAGGGAATACCGGCTCGGTTTTATCTTTCATTACCGTTTGGTTGTAAAAGCTGACATTGCCTCCGGTTACCGGGGTCTGGAATTTTTCACAGGCTTTGCCCATTCCTTTTATGGCATAGACAAACTGCCAGTATACTTCCGGGTTATAGGGGTTACCAAAGTTAAGGCAGTTGGTAATAGCACGGGGAACACCCCCGGAACAAACAATATTGCGGGCGGCTTCGGAAACCGCGATCATAGCCCCGATCTCAGGATCAGCATGAACGTAACGGGCGTTACAATCCACTGTCATGGCCAAAGCACGGTTGGTATCCTTTAAATTCACAATGGCCGCATCAGTAGGATTATTAGTACTGGAATTTACCGTTCCTACCATGCTGTCGTATTGCTCATAAACAAAGCGTTTGGAAGCAATATTAGGGTGGCTGATCAGTTTTTGGGCTACTTCCTGTAAATCCTCAGGAACCTGAATATCGTTGATGTTGAAAGTCTGGTATTCTTTGTAATAAGCAGGCTCGCGGTATTCGCGGTAATATACGGGAGCCCCACCGCCCAATACCAAAGGTTCAGCCGGAGTAGAAGCAACTAATTCCCCGTGCCAGTAGTATTCCAGTTTATCTTCATCAATCACTTCCCCTATCTGTTCGCAAGGCAGATCCCATTTGTCAAAGATGGTTTTTACTTCCACTTCACGGCCTTTTTCCACTACGGCCAACATGCGTTCCTGGCTTTCGGAAAGCAATATTTCCCATGGCTGCATATCGGCCTGACGAAGGGGAACTTTATCGAGATCGATCCTCATTCCTACTCCTCCGGCTGCGCTCATTTCG
>JANQHO010000075.1 GCA_028277105.1 Owenweeksia sp. | reverse complement strand
CATCTCTGTTGGAGGTAAAAAGGTGTTAATAATAGTGTCCTTTGAGGTAAGATCACAAGCTCCCAGGTCTATCCTGACCGAATAGAAACCAGAATTTTTAACTACCAGAGAGTCATCCGTTTCTCCCGGAATATCCACCCCTCCGTTAAGCCACTGGTAAGAGGCGCCCAATTGCTGCTCTACAAATAATATAATGGAATCGCCCTGGCAAAAACCCCAGTCATTAACGGTTGTATAGGGGTTGGGAAAACCTCCTTTGATCTGGTTAATATTGGGTTCATCGGGAATTTTATTGATGATATAATAGATAGTATCACTGATCTCCCCGTTGGAATTGCGTATCCTCAAAGTAGCCGGCCCGAGAGGAGCATCACAGGGAATAGCTAAAGAAGCCCACTTTTCATTTGCAGCACTAAAAGTATCTACAGGTAATGAAGCTGGATTTGTTCGGAAACCTACCAGATCCAAAGTATCTGCCGCAGCCCAATTATTATTGGGAGAAGCCAGTTCAAAATGAAAACTGCTGCTGGATGGAAACAAACCACCTAGAAAATAGGTTACAGCGGTACCCCTATTAAAAACACCTGGAGAAACTTCTACAGGCCTCAATGTATCGCACTGGCAAATACTAATTGGATTAGCAGGAGAGTCATTGCTGTTCTGTATATCGATCTGTTGAGCCTTAGTAACAGTGCTCATAAGGAATAATCCCAGCAAGCAAATCAGAACGTGTAACTCTTTCTTCATAAGGGTTAGTGTTAGTTATTAACAATTTAATGTACGCAATATAGAAATATCCTATAATTATTTAATAACGAGATCAAAATGTTATGAACCGCTTTTAGTTAATGAAATAATTAGCTAGATTAATTTTCTTCGTTTTATTTTTCAAATCATTTCTTTGAATTCCGTAATTCATGAAAAAAAATTCATATTGGCACAAGAGGAAATTGTCATTTGGCTATGCCTTAAACGGCTTAAGGCTGTTTGCCAAAGAGGCACACAGCCGTATTCATTTCATCATTACCATACTGGTTGTTTTATTGGGTTTTGCTTTAAACATTTCACTTATTGAATGGGCAGTTGTACTTATTTTTTGTGCTTTGGTAATTGCTTTAGAGGCCATAAATTCTGCTTTGGAGAGATTAACCGATCTCATATCACCCAAACATAACCCTATAGCTGGACAGGTAAAAGATATTGCAGCTGGAGCTGTTTTAGTAGCTGCCGTATTTGCTGTTATTACCGGACTTCTCATATTTGTGCCTAAAATCTTTGTGCTTTTCCCATGAACCTGAAAACCCTTATCCGTAATACTGATGACCTGCATCTATCCCTTACTACCATTTGCACACACTTATATAATGACGTGAAATATTACTCCTGGGTTGGCTTCTACTTTATGAATCATACGAACCAAACCCTTCATTTAGGTCCTTTTGCCGGAAAACCAACTGATCATACTGTAATATCATTCGGCAAAGGTATCTGCGGCCAGGTAGCTATATCAGGAAAAACCTATATAGCTGAAGATGTTAGCCGGGAATCTAATTACATTGCCTGCAGTATAGAAGTTAAGTCGGAAATAGTACTCCCGCTCTACGTTGAGGGAAAGCTAGTAGCCCAATTGGACATTGACAGTCATGAAGTAAACGCCTTTGGAAAAGAAGACGAAAAACAACTGAATGATCTGCTGGAATTTTTAGCTGAGAAATATCCTGCAGAACTTAAAAATTATCTCAAAGAAAGACTATGAACCTTTGCGGATAGCGTCCACCGGATTTAAGCGGGCAGCCGAATAAGCCGGCACAAAGCCCGATACCAGGCCTATACCAATGGAAATAAACACACCTTCCAGAACATTTTTCAGGGAAAGGCTGATGTCAAAATCAATTTGAGAGCCACCGAGACTGACAGCCAGCCAAACCAACAATAAACCCACTGCTCCTCCGGTAAGACACAAAAGAACGGACTCTGACAAAAATTGCAGCAGAATAAAATGATTCTTTGCGCCCAGGCTTTTTTGGATGCCTATCTGGCCTGTGCGTTCTTTTACACTTACAAACATGATATTAGCTATACCAAAGCCCCCCACTAAAATACTGAAGCCTCCTATAACCATACCTGCTATACCTACTATATCAAATAAGGCATCTAAACCAGAAGACAAAACAGAAATCTCGTTCAAAGCAAAGTTATTTTCAGCCTTGGGCTTAAGCCTTCTGATGGAACGCATTGCTCCCTCCAGATCGTCTTTTAATTTATCCAGTTCCACGCCCGGCCTGGCCATAGCCATAATAAAAGCTCCGTTGCGATCATTAGTACTCATCAGGGTTCGGGCAAAGTTTACAGGAATAATTACGGTCTCATCCGTATCCTGGCCTACAAGGCTCTGGCCCTGTTTTTCAAAAACCCCTATCACTTTCAGCTTTCGGCCCAGCAACTTTATTTCTTTGCCTATGGCTTCTTTTACGCTGGGAAACAAACCTTCTGCTATATCATAACCCAGCACCGCAATAGGGCTTCCCGATTTAGACTCCAGTTCGCTGAAGTAACGCCCCTCCATCAGGTCAAAACCCCATATCTCGTAGTATTGATGAGAAACTGGAAGTATAGTAGTGTTTTCTACACTGTTTTTTCGGTATTTAACAGTCTTACTCAACCCAAAGGCAAAAGCCATATTCTGGGCAGAGTTGACTTTCTTCTCCAGCATCTGGAGCTCTTTATAACTGGGTTCAGGGCGTTGAAAATATTTCCACCAGGCATATTCGCCTCCTCCTCCCCAGGGCCATTTTTGTACATAAACCACATCGCTCCCCAGCTCCGAAACACTATCCCGTATATTGCGCTCCAGTGAATCCACTACCGTAAAAACCGTTACAATGGTCAATATCCCTATAGTTATACCCAACAAACTAAGGATGGTACGCAACTTATTTACGGTAAGAGCATGAACTGCAAAATGGAAACTTTCCTTTAGTATTCTTAAAAATATCATGAGGCCTCTCAGTAAGAATACGAAGATATGTAATTTCCAAAGTGCCAATAGTGGTTAAGCTCTTTAAAATAGCTAAATTCGCGGCTTGAAATTTTCCCGATGCAAGAAAAATTGAGTTCTCCAAAAGCTTTAATTTCAGTTTTTTATAAAGATGGCCTGGATACTTTAGTTAAAAACCTGGTAAACAAAGGTTTTCAAATACTATCAACCGGAGGCACCCGCAAGTATATTCAGGATATGGGCGTTCCGGTGGAAGCGGTGGAAGACCTCACCTCTTATCCCAGTATTTTAGGCGGGCGAGTTAAAACCTTACATCCTAAGGTATTCGGTGGGATTTTGGGCAGAAGGGAAAATGAAAGTGACACTTTGGAGATGCAGCAGTATGACATTCCTCGTATCGATGTAATTGTAGTTGACCTCTATCCTTTTGAAGAAACTGTAAACGAGGGAAAATCACATGATGAGATCATTGAAAAGATAGATATTGGCGGCATTTCTTTGATCAGAGCTGCAGCCAAAAACTATAAACATACCTGGATCATTCCTTCCCGTGATCTGTATGCTGAAGCCAATGTCATCCTGGAAAAAGGGCTACCCACTGAAAATGAACGCCTGTATTTCTCAGCGAGGGCTTTTGATATATCCAGCCGTTACGATCTGGCTATTCAAAACTACCTCAACGGAGGTGAACAACTCCACTTATCATATTCTCCGGCAAAAACACTGCGTTACGGTGAAAATCCACATCAATCGGGAGCTTTTTACGGTAAGCTCAGCGATGTTTTTGAACAACTGCACGGCAAGGAATTATCTTACAACAATTTACTTGACGCTGATGCAGCCGTTAATCTTATTCGCGAATTTGATGATACTACTGTAGCAGTACTTAAGCACAACAACGCCTGTGGAGTAGCCAGCCGGGATAACATGTTACAGGCATGGAAGGATGCCCTGGCCGGTGATCCGGTCTCGGCTTTTGGCGGAGTCATAATTGCCAATCGCGAAATCGATGAAGCAACAGCCCTCGAAATGAACAGCCTGTTCTTCGAGATCGTAATTGCACCTTCTTATAGTGAGCCTGCTCTTGCAATACTAAAACAAAAGAAAAACAGGATTATCCTCATCTTAAAGGATTTTGACCCACCCGCCAAACAATACCGCAGCCTTCTCAACGGCATGCTGGAGCAAGAGCGGGATACAATGACTGACCAAAAAGAAAAAATGAATATCATTACTGAGAAGGAACCTTCTCACGAACAGTTAAACGATCTTGAGTTTGCCTCCAAAATATGTAAACACACTAAGTCTAATACTATAGTATTAGCTAAGAACAAGCAGTTACTTGCCAGCGGGACCGGGCAAACTTCCAGGGTTGATGCCTTAAAACAAGCCATAGTAAAGGCTAAATCATTTAAATTTGACCTGAACGATGCTGTTATGGCTTCCGATGCGTTTTTCCCTTTTCCCGATTGTGTGGAGATTGCAGGTGACGAAGGCATTACTGCTGTTATTCAACCGGGGGGATCCATTAAAGACCAGCTCTCCATAGACCATTGTAATAAAAAAGGAATGGCTATGGTATTTACCGGCACTCGCCATTTTAAACATTAACAATTGAATGGGACTTCTTGATTTTTTTAAAGAAGATATAGCCATAGACCTGGGTACAGCCAATACGCTCATCATCCACAATGATAAAGTAGTCGTAGACGCACCATCTATCGTAGCCCAGGACAGGGCCACAGGCAAAATCATTGCCGTAGGGCAGCAGGCCAGGCAAATGCATGGCAAGACCCACGAAAATATTAAGACTATCCGTCCCCTGAAAGACGGAGTAATCGCTGACTTTGAAGCCTCAGAAGCCATGATCAGGGAAATGATCAAAAACATTCCGGCTTTAAAAAACCGCCTTATCCCTCCAGCTTTACGGATGGTTATTTGTATTCCTTCAGGTATAACTGAAGTAGAAAAAAGAGCGGTTAAAGATTCGGCCCAACATGCAGGTGCGCGGGAGGTTTACCTTATCCACGAACCTATGGCAGCAGCCATAGGAACCGGAGTTGACGTACAGGAGCCCAAGGGCAACATGATTATCGATATAGGTGGCGGTACTACAGAAATTGCTGTTTTGGCATTGGGTGGAATAGTATGTGATAAGTCCATCAAAGTAGCAGGTGATGTATTTACCAACGATATCAGTTATTACATGCGTACCCAGCACAATTTATATATAGGGGAACGCACGGCTGAGGAAATCAAGATCAAGATCGGTTCCGCCCTGGATGAACTGGACAATCCCCCGGAAGATATGCCGGTACAGGGGCGTGACCTGCTCACCGGGAAGCCCAAACAGATCATGGTAACTTATAAAGAGATAGCCAAAGCCCTGGATAAATCCATTACCCGTATAGAGGATGCCATTATGGAAGCCCTTTCCCTCACACCCCCTGAACTGGCAGCTGATATATACAACAGTGGAATTTACATGGCTGGAGGTGGTTCCATGTTGAGGGGATTGGATAAACGTATTTCCATGAAAACCGATCTTCCGGTATATGTAGCGGAAGACCCTTTACGAGCTGTAGTTAGAGGAACAGGCATAGCCCTTAAAAACATCAGCAAGTTTAATTTCCTTATGTCATAAAGCATAACTGATGCGATACTTAATAGCATTCTTAGTACGAAAGCGGGTCTTCATCCTCTTTCTGCTGCTTGAGGGTGTTGCTTTGTATTGGATCATCGAATCACGCAGTTATCAGCGTTCCGTTTTTTTGGACTCTTCCACTCAACTCACAGGTAGTATACTGGACCGCTATAACAATTTGACACAATACCTGGACCTCAAAAAACAGAACGACCGCCTGGCCAGGGAAAATGCCCGTTTGCGCACCCTTTTGAAGGATTCGTACCACATAATTACCCAAAGCCAGAATAGCGATACCATCTACCAGACCCGTTATACCTATATTAAAGCAAATGTTCTTAACAGTAGCTATTCTAAAAGAAGAAATTACATCACCATTAACAGAGGGCGAAAACACGGGGTACAACCCGAAATGGGCATTATTGGCCCTGAAGGTGCAATTGGAATAGTTAGCGGTGTAAGTAAAAACTTTGCCACTGTAATTCCTCTTATAAATCCCACGCTCACAGTGAGCGGAAGGTTTAAAAACAAAGGCTATTTCGGACCTCTAAACTGGCCGGGAGCTGATTATCGCTATACCAGTATTTCAGATATACCTCGTTACGCCAAAATAAACAAGGGCGATACGGTAGAAACTGATGCACGCTCTCTTATTTTTCCTCCAGGTATACCCCTGGGAACAGTTGACACTTTGAGGCTGCAGGCCGATCGCAATTTTTATGAGGTAGACCTTAAACTAGCTGCTGACTTTTCATCGCTTGAAGAAGTCTACGTAGTTATTGACAAAATGAAAGTGGAAGTTGAAAATTTGGAGATTGAATCATTAACTGATTAGAGCTTGCTGATAGTCCCTCACATACTCCGTTTTATCGCTGCTGTTCTGTTACAGGTACTTCTTTTCAATAATATATTATTCCTGGGATATATGAATCCCTATCTCTACATAATTTATCTTTTATATCTTCCTGTTACCACTTCGCGTACTTCCATTCTTATTGTTGGCTTTTTGTTGGGCTTGAGCATTGATTTTTTTGAAAACAGCGGTGGTGTTCATGCCGCAGCTACTACTCTGTTGGCTTATCTCAGGATCTTTCTGCTGCGCACTGCCAGTCGTAGCCAGGGAACTGACCTTAACGAACTAAAAATAAAAAACCTCAGTCTTCCTGCTCTCCTTTTGTACGCACTAACAGGAGTTTTTATCCACCATTTTTCAATTTTCAGCCTTGAAGCCTTTGACTGGAAAAATACCGGAACGGTTTTGGTGAGAACGATATACAGCACTCTATTTACCTTTATTTTTGTGCTGATCTATCAGTTTTGGAATTTCCGCAGAAGAGATTGATCTCATGAAGAGACAACACCTTTTTTACTTTTTCTTTACCTCCATCGCCCTGGTTTTTATTGCCCGTTTGTTTTATATACAGGTTGTAAAAAAAGAGTATAAGTTATCTGCAGAAAACAATGTGGTCAGAAAAGTTAAAATATACCCAGGCCGGGGTTTTATCTATGATCGAACGGGTAAGTTGCTGGTAGGCAATCAACCAGCCTACGACCTGATGGTAGTCCCCCGCCAGGTCGAAAAACTGGACACCAATGAGTTCTGCAGGCTTCTGAGCATATCAAAAGAAAACTTTCAGGAACGCTTAAACAAAGCCAAGGCGCACTCATACATCAAACCTTCAATATTTCTCAAGCAGATCAGTAAAGACCAGTTTGCTTCCTTCCAGGAAAAACTCCACCTTTTTCCAGGTTTTTACCATCAGAAGAGAATTCTGCGCAACTACCAATACAAGTCGGCTGCCAACGTAGTCGGTTTTATCGGTGAAGCTTCGGACCGTTTCTTGAAAAAACACTCTGAATACGAAAAAGGAGATTTAATAGGTATAACCGGAGTAGAAAAATCCTATGAAGATGTTTTACGCGGCAGGCCCGGGGTAAGTTATATGATGGTAGACGTGCATAACCGGGTAAAAAGCTCTTTTCAAAATGGCCGTTACGATACCTTACCTCAACCGGGTAGTGATATCTATTGTAGCATTGACATAGGTCTGCAACAGTACGGTGAGGCACTCATGCAAAATAAGAGGGGAAGTATTGTGGCTTTAGAGCCTTCCAGTGGAGAAGTCCTGGCATTGATCACTAGTCCTAATTACGATCCTGCCCTTATGATAGGCCGGGAACGCACCCGGAATTACAATAAGCTCTATATAGACAGTATCGAAAAACCACTGTTCGACCGGGGCCTGCTGGCGGAGTACCCGCCCGGTTCACCTTTCAAGGTGGTAAATGCCCTCATTGGCTTACAGGAAGGTACGCTCACCGAGAAAACCACTTACACCTGCCGCCACGGTTTTCATTACGGAAGATTGCACGTAGCCTGTCATTGTGGTACTAATTATCCTATCTCCCTCAGAACCAGTATCAGCAAATCGTGCAATAACTTTTATTGTAATGTGTTCAGGTCTATTATAGAAAAATACCCTACAGCCCAAGAGGGTATGGATACCTGGAGTAAGCATGTGAAAAGTTTTGGGCTAGGCAAATTTTTAAACAATGATCTTCCCACTGGCCGCAGGGGCTTCGTACCTGACGCCTCTTACTACGACAATTCTTTTGGTTATACCAACTGGAAGGCCGTAAGTGCCATTTCCCTGGGTATCGGGCAAGGAGAACTACTGGTAACTCCCATACAGTTAGCTAACCTGTCAGCTATCATCGCCAATCGCGGGTATTATTTTACCCCACACATCATAAAAGAAATAGGGGGAGCCCCTCTTAGTGATGAAAATTATGCCAAACCGAAATATACTACGGTAGACAGTATTTATTTTGAAAAGATCGTAGATGGTATGTTTGACGTTTTTGAAAAGGGCACAGCACGCTGGAGCAGGCACGACAGTATTCCCATGGCCGGTAAAACCGGTACGGCTGAAAACCCTCACGGACAGGATCATTCCATTTTTGTAGCTTTTGCTCCGGTAGACAAACCGCAGATAGCTATCGCTATAATAGTGGAGAACGGTTATTGGGGCAGCCGTTGGGCAGCTCCCATTGCCAGTCTTATGATGGAAAAATATCTCACCGGTAAAATAAGCCGTAGAGAGATGGAAAAGAGAATGTTGGAAGGAAGTCTGGCTGATGAATACGAAAAGCAGCTAGAGGAAAAATACCATCAAAAACTACTGGCAGGAGGAGTTGATGAGAAACAGTAATAGCATTTTTCAAAACCTGGACTGGTTTAGCATTTTTTTGTTTGCCTTGTTAGTATTAATGGGCTGGGCTAACATCTATGCAGCTGTTTACAACGAAGAATTCAACAGCATATTCGATACCACTCAAAAGTACGGCAAGCAAATGCTTTGGATAGCTACGGCTACAATTATAATTGCTGTTATACTTTTTATTGATGGAAGCCTGTTTCAAACCCTTGCTTACCCTTTATACATTCTTAGTATTATCTCCCTTATTCTCGTGCTTTTTTTGGGTAAAGAAATTGCAGGGGCCCGTTCCTGGTTTGCTTTTGGTGGTTTTAGCCTGCAACCCTCTGAATTTGCCAAATTTGCTACCGCCCTGGCCCTGGCGCGTTATCTGAGTACCAAAAATATCTCATTGAAAAGTTGGCGCACCAAATTCACGGCTCTGCTTATCATCTTCCTGCCTTCTCTCCTTATAGTGCCACAACCAGATCCCGGATCGGCATTGGTTTACTCTTCTTTACTGTTGGTACTTTTCCGCGAAGGCTTATCTGGCAGTTATATTTTCTTTGGTTTTGGATTGGTGGTGCTTTTTGTATTGAGCCTGCTGGTAGATAAGCTCTATCTCATCATAATCCTGGCTTCCCTGGCGGCATTAACCATTATTTTAACCCTGCGGATCAAAAATTTTTACTGGAGCGTTTTAGCTATATTACTGGTAGCTGTTGCCTTTATTCAAAGCGTTGATTACGCTTTTTACAACGTACTGGAAGACCGCCACCGTGACCGCATCAACATATTGCTGGGCAAGGAGTACGACCCCAAAGGTATTGGTTATAACACCAATCAATCAATGATCGCTATAGGTTCAGGGGGTTTAACCGGTAAAGGTTATTTACAGGGCACCCAAACCAAATATGACTTTGTGCCGGAGCAAAGTACCGATTTCATCTTTTGTACCGTAGGTGAAGAGTGGGGCTTTGCAGGCAGCTCAGTGATCATCCTCCTCTTCATTGTACTTTTTTTCCGGCTGGTACAGTTAGCCGAACGCCAAAAGTCGGCTTTTAGCCGGATTTACGGCTATGGTGTAGTATCTATTTTCTTTTTTCACTTTGCCATCAACATTGCCATGACCATTGGCCTCGCCCCGGTGATCGGGATACCCCTTCCTTTTTTCAGTTACGGGGGCTCTTCCCTCTGGGGCTTTACTATCTTGCTTTTCATTTTCATCAAGCTGGATGCTTACCGCATGCAGATACTGTAACAAAAAAAGCCTTTGCACCAAGGCAAAGGCTTGTGTATTCTTAAAAGATATTCTGTTTAATAAAACCTGGCTCTTCTGTCGTCTATTTTAGCCTGGTCCTTAAGCGTGGTAAAAAGAACCGTTGGAACAACATTTCTAACGGTATTGGCCAGTTGTTGCTGTTGTTGCTTATAGTCCTGCAATTCCTGAGCCGGCTTTCTGTTAGTAACCTGAACCAGGAAAACACCCCTTTCTCCTTTTACAGGTTGGGAAATAATATTGGGCTCAAGTGAGTTTACTGCCCCTGTAACTTTGGGCTCGCGTCCTACGCCAGGAATAACCAAGTTATCAAAACTAGTGCTGTGATTGCCAGCGCTGGTTCCCAATAAGGAAGCTATAGTTTTCAGATCGTCATTGCCTTCAGTTGCTTTCGCTAATCTTTCCGCCAATACTTTAGCTTTTTTTGCCTGGATCACATCCGGCTTGATCTCCTCTTTAATACTTTCCAGTTCAGGATAACCTTCTTCTTTTACTGAAGTTACTATCACCACCACTGAAGATTGATTATTGTTATTGAAAAGTTGAATGTCACCTATATTAGTTTCATCCTTAAATATCCAACGGACAATATCCCTGTTTCTTTGACCTAAACCTGGTATGGACTCATCAAAAGGAACCAGGTTGGTAACAGGCCTGGGGGAGTAACCTTTCTGTTCTGCCAAAGAGCTGAACTCTTCTATATCATTAACCTGAGTGGCAAATTGACTCGCCTGATTATATATGCTGTCAAAGGTTTTGTCGCTGGGATTTATTTCCCTTGCAATATTTACCAGTTTAACTCCTTTGTTAGTTCCTTTCTGATCAAGGATCTCGATAATATGGAATCCAAAAGTGGAGAAAACTATACTTATATCGCCTACGTCATTGGTAAAACAAAAGCGCGAAAAGGAAGGTACCATAGTTTTATCGTCAAACCAGCCCAGGTCACCGTCCGATGCAGCAGAACCGGGATCATCTGAAGTACTTCTGGCTATTTCAGCAAATTTTGATGTGTCATTTTTTACCACATCTAACAAACTGTCAGCAAGAGCCTGGGCTTCCTGGGGTGAACGGGTGGCCTGGCTTCGACCTTCATTGGCTCCTTGAAAAGAAATGAGAATATGACGGGCTTTTACAGAATCGGGTATATTTCTGATGTCGGATATCTTCGTCAATTTATAATAGCCATTATCTTCATAAGGCCCGTGAATATATCCCACCTCTTTATCAAATAAAAGGGTATCCAGTTCAGGTATAAGGCCTGTCTCTTTTTTGAAATAGTCAGCAGTTACCGGAAGGTCGGAACGGGTTACAGCAAAAGCGGAATCATCTTCCGTATTGGCAAAAGATGCCAAAGTATCATTCCTGTCATCTACCTTGTTGAATACTATTTCCTCTTTCAGGTAGGTGTTAAGCTCATCCCGGATATCTTTGAGATCGAGAGCTGACGGGGTGATCGGGAAATTAACGTACTGAATACTACTCGTTTTTTCCGATTTTAAATCCTCTTTGTGCTCCTTGTAATAATCTTTATAGTCTGCTTCGTCAATCTCAACGGTAGAGTCAGCCATATCACTGTAGGGCAGCATTACATAACTAAAATCTGTAGTAGAATTATTCCTGATGAAGTCTTCCCTGGCAAAACCTGTAGGTACGTAAAGGCCTTTTTGCACTGCTTCATTATATTTATTGGTAAGCGACTCCTCTTTTATGGCTTCTTCAAAATCAACCCATTGTTTCCAGGCTAAAGCAGCTTCCTCGTTAGAGCTTATATTATCTCTCATGTTATCGAGATATTGCTGCAAAAGAGCATCACTAAAAGCGCCTGTTACCTGATCTTTGAATGCAGGTGCCGATTGAATATTAGGATTATCTTTTATACGTTGGGCCAGTTCAGCAGGTGTGATTTTA
>JANQHO010000027.1 GCA_028277105.1 Owenweeksia sp. | reverse complement strand
AGAGAATGGCCTCCGTCATTTTTAAAATTGAAGTTCATATCGGCTTTACCTACTTCAGAAGTAACTGCGTAAGGCAGAATATCGGCTTCAATCTGATTCAGCTTTAAAACCTCGTACAACTGGTCTATGTTTTCTTTTACCGGTTCAAAACAAATAAACCTGGCGTTGTCATACACCTCACTTGCCCAAATAATATAATAACCTTTGTTAGCTCCAATATCAACTATCAGAGGGCTTTTGTCTACATATTCGTATTGGTATTGCTCCTCTAAAAATATCTGCTGAAACTTGTAAAGATCCATAAAGCGGTAAACCGGTAGCTTGCTTCCCAACTTTGTTTTAAGAACAACGATGTATTTATTGTCGTAGAACAATTTCAAAATGGCTACATAATAAAACATATAGGGATTTATAAGTACCTCTTTTAATTTCTTGTGAATTTTACGACTAAAAAATACCGATAGCATCCACTTTAACTTCCACATATCCATTTAAATTTCAACACTACCGTCAACTGAGGAGAATCATTTGATAAATTTCTTACTTTCAATTTTAAACTAAAGAAAACAAATGCCAGAGATTCCCGATATTTTTTATCAACATGACAATGGTGAACCTTTTAATAAATGTATTTCCTGTGGTAAACCGCTCTATATTAACGATGAAGAGTATTTTATAGAAAAGGCCTTTCGTAATTTTCCCTCGATAAACGCCCGGGAAGTAGTATTTGAATATGCTATTTGTTTTTCGTGTACAACTAAAATGAGGTCTTCGCTAAGCCTTAACTCACGAGCAAGGGTAGATGAATTTTTCATAAAAAAGCTATCACAAAAGGATTTTGAAAAGGACTTCTCTGACCCCCTTGAATTCTGCTTACTCAGTAACCGACATAAAAATGAGGAACAGGAATATCAGATATATGCTCATTGCAAAGGCAATGAAATAAACGGGTCCCAGGGTTTCTTTATGATCAGCGGTACAATACTCGATGAGATCAACGAATTGCTATCCCCCGAAACTAAAGATGAGCTCGACCGCTTTTGGGATAACAACTTTGGCCTTCCTCCTGAACTTAAAGAGCTCTTCAAAACACACCGCCCTATTTTTACCTGATCAGAATTTGAGGTTCAGTCCATTGGTAATTTTATAAGTAAGCCTCGGAATAGCGGGATCTTCAACCGGAAAAGAATCATAGTTAACCGAGGCTGCAACATTAAAACCTAAAAATTTCCACAATTTAAAGGTAAGTTGTGCCTCACCGGAAAGCCTGAAGTCGCTCCATAAGTCGACCCTGGGCTGATAATATACCACAGTAGAAAAAACAGGTGAATCTTTTACTTTAACTACTGCGCTAACATAGGTACTAAGGCGCACATCCCGGTGAATGATGTCCTTTTCCAGCTCGTCATCGTACTCATACATCACTAAAGTGCCCCACTGCAAACTGCTTTTTTCTTGAGGCCAGAAATCCAGGCGAATACCAAGCCCGTTCAACAACCTATTCTGGATACGCAGGGGAAAATCAACCTGATATTGGGTAAACACTTCATAGTAAAAATGATCAGATTGCTTAAGGTTATACCTCAAATGGAAAAAACCACTTCTTTCAAACTCAGTGGTACTGCTGAAGGTAAAATTGACGTTACTTAAAAACAGCAAAAGATGGGGTGACTGCCTGAACTGCATAGCCAGGTTATTGGAAAACCTGAAGAGTTGGACATTGGTTTGAGTTACCTGGAACGATAAGTTTTCCCTTCCCGTAAAACGGGAAGTGTCATTTTCCATCCGGAGAGACTCTATATTAATAACCTGAGCGAGACTAAAAAGAGGAACAATAAATAATAGTAAAAGAAAAAGAGCAAGTCTCATATGTATAAGCAAGCTTGTTTATTTTAGTCCAAAAATAAGAAAGCCCCTTCCGGAGAAGGGGCAGTAACCTAAAAGGTCAAGTCATGAAACATTTGAAAACTCTACTCTAATACAAATATAGAATGAAAAAAACCTAGTAACCAAATATTTTTTCTTACTGAAAATCAATTATTTAAGAATACACTTGTAGAAAAAATTACAATAAATGAAAAGATTTTTTTCCTATCACAATTATTTATTGGCTCTAACGGTATTATTTAGCCCTGGTCTACAAAAGGGTTTTGCCCAACACGAGGAGCTCAAGCAAAAGATCAGTGCCTTCACGGCTGATCACGCTGAGGATTACTATAAAAAATACCTGAATATTGCCGACAGGGAAATGGGTGATATAGACGACACCTCTTACAGTTGGAAGGATGAATTCATGCTAAAGAGCAAAGAGAAACTGGAAAACAGCATCGGCAATAAAAGCTACCGGAAGTTCTATTTTTCAGTTTATGCCTACGAAACACTGGAAGACCGCCAATACGCGCTTAAATACTGGATGGAAAATTTTATTGAAGGCAAAAGCATAAGGCCGGGACGACCCGTTAGAACCTATCCCTACGCCAGCCCAACTATTATTTTGATCAATGACCGGGAAATAGTAATTGGCAATTACAAATGCCGCGACTATACCGATGAAAATTTTGAATACTGGAAAGACAGTATGGAAAAATATTTTGGTAATGAAAACACTATTGTTATTGAGATCTTATGTGACGGCCCCCTGGAATGGACCAAAAATTCTCCCGATCCCAAGAACCGGAGGGGGCTTTTTTAAACTCAATCCCGGTTTATCACACCTTAATACTAACCCTCTCTAAAAAAGCGCCTTTATATTTGGCGGAAACAGGTATTTCATAATTACTGGGCATGATAAGGGTACCTCCGTCAGAACGGGAGTAACCCACTACCTTCTTGAGATTTACTATATAAGATTTATGGACCCTCATAAATAAATTACTGTCCATTTGATCCTCAAAAAAGCGCAGGGTTTTGGACACCAGTAAAGGCTGCTCTTCCTTAAAGAATATCTTAAAATAGTTACCTTCTGCCTTCACATAGTTTACCTCTTCCCCATCTACAAACCTTAACCCATTGGTCACCGGGATCTTCATGCGCTTATTTTTATTGGTCAGCAGACCACTGCCAATTATATTTAGTCTTTTTATTGACTGTGCCCGGTGATAGTTCTTCATGGCTTTCTTTAAAGAAGCAGTCAGTTTTTGGGGGCTTATAGGCTTGAGAAGGTAGCTGGCTGCATCATGGTCAAAAGCCTCCAGGGCATAATCCTTATAAGCAGTAGTAAAAATCAGTTCAAAATCTTTTGTTGTAACACTTTTAAGCAGGTCAAAACCAGAACCATCTTCCATTTGGATATCCAGCATAACAATAGAGGGAGTCTGTTCTTCTATAAGTTTAACACCCTGGCCTACACTGGAGGCCTGACTAATGCTGAAAGTACGGGGAAAAAGTTGTTCAATTTGCTCGGCAAGGCCTTTGCGGGCACGGTATTCATCGTCAATAATCAGTATCAGCATCGGTTGGTAAATTAGCAGGGTTATAGGTTTCTTTTTGGTAAGGTATCATTACTATAACTTTTGTTCCATTGGCCTCACCATTTTTATCTTTTAAATCAATAAACTTTATCAAAGCTTTTTTAGTATGTTTTTTGGATTTAAACAACTCTATTCTTTCTTTAGTAATATCTATACCATACGAGCGGTGAAGTTTTTTGCCATTTTGATGTCTTACAGCAGCATTTTTTCTTCCTATACCATTATCTATTATAATACATTCCAGGTAATTATCTTTCTTTTTAATAGTAATATGAATAGTTCCCGGCCATTGAGCAGGTGAAATACCGTGTATAATAGAATTCTCTACAAAAGGCTGCAACAACATGGTAGGAACGTAAGTTTTGTTGATCTCTATCTGTTCATCAATTTCAAAACTGTAGGAGAAAGGCTTCTCAAAACGCATTTTTTCCAGTTTAAGATAGGTTTTTAGCAAGCTTATTTCCTCTTCCAGGCTTACCCAGGCTCTTACCGAATGATCCAGGTTGGTGCGCACCAGAGAAGCAAAACTGGCCAGATATTCCTGGGCAGTTATAGAATCTTTGGATATGATAAAAGACTGAATCGCCCCCAATACATTAAAGATAAAATGAGGGTTCATCTGGGCCTGTAAAGCCTGTAACTTTAACTGATTGATCTTGTGTTCAGTTTCCGATCTTTTCTTTTGCCTTTTCCAGTAGGTATAAAAAGCCAGTACCAATAACACTGTAACCAAAAGAACTTCCGCAAAAATTACCCAGGGATTCTTCCACCAGGGTGGCAATATCCGAAAAGCCATACAGGCCATTTTTTCGCTCCATATCCCTTCGGCATTTTGGGCGTATACCTGGAATTTATATGGGCCGGGGTTCAAATTAGAATAATTAATACTGGTACCTGTCATATAACGCCAGTTATCATCCAGCCCCAACATGCGGTATTTATAGCGGATCTTTTTTACTGACCGGAAGGATATTCCTTTAAAACCAATATGGATATTGTTTTCCTTCCAACTCAGTTCCTTTTTCTCCTTCCCTACTACTTTATTATGGTTGATCTCAAAGTTACTAATATGAACCTGGGGGGACATGGATAACTCATAGCTGTTTTTGTTAAAATAGATAATACCGTCATCCGAAAGGGCCCATACCAGGCTATCCATCAGGTAAATACTTTTAACGCGCTGCGAAATAGTGGACGATAAAAAATCATAATTGCGAAGGGTGTATAAACCACCTGGCCAATCGAGTCCTTTTATCCGGCAGATCCCCTTATTGGTGGATACCCATACTTCTTTCTCTACACTGTCAACAACTATGCTGTTGCAAATATTGCTGGGAAAACCATCTATGGTGGAGATATTCCAGACTTTATCACCATCTACGATAACCAAGCCTTTGCCTGAAGTAGCCAAAAGCAAAAGATCACCCAATTTTTTAATATCCTTTATTCTGATATTCAGTAACTCTTCCTCAGGCTTATAATGTTCTAGTTTGTTTTTGGGATAATTATAACGGTATAGCCCTCTCATACCCCCAAGCCAATTGCTTTGTAAATTACCATAGGCGCACCAAAAGAGATATTTATTGGAACTAAGCGGAGGATAATTAAAGCGTTCTCCTGTTTCCAGGTTTAAAAAAGCTAAGCTGGCATCACGACCAATTATGAGCGTTAGGGTATCGTTGAGTTTTATTCCATCACTGCGACCACCATGAAAGATTTTTGTGGGTTCCATGCGAGCTAAATCAAAGTACACCCAATTAGGTGTCCCATTGTGCCTACCCGTTACATAGGGTCTTTTTTCCATCCAGCCTACTTTAAAGCAAAAATCTGTAAATACTTGTTTGTGCTTTACATCTGGCAAAACTTCATTTTGATGGATCAACCTCGTAACCAATCCTTTTTTAAGCATCACCAGTAGGGTATCACCCTTTCCTACAAAATCCAACAGGCGTTGATTTTTAAAATAATCTGCCGCAGATAGCGCTCTTACGTCTATAGAGGATGTGTAATAAACCCCATCATTATGAGTCGTAATCCATATGCCCCCTTCAGCATCTTCTGTTATCCAGGAAACTAGTATATCCTTAAGCCAAATTTGAGGGTGTTCAAAATCACCCCGTGGATAAAATAATACCCCCCCATTGGCCAACGAAATCCAAATGTTCCTTTTTTTATCTTCCAGCAGACCTAAATGGGTACTTTCTTTAAAACGAACTAACTCTTCAATACCGGACTCTGACCATAGGTAAAGAGTACCCATATAGACCAACAAAATATCACCATCAGCTCTTTTAAATACAGCTAAACCATTGTGGAAAGATGCCCCCCTATTTGTTTTTTCACTATCTAAGAAAAATTTATGATCTGTACTATCCTCTATATAAAGCTTTAGGTTCTTGTCAAATCTGGGATAGCCATTTACCAAGATATCTCCTGACCGAAAGCGTTTTACAAAGCCTGTTATGTTTTCATCTGCTCCAAGTGAGTCTACTATAAAATCACCGTTGGGATGTACTTTTACATAGTGACTATAATTAACCATTTGCTTAAAACCCAACCACACCGTATCGCCACGGTCAACATAAATGGAATAAGGTACATTTAAACCTTGCCAGTTTTCCATCTGCCCGCCTTTTACCAATTGCTTTATCTCTCCTTTGTAGTAATAAGACAGGCCTGCTTCAAAAGTGCAAAACCATATTCTCCCCTTGTAGTCTTCGTAAGTGGTAAAAACGGTATTGCCGTTTAGCCCGTTATCCGTGGTAAAAGTCTCAAATTCATAACCGTCAAAGCGGCTTACTCCGTGGTCAGTAGCAATCCACATATAACCTTCGCTGTCCTGCATGGCCATATAGGTTTCCGGGCTGGGTAAACCCTCGGGGGTGGAATAATGGCGGAATACGGGCTCCTGGGCAAGGGTTTTGTATATCCCCAATCCCAACAGGAAGATTAAAAACGAGCTATACCTTTTCAACATAGCTCACTCTTAAGAGGTTATCATACTAATTTTGAGATGCAGCATTTGAACAAATAGGGTACTTCAATATGCATACTATTATTGAAAATTGCAATCTCTACTCTTCAGGATTTTGATAACGAATAAAACTGTACTTTTAGTTAAGTACTGTACTTTTGGGTTAGCTTAAATTTTGGATCTAGGCTAATTCAAGGCATCATAGCGGCTCTTCATTTCGTTTCGGCCGCTATCTTGCGTTAAAAAGCAAGGCGTAGTTTGAAACTACGCCTTAGCTATACGATTAACGTTTCTGAAATGTCTCAAATAGTGGAGCGTAGTTGCAAACTACGCTCTGTAGGGGTACCATTGCTTCAGACTTCGGTCTACAAACTTCTGACTTAACTGCCGCAGCAGTGCAACTACTGCGGAGCGGACCACTCTCTCTATTCCTTTTAACTCTTTACTTTTCCTTTAGAATGTGAACGAGGGTGCCTCCTGGATTTATGCCCCTTGAACTTCTTCCTTCCATTTAATCTATTTTTCTTGCCTGATTGTTTTTTAATTTTTGCTTTTTTATTTCTTCCCATTCCAGGAATTTTCATCTTGCTTTTATTCTTTTTAGCTTTTACTCTTTTATTACCATCCATACCAGGAAAATTTTGGTTACGCCCGTTATCTCTTCCTTCACCAGCTTCTCCTTGAGTAGAACTATTAACAGGTGGGGTTGCATTATCATTGATAATTACAATTTCAACCATCATTTGATCGTCTCTATCAATTAAACTTCCTAGATCAGGAGGTAATATCACTCCAGGTATCCTTAGATTCATAACTGCTGAATTTATAGCATTAGTAGCATTAGCAGGAGTATTAGCATAAGAATCAAACATTGTTGTTGTCCACCTACCACTTCTCATTCTTCTCCCTATTCTTCTTAAAGCTCTATTCAGTTGCCTGTTATTTGTAATCCCACGTGCTAGATTTCTTTGATCATTAATCGTTGCATTAACATTTATGGCACCTGTGGGTGTTAGAATGAGATTAAGACCATCTTGCACATTGATATCTGCGGGCTCTAATCCTTCTAGTTCTATCTTATCAATAACCCTATTTCCACTAAAAGAATAAGGGCTATAAAAAGGATACTCGTGTACCAATGGATCCACCGCAAAAAACCGTCCGATCCTCGCATCATGCATACGGTATTTATAATTGATCGAGTTCCCCGTGCCTTTTAATTCATCATCTTTTTCTTGTCCCTGAAACCCATACCGATAATCCGGGCTGTTAAACACCCTGCCCGGCATTAGCATGCCAAAGGGATAGTAATCGTTGGTGGAAAGAATATCGGCTATGAAACGGTCGGGTTGTACCGCATTTTTGTCTTCTATAACTACAAACTCTTCTATAGCAAAACTACGGTTACCGGTAGCATTTTGCCGTTCAAAACGGATGGTTACAGAACTGCTGCCTGCTGCAGGCTGAAAGGTCCAGTCCCGCAAGCCTCCGTAAACGTGAGGCACGTGTTCATCTGTTACCCAACTGCTGCCGTCAAATAATTTAAAGCGAAGGTTAGTGTTATGAGGATTGATGGCACAACGCAGGCGGTAGGTTTTGCTGTCGTCCAGGCCATTGAGGGTGAGCTGCATACCATTGCCCGGGGCCGAGGTATTGATCCATTTACGGTAGAAGTTAGTGACAGTATGACTTTCGTCTATGATCCAGTTGCTGCCCACGGGCTGATTGAATTCCTCCCCGTATACCAGGGTGTTTTTGGAGAGTTGTACGTTATCGATGTAGAAGACCTTCATACCGGCACTGGTGGGATCGTTGCGCTGGAACATAATGCGCACTTTGGTCGCATTGGTAGTCATAAAGGTTACTTCGTGAGTACCGCTGAGTACCACAGGCCCCGCAAGGGTAAATAATCCCGATGTTATATTATTAACAACTATGTTGAGTTTATCCACTGTTCCTTTATCAGCATCAAATTTCAAGGTGTAAACAGAATTAGCGTCCAGGTCAAAATCCCTTCGGAACTGGGTAAACTGGTTGGTGGATTTCACCTTAACCCTGCCATTTTCAATGGTAAAGTGATTGTTATTCCAGTTCCAGCCCGGGCTTTCGGTATCAAAGCGGTCGGTGTAAATAACATTCCCATCACCGGAGATGACTTTGCGATCAGATACTACCGCCTGTACGTTGCCCAAGTGGTCGCTCAGCTCGTATTTTTTGTCCCCGGCCTGGCGCTGGCCCTCACAATTTTCCCAGGCTTCATGGCCTCCGTAAAAAGCCAGATCTTTGGGGTCTGTTAAGGCATTTTCCCCGGCTATTTCAATCTTCACCACGCTAGTAGCATCATCTACTACAGGTAATTTACCATTTTGATTGCTCATGCCATAACGGCCAATCTTGATCTCATTGGAACCTAAACCAGAGGTAGTGTGGGTCAGTTTAAGGTTAGCATAGGTACTACTGGAGGTAAATGTGTTGGTAAACCAATTTAAAAAATTACCGGCCGTACCACTACCCCCAGTCCAACTGACTCCTTCAAAAATATTGACCCCGTCACCCAGATCGAGGTAGGGCAATTTATTATTACCTCCATTGCTTAACTTCAGCAAACAATAGCCGCTGAAGGACTCACAGGGATAATCTTCAAATGTAGGGTGAAGCTGACCGTAGGTAAGACTGGTGAGTTCCCCGCTCTCTGGATCAGTGGTGTAACGGGTCACATATTTATCAAAAAGGGTGAGATTGCGGTCTTTGACGCCCAGACGGGAAGAGCCGTAAATATGCTGCTCACTCAGCTTAAACTGATCCCGCGGGTGGAAGGATTGAAAAGAAATAGAAAATGGATGCTGGGGAAATACTCGACCATCTTCGAGAATCCAATCATGATATATAAAACCATGAGTAGGGATAACAGAGTGTTCATAGGAACTGAAAATGTAGAGACAGTCATCGATGGCCAGAGCCCACAAATTTTCCAGTTGCATACCGTTAATACTGTTAGCCAATGCCTGAACCAGAGCAATACTATTGTTCCCTGTAAGAGTAACTTCAGGGGTAAATACTGAACTCCCGTCTGACATAAAGATCTGTAAATTCAATTCATTGGTATGTTCCGGATTATAATACAGGATATCATCTCCAAAACAAAATGAAGCTCTTATTTCTACATCAGTAACAAAATCATTTTCGTAAACAGCTAATACATTACCCTGGGCATCGCGTTGGTAAAAAGTGTGTTCCCAGAAAAGCTCGTTCTGAAGATTTCCATTGCTCATACGGGGTTTCACTGTTTTGCGGATGCGGTGGCCCATAGGGTCGTATTCAAATTCCATATCGGGCTTAGGTGTACCGGATGAAGCAATGCATCCAGCATCCCTGATAATGCGTTTTACCTTGCCAGCATTGGTCCACTCAATAGTTTGGATACACTCCTGCCTATCATAGATCAGGTTACCGATACGGTCGTAGCCGTAATTCCAGGTGGTGGAATCCGTTTCATCAAAAACGATGTTATCCATTTGATCTTCTATATCGTCATAGGGATTGGCTCCTTCATCATCATCTACTACATGAAGTTGATTGTTATGGGAATTATACCTGTAGGATAATTTATCCATGCCTAGTCCCTGAGCTGCATAAGCACTCCTGGTAAGTTCCTTTATGTTGCCGTTCAGATCATAAACATATTCTGAACCATAATCATTGGAAGAATTCAGCTGGTTTTCCGAATAATTGGCACCGCTGGTACCAAATAAAGCCGAGCCAAAGTAATAATTAGCCTGCCTGAGCCGGTTCAATTGATCGTAACGGTAACGGGCGGCCATTAAGGGGTTCTTTTGCCCGGAAACATTGCGGCTTTGGTGCAGGCGGGCGCTGATGTTACCGTTGTAGAGTTCGCGGTAATTCTGGGCGGTATTGAATAAACCGGTACCGGTGATTTGAGGTAAAATATTTTCATCCGGCAAAGCTGTATAATCCTTAACGGAAGCGTAATCCTTTTTGTGGTAATAAAGGCCCAGGGAAGCGGCATCTTCGGCAAAATGAGCGTGCAGGTCGCTTTCTGCACTGAAGTATTGATTGCCCACATGGCCGTCTTTACCGCCATCGCGTTGGGCTTCCATATCGGCCGCATTCTTTCCTTTGAGCCAGCCCTGCAGGGTGTACACTATATCCTCCCCCTGTACTTTGAGGTCACTGAGCTCCATCCGGCCCAGGGGACCATGCTCGTAGTATTTATAGTCGGCATCGCGGTCCCAGTGGAGGTGATCGGACGAGGTCAGCACTTCTCTCAAGCGGTTGTCCTGGTCGTAAATATAGCGGTGGTAAAAAGCATCAACCTCCCCTTTCTGGTAGGCTACTTCTTTGACGTTGCCGCTTACCAGGTCAAAAGTATAATCCACTTTTTTAAAGCGGTGTTTAGCATCTTCATTCAGGTCCAGGGCCGGATAGTCGTTAATGATCTTACTTACATTACCCATTTCATCATAGCTGTAGTGGATGGCGCTATTGTACACTAATGGGTTAACATCATAGATCTCATTATAGGTAATTGAAGCCACCCGGTTCAGCAGATTTTGCTGGCCTCCGTCAAACTGATCGTCAATAAAGGGGCTAAGTGCCACATCATAACGGCTGCGCACTACTTCGCTACGCTCGTATAAAGTCCAGCTAGCCCCGGAAGAGGTGGAAGAAATCGTAGCCGGAAAATCTTCATGATTAATGATCTCCTGTACTCCATTGCTGTAAGCATAATCCACCATATTCTGAGAGGAACTTACGCTGTATTCTCCGTAGATCAAACCGCTTTCTATTACCCGGCCCAGGTCGTCATAGAGAGAATAGGAATAGCCCGGATAAAAGATTTCACCTATTTTTTTACCAGCACGCTGCTCTTCATCCTGACTGATCACGATCTGGGTTTTGCTGTTGTAAGCAAATTTGGTGGTTCCTTTAATCCAGCTACTGCCGTCCCGGTAGCCGTGATCGGGCATTTGTTGCTGAGTGGGAAGATTACGGCTGTTGTACTGGTATTCCGTGCTCATTTTATGGGCTTTGTTACCCAGGTCATCCACTCCCTCCGGAGGTACGGTTTGCACCAGATTGCCCAAATGATCGTAATAGTAAAGCATTGTATAGGCATTATTCACATTATGCTTCAGGTCAAAAGCTTCATCCAGAGTAGTAGTATTGCCTTCGCAATAAGCGGTGTAATTATTCCGGAAAGCTTCTTTCAGGTCTTCCGTACTTTCTTCGTACAACAACTCCCCGGCTGAAATAGCTCTTTCGATAACGTCATCGGTACAAGGGTCACGCTCTTTGTATTTAAGCCCGGGGTAGCACAATTGGGGCATATAGGCGGTATAACTGCCGGAACCGCTGCAATAGGATGGGAAAGCTCCGGCAATACTGTTGTAAACGGGATAGCGTTTTGCCGCTGGCGTACCTTCTCTGTGTACGTAGCACTCATCAAAAAGTATAGTGCTGCCGTCATTCATCACTGCAGTTATCCTGAACTCATAATGCTCTCCGGCTGATAATACTGCCCCAGTAAAATCGGCAGCGATATAGTCGAAATAAGCGATCTCATCTACATTGATGGGGCTGGTACATCCCGTACAAAGCAGATCAATGTCTTTGCCTTCAAAAGCACAATTGCAGTTCATACCGGTGCAGGCGGCATTATCCCTCAGCTGAACCGTCATCAGGAAGCCTGAACCGGATGAAGTAGTAGTTTGAGTAGTCACCTCTTCTTCCCCGCTAAAGGCACATTCATAGAGGTTGTTGCGGTAAAAGTCAAAATATTTGGGCAAAGGGGTTGCTGAGGAAGCATCCAGCATATTATGGCCGATGAGGTCATTAAGAAACTCCTGAATTTCATAGGCGTGCTCCGTTAGGTTATCTCCTTCTATAAGCTGGTTGGCACAATAGCCCTCACAGTCGTTCATCAGGTTGGCGTAATCGGCAAAACTGAGCCTGATATCGCCATTGGCATTGACGCCCAATTGCTCCGTGAGAATAACATTGGCAAAATTGGTGAATACCACAGGGAAGATATTGGTATCCGTCCAATCGTTAAGGGAAGCCAGGCCAAAGTAAGAATTGAAGTTCGTGATCACTCCCTGTATATCAGCACAACTGATGCACACATCGCAGGTGAGTTCAGTAGGAAAGGGTATGCGCATTTCCAGTAATAGCGACACATCATTATCGCAGGCACATCTTATATTTTTATAATCAGCCAGGTGGTGACCGTAACGGTATTCAAATAACTGGGCTTCGGTAGTTACTCCGACCGGCAAATTACCACTACCCGAAAGTGAGGCAAATTCTGCTTCATTAGCCGTTATGGCATCACAGCCACAACCGTCTAAAAAGCGGGTATGATCATTTTGCCCAAAAGGCCCTGGCTGACTGATCATAAAGGCGTTGCAGCTCATATTCCGCCAGTTGCTGCCGTAAAATTGATGGAGAATATCGTCTACATTCTCCGCGTAAAAAGAAGAACCTCCTGAATTGATGTAAGCCGTTCCACTGGGAGCGGTGTAGGAGCCCTTAGCTGTTACCGGCAGAAAATTGTAATTAGGCAAGCTAACAGCACCCAGGGGATTGATCTGGTAACCCTGGTAGGTTCCATCTGACTGGGTGCACTGGTACTGGCAAAGCTGACGGATAGCCTCTACTGTATTGTCGAGAGTGGCTGAACTGCCGGAACAGTTGGTCAGTTTTGATTTCCACATCAGAGCGTAATCGTCACATACATCACATATCCCCATATTGTTGGCGGTAGCTCCAGCCCCCCCTATAATATAATTCCACTGAGCTGAGAGGGAATCCTGCAAATTCCCAAAGTTCATATTGGTAAAATCGTAAAAAGGTACGCGCTGTATCTTTTGAGCATAGGGGGTTTTGAGCTTTTTGTTGACATCATAACAAGTGGGAAACTGGCTGAAGAAGGCCTGATCGAGCAAAGATTTTCTTCCCATCAGGTAAAGGGAACGGAAGGTTTGCCATTCCCGGTCTTCCACACAGGGATCGCTTCCAAAAGCATTAGGTGGAGTGGTCGTATTGTGAACAATTTTCATAGCTGCATCCCAGATGCAGTCATTCGGTCCTCCGCTAAGACCTACCGAAGAATGATTTAAACTACTGACATAACCCTGGATGTTGGCATTAGTATAAGGATCAAAATTAGCCGTACACCCTCCCGGCAAAGTGGGAATGGAAACAGCGGTGCATTTCCCCGCATTTTGAGGGTTTAAAAAACCTTGGCAGCGAGCCTCATTAAAATCTTCAGTAGCCAGCATAGCCGCTTCATAAGCAAAAGCCGCCTGGTTGTTTTCACAAAACTGGATATAGCAATATTCCGGGTGAAAGGGCAATAAAGCCTCGGCCCAAAGAGGATTGAAATTTAAAATATACTCCTCTATACTTAGCGTGTTGGGATTCACAGCAACCCCATTGATTATGGGATAAGTGGCCAGATCGTAGTTCACCGCTAAAGAGGCATAATTGACCAGAATACCGGCAGGGGCAATGTGAAAGATGGAAGTATTGTCCGGTGCTGAATAAGTAACGGTTCCCCCGGAATTGCTAACGTTATACTGGGCATATTGCCCACCAGGCATAAAATCGGCCAACATGGCTTCTCTGTACGACTTACAAGGATTGAAGGCATACAAACCGGAGTTGGTACAATCATCAATATAGCTATTATAAAGACTGGAATAGGTAGTTTGCATCCATGTTTCAAAATCTAAAGGATCGCAGCTGGAACCATCGGAGAACTCACCACATAGTGTGATATAATAGGTTTCATATTCATCCATATAAGTTGGAGCCATATCATTGATAAACATGTCATCGCAATCGTAACTCTTGCAATCGTCAATCTCAGCTACCATCCCGATCAATTGTTCACAGATCCAGTCTTCTTTGGTCTTAAAATCACAACTGCTATTCAGGTAATTATTGTCTTTGGCCTTTGCGAGTTCTTCCACGTATAGGTCTGCGTATTCTTCGGCAGCTCCTGGTTTTACCCGCAGGGTTTTGGTAATAGTTAAATAACCGTTTTCAGGTAAAGAGATTACATCTGACAGACCACCGGTACTGTAAGTATTAGAAGGGAATTCAAAACGATCCGCCCCGGCCGTTTCACAATTTACATTGTAGTAGTTGGCATCGCCCACGGCTGTGCCATAAGGCATAGGCGACATAGTAGTGGTATTGGGAGCGGTAGGGTTAATAATCACTTCGTTGCCGCATTCATCTACAAATTTGAAATTGATCTCCAGATCGTACAGGCAGTCAAAACAAATTTGAGGGGCTCCCAACCCTTCGTCTAAACAGGCATCTTTATAGGGTTGAGGGTCGAGGAAATAACGGAATTCTACTTCTTCTCCCTTCTCCACAAAACGGGTAAGGCTTACCGATAAAGGCTCTTCATCGGTAGCGTATTCCAGCAGATCACTAATGGCCTGGGGAGGGTTACCGGGGTTCACAGGCACATAGGCCTGGGGATTTTGAGGTGAAAGGGAGGAGATCACTACTTTGTCGAAATTGTTGAGATACTGGAAAGAAACCTGTCCATTGGCATCTTTAGTGATCACTCTGCGGTAACTATTGATATCACCGATATCGTTGGCTTCAAAGAAAAACTGTAACTCACCCGGCAAGGGATTGTCGTAATAAACACGGGTTTCGTTCCCGCTGCCCAGGCTAAGATCGGCTCCCACCCCGCTTTGCCTTTTTACCCTTCCGGTATGATCGGGAGTGTACTGCACTAAAGTAAAAGGATAGGCTTTATCGGAGCTGTAGGCGTCCTGGGAAATCGGCACATAAGCCTGCATACCTTCCTGAGCAGAATTTTGATCGGAATAATATTTAGCGGCACCAAGGGAAAAATTGACGCTGAGTCCGGGAAAATCGATATCACATTCTGTACTGGCGCTTGAAATGTCCAGATAAGTGTCATCGTCATCAAAATGTCTGGCACTGAAAGGCTCGTTGCTACCGCCATTATTCACCTGATTTAAACCGTGATAGTAGTGTAGCTCAGGATCGTTCATGGGCACCGGCATGATCTGCACGGTAGGTCGGCCGGTATAATCGTAAATAGCGGAAGTTACCGCAGTTTTATCCTCTGTAGGCAGTTTAGCAATTTGCTGCCGCAATTTGCTCAGACCATCGGAATAAGCTACCGTATGGGAGGAGCGGCTGTCTTCGGCATAAACAGCACTGTACTGCCAATTCATAGTGGTTTCGTGGGGCCTGGATTCGGTAGCTACCGAAGCAGAAGCCGTGGGTGAAACGGTATGTACGGCATTAGAAGGATAGGAGGCTACTGTACCGGAAGCACCGGAATTATGGGTAGACCAGCGCCCTTCTACCGGGAGCCCACCGTCTAAAGGGGAGGCGTATACCGGACGATAACGGAAGAGTAAATAGCCTTCGTCAAAAACCAGGGGCAAGGTATATTGGGTTTCATTTACCCTTACCCGGGTGGCTTGCTGGTCAAAATTAAAATTCCAATTGTTGGTGGCATCCTCAGCGTAATGATCCACAAAAGTCCACTCCAGATCATATTGCTCAGCTGCCCTGATAAAGGGCCAGTAAAGGGTAAGGTGATTATCCGCTGATTTTTCCTGGAGCAGATTGCTGATGTTGGGCACCAGAGCAGGGTTGAAAAAGTAGTAGCGCTCTACCTCCACGGCATTTTCCAGGTAAACGGCTTCTATAGCAGGGGAAGATCCTGAAACACTGCCTCCGTTGGCATCTACAATGGAATTAATAGTGATAATAGATTTGTGGACATTTTCAAAAGAAACTATATCACGGTCCAGATTGGTGCCATAAGTGGCTTTGTGATCTATCTTTAATTCAAGGCCGCTTTCGGTAGTCTGAGTCCAGGCTCCATTCTCATAACGCCACAGTTCTACATCGAAATTGATCATATAAAAGAAGTCTGAACTCAGATCATCGGTTGCGGACTCATCAATACCAAAGGTGATCTTATTCAGTACACTGGCGTTGAGAAATTCATCGGTCCAGGGATCGGAGGGATTGGATGCCGGGTCGTGGATCTCCATGTGAAACATTTTGTTGTCTTCTACCGCAAGCTGTGAGCCCGGCAGCAGTTTTGCTCCCTGAAGGCGGGTGTTCACCCCTTCATCCCGCGCCAGCAGATCTGCTGGCGCGGCTAAGGCAAAACTCAAAAGAAAACCTAGAAATATCTGTTGTTTTTTTATAGGGAAATATTTTTTCAGCATGACCTAAAGGTTTATACGATTAATCAGGGTGTAATTTTGATAAGGGGGGTTCAGTTTCAGCTCCCCCCCGCTTAGGTTGAAGTACCTGTCTATACTTAATTTCTTTTCTATCCCCCTGGGATTGAATTCAATAGTGCTGTAATTAATTTCAAGCTTCACCGTTCTTTCCATTCCTTTTATTTCCATGGGATATTTAGGATATACGCAGAGCTTCTGTAATTGCCCCTTTGCCTTATCGACCCATATTTCCAGTTCTTTGTAGATGTAATATTCCTTTAGCTGTAGGTAGTAGATCTTATGTTTTTCCGTTTCCCGGTATTCTATCTGGCGATAAAGCTCAAAGTATTCTTCCAGGGGAAAGTCGGGCAGTTGATCGGTTTGATAGGACTCCACCACAATTTCTTTTTCCTGTTTATCCACTTTTACCAGGTAAGGGGCATCCATTAATATCTCTTCGGAAAACTGTTTGGAATACTGGCGGTTACCCGACTTATAAGTCTCCGTTTTTTCACGATCTAGTAACTCTCCCGTATTTTGATCGAGCATTACAATTTCCTGTTGGATATGCCAGGACTCAGCTTCCTGGTAAGGCCGGGCCAGAGCCAGGATCTCATTAACCAGTTGGGTACTGTCCTGGCCTTTAAGCATTGAGCCAAAAACTAAAGCGAGAAATAGGGTTAGATAGCGCATATCAACTGCTGTTTTTAGTTTCTTACGGTAAAATCACGGGATTCCTGTACGGTAACTATACCTCTTTCGGTTTCCTTCTTCACTCGTATCACGGTACCTTCTTCATTGTACTCATAGAAGGTGGCAAAGTTGTTAGCATCCAGTTCCGCTACTTTGCGGTTGGTATAGATGTCGTACACATGGCTTACCATATTGGAGTGCAGGGGATGGATGCGGATATCGTCTATATAGCCCTTTTGGGTGGAGGAGGTGTTTTTGAAACTCCATTTACAGTAAACAATACCTTGAAGCCCCTGAGGCACAGTAAAGGTGATGATCTCATCTACTTTTTGCCAGCCATCAATGATCACCGATTTTTGGGTTTTGCGCTCATGGGGAAAATTGAATATGGTACTCTGTATTCTGCGCTTTACTTCTACCTCTATACTTACGGGATCGTACTGATCCTTTAAAGCTTTCTTCACATCGTAGTCCAGTTCCGTTCCCAGGCGCTTCCAGTAGCTGATCACAAAACCGGCTTCTTCGCCTTCGGATACCTCAGCAAAACTCACTTCCTGTAGCTTTTCCCAGCCTTGGGGCTGGTAAGGAATTTCAGGAATAACAACGGTAAGATCTTTATCTCCCCTGAAACGTATATCAGGTAAAGCGTAATCAGAACTCACAGGTAGCTCTACAGAATAATTGCCTGTATGTGCCGTACTGTTTGTATAAGTAATGGTATTGTCATGGGCTCCCTGATAAAGACCCACACGGTTTTGGGTACACAGATAGGTCCAGAAACCGTTGTCGTAATTGTCATTGAGCATATTGAAATCCTCAAAGGATTCACTGAGCATTTCCCGGTAGCGAGCATTGTTGGCCACCGCTTTTACTACCGTATTATTCAGACTTGGCAACTGAGCTACATAAGTGCCGATCTCATTGCGATTTTCTATGGTGAAACCCGAGGCGTGATGTAAGGTGTTTTCGGTAACGGTTTGCCAGTTATTGAGGTTGCCGTTGCTTTCCCATTGGCTTTCTGCTCCATCCCACACCCAGAAAGGTTTCATGTTGAAGTAACCATCATTTTTGAGATTGCCATTGGAATAGTCTCTTTCCACATTGTAAACCCAGCTTTTGGTAGGCCGCCAATTGCCCATTACTCCCCAAACAAAGGGGTTTATGGTATTATCATTACACTGTGGCTGTGGTCCGTAAAGCTGATAATGGGCGTACTCGGTGAATTCCTGGGCTGAACTATTCAGCACTTTGAAGTTGGCCAGGCTGTTATCTTTCCAGGCATAGCCACTTAAGCCTTGTTTAGCAGTGAAATTTCCCACTGCCACGGCTGCCTGGTTTCTTCTGCCCGAACGGATGATCTGAAAGGTTTGTGGAACAATACTATTGTACAGGATTCCATTGCGATCAATGAGGAATAATCCCTCCAGGTCCGGGCCTTCGTTACACCTGCCACTGGTACACTTGCCGTAAATCACCCAGTATTTCTGATCGGCATTGCCATTATTATCGTAAACCATCACCTCATCCCCCACTACAAAATGCCTATCGTAAGGACTTTGGATATACCCAAACTGATCTACTACATCTCCTGCTGTCTGCTCTGTAAACTCCTTATCGATGTTCTTATAAGCGGGACCCATACGATCGTAGGCCCAGTGCGCAGGATAGGTCATACTACGATGGTCATTGGCTTTGTCGTATTGATTGGTAACCCGGCTTAATAGCACTTGGCCGGTCTCTTTATCATACAGTTCATTTCTGGTTTCTATGCGCGCCTGCTGGTCTTCTGCTATAGTTTTTTCCAGTATGCCATACTTCTGCACTACTTTGGTGATGACCGACATTTTGTGCCTTTTAGTATCATCTGACTTCTGCATAAAAAAGCTAGGGATAGGTAAAGGAAAAGGCGGGGTGGCAGGAACCTGTACAACATTTACATTAGCCTGATAAGAACGGCTCTTAGACTTGGTAAGCGTTTGTTTGCTATCGTGTACCATGTCAAAATCCACGTTCACCAATACATTGTTTTCAATACTACCATCTTCAGCCAAAACGCTAATCCTGTTGTCCAGTTCTTTGTGGTAACCTCCCATAGATTTGTAGAAGTATTCCATTTTAGAGATGAAATCATCTCCGACCCGGCCCTCCCCATAGATGGTTGTACCTTTAGGCTTGCCGTGCATATCGTTGAGTACCACAGAATAGCCCTGGCTCATGGCCAATTCGTAAGTGGATTTCATACTGAAAAGGGAAGTAATAGGATTGGGGTTTTCCTCGATCTTTTGCGGAGGAGTATAATCTACCTTAATAGGATAGTCATAGGCAGTATAATATTCAAAAACCGACTCCCCGGTACCGTTAACCGTACGATTCACCCCCGGAGGCACATAGTCTCTAACCTTTACGTGAGAATAGATCACCGATGGGCTGGGGAAGAAAACCTCGCCAAAGGGGGCCTCGGCATAAAGTATATCATTGGCGTATAAATGCCTTTTCAGTTCATATTCTATTGGCCTTCTGAAAGGGTTTTCGTCCCCTCCAATCTGCGGCTCATAAGAGGCTACTCCGCTACTTATTATTAAAGCATTCCCATTTTCATCCTTAAGGGTAGGATGAGTCGTATTGTAGGAATACACTTTCCCGTATACGGCATCATCTTCTACATAATTTGGGTTGGCATCGGTATTCATAGAAGCCCATTCATCTACCATCAACACTTGTTTTACACGATGCCCTCCTCCTATCTTTTTATAGGTAGGATTGTGCAAGCGTACAAATGATTTACCGGGTACTATTTTCTGGCCAATGCCTTTGCGCCTCATCTCAGTATTAACTCCTCTAATCATCACCCGTATATCTTCTATAAAAGAGAATAAAAGCTGAATGGTTTCTTCATTCAGACCAGGATTATCGTCTTCCATAGAACCAGCGGGAAAAGCTAACTTATACAGATAAGTTCTTACCATTTGCCAGGTGGCCTTGGAAATAGGGTTTACATCCGAACCTCTTTCATTGTCTTTCAGCTTGGCCGGTTTAAGTTTAATAACAGCTTGAGTGTAGTAAGTGCTTCCTCCGTTAGGATGAGCGATAAACTCGTTCACCGTACAGGAAGAAGAAGGTGTAAGCATGCCAGTAACTCTATCTATATCAGCATAGCCTGTTACAAAATCATATTCATCAGATTCCAGACCGGTATTTACGGCACATTTGTAATAGAGCTTACCTAAAATAGATGTTGCAAGTGCACCCTGGTTTTCCTCCCTTAAATATCGATCTGTAAAAAGACTCATCGCGTCTCCCTCGCTTGAGGCTTTAATCGGCACAGGAAGGTCTACCACCAACTCCAGATGGGGATCTCTACCTCCACCAAACATATTATTGGCATCAGCATACAATTTTTGGATAATAGAAGAGCCATCGTAAGTTCCGGCAATCTTCATCATCTGCCCTGCTCTTTTGTTCTGCACATACGCATAGTCATCTGCCTCATAGTCAATCTCAACTGTACCTCCTGAGGGTAGTTTTATAGTGTGCAAAGCCCACATGGCTGCATCCACATCCGGTTGATAATCACTACAGTGATTGTTTGGATAATTATTTACATAAGGAAAATCCGAGTTGCTAAGGTTTAATGATGTCCGGAGGTTTTGACCGGCCCCGGTTTTTTTCTTTTTGAAATTACCCCAGCGATCATAGGAGTTGTAATCATAATCTTCATTATAAGTGGGGTCATCATCCGTTATTTTATTGTGATTGGGATCGGCATAGAAAAATTGATAAGGAGAAAACCAGGCTTTTTGGGATTGCCCGTGGGTAAAATAGATCTCATCTAAAGTTAGTTTTCCTATACCTGTATGAGCAGGAAGATTGTTGCACAGAGTATTAGAATACTTGAAATGAACAGTTTTTATAGGCACTGCAGAAACACCATTGGTTTCTTTATCCTTACGGGCGTATAACCTTATTTCTTTGAGAGCATACATTTTTGCGCTACCCTGACCTCCTTCTGAATTGAAATCGGCCTCTATGGCATCGACTCTTTGCTCCAAATCAAACTCTGCGATGTAATTTTTGGTTTCTATGGAATGGAGGTACCATATCTCTTTTTGCCCCTTCATATAGGAAGCCCTGTCGTCTTTCTTATCGGAACGGAAGCCGGCATTAAAGTTGGCCATATTCTGTTCATACGGCTGCTTCCAGCCGTAATTAGCGTGTATTCTGGTGTAATTGAATTTAGTATAGGTTCCCAGATCATCCACACTGGGTCCATTGCCCGATACGTCCACATAATCCGTTGAGAGTACAGCAGTAAGCAGGTAAGAAGTGGCATAATCCGGCACCGATTTCTTTTGGAAAAAACCATCTTTCTTATTGGAATTATTGATTGAATTTTCATTGGAGCTAAATGATTTTAAACCATCGTCAAATAAAGATGATGGAATACTGTTGAAGCCGGAAGTGGGCGAAACATTGAATGACCGCTCTTCGTAAGCCCGGGTATAAGAAGGAATACCATACACAAAACGCTTCCCTCCCTGGTCGGTTACACTTACCTCAGAAATATGGTGTTCTTTATTGTCAGCGTGGCCTATCCGGTCGGAAACACTGCCATCCAGGGTGGTGTAATGACCTTCTCCTATGATATGATCTGCCGAAGATGTAGCTGCCACAGCATAATCAAAATTATTTAGGGTGTGACTCTCTATTTTCTTTTCCAGGGCGTAATCTTTAGCCTGCTTAGCATTGAGGTAATTGATCACTACTCCTCTTTTGGTACGTTTGGGGTTGTGAACGTTGGCTATATTGGCATTAAGCACTGACCCTGATCGATTTACCAATCGCGATGTAATAGATGAAGGTTCATTGCCGTTTAACTGCAATCTCACTGCCTCGTCACCTCCCAGAGCGTTGTAATAAGCTTCATTAATAGCTAAGCCCTCGCCAGATTGGCTGAAGTAGGCTTCTTCAAATTCGTAATTGTTTTCTACCAGCGAATGGTTATTACCAATGAAATCAAGCTTGGCATTGTCAAAGGCAGTCCACTTACCACTACTTTGTTCCAGGTCGAAATTGTTCGTATTGCCTCCGCCTTCGGCATAGGTACCAAAACCAACTTCCACACCAAACTTATCAGACGAGTTCGTAGTTTTTAGCTGGTTGTCGTAGACCGTTCCAACCTCTGAGCGGTGAGCTCTAAACATAGAGCTTAAACCCTGGGCTGTAGCCGTAAAAATGTCGTATGTCTGATTGGTGAGAGGGAGATTAGGGGTTTCGGAGCTAACCATACCATCATTAGTCCGGTTAAAATCGTGAATTGCATCTAATTTATCCTGACCTGCATGAGCATAAAGATAACCGTAGGCCTCAGAACTAAGGTACTTATTGCTGATCTCCTCCGTCATTAAGTAACCCTTGACATAACCATGTATAAAACCTCCCTGAACTTCGGTCCCCACTTTTGCTCTCAACTCAGTTGCAGTAGCCCTGCGGGGAAATTGTATGCTGGGAAAATAAGTACTGGTGCCAATGGGAATGGAGGCTGACGAAGATATCCCCAGAGACTGAGAAACCTCTTCTCCGTCTATCTTATCTGTTTGTTTCATACCAACGTCCAGGCTCAGACTCAGGTCAGAAAGACCACTTCTGGTATTATAGCTAGTGCCCAGTCCCACAGAAGCCGAAGCCGAATTTCCATTTGATCCTTTCTTCCTGCCCGTTAATGACACACTTGGGCTAATGGTAATGCCTTCCTGGCTATTGGCATCTATTCCTACACCGGCCGAAAAGAACTTCCCGGCTGAAATACCAAAGTTGATACTCCTGTTGATTCCCAGCCCTTTATAATTATTATAAAAGACTCCCATACCAGCTCCCAGGTTAACACCAAAATTATCTCCCGCACCCAAAAACTCACCTCCGGCACCTACTTCAGCCCCAAAGGTGTAATTGGTTTTCATACTTATTTCCTGCTCGATGTTCTCGCCTTTAAAATCATCCGGGATCCCCCGCATGGTACGATTTAGCGCTCCAGGGTTTAACGACCAGCCCAGACCTACCCAACTGGCTTCCTGATCCATAGTAGAACCTGCATTGTAGGTGATATTGATCGGATAGCCTTCTATATCCAGCAAGGGAATATTATAGCTGAAATCACCATTGGCTGTATTGACCAATTCCGACATGGAGGCATGCCCAAAAGCAGTAAACTCAGGCTGATTTGGTCCAGAAGCAAAAGCCTTAGTTGGCCATAAAAAATCAAACACAAAGGAAATTGCCAACAGGCAAGCCAGTACTTTAGTGGCACGGTGTTTACGTATAATGCGTATCATAACTTATCAAGGGTTAGTTGTGGTATTTGCGAAATAGCCGAAGCTGGTATTTTTAATATCACCTTTCCGTTGTGGAAGATGTGATCATTAATCACTATCCTCTTTTCAGTTGTTTTACTTTCACTTACTTTAAAAGCGGCCAGAACCGAGATCCAGGGGCTAATACCATGGTTTGGAACAAACTGGTGTGCTTCACAATAAAGGGTATCCTTACCATCGATCAGGGCCAGATCTTTGGTAAATTGATGCGTGTAATAATGCTGCCGTAAGGCCGGGTTTTCACTCTCACTTGTATTGTATTCCATTATATTTCCCGTCCTGGCCTTCAAGCGAATCTGGAAGTATTGAAAATCAGAGAGGTTCTGGCGTTCGCTTTGCAATTTTTGATCATTTATTTCCCGGCCAAAGCGCTCTATGATGCGGTAATCGTTAGGTAAAAACCTGGCCTGGTATACTATACCGTTCATTTCCCGGCTATCGGTCAATTTTTCCCAGTTTTTATCCAGGTATTGCAGGTACTGTTCGGAATTTACCTGCTCTTGCCGGCAGTTGGTCAGAACAAAGGGAAAAACGAGGATCAATACGATACTATATCCTTTCATATTTCTTATTTATATAGCTGATCAGATCATTAGTAACATCCCTGGCTTCTGAGGCATACATCAGGTTACCCTGCCCATTAGCTCCGAATATCATGGTGTAGTTATGCTCTTTGCCGTAATCTTTTATGTATTGATTGAGTTGGTTCCAGATCTGACGATCGTACTCCCTGGATTGACGGAGGTTGTCTTCTTCAAATTGTTTTTGCTTTATTCGGTAAACTTCTCTTAGTGAAAAGAAATCTTCTCCGGGATTTTGCCTGTCAAAATCCGAGGAACTGGTCATGGCCGTTAAGCGTAGCTGCATGCTATCCAGTATGGCCTGGCGGGTGGATTGCACATTTTCCAGTTTAGTGCGCAATTCTTTCTGTAAACTGAATGCTTCAAATACTTCAGCTGTATTCAGATATACGTTTTTCTCTTTTTGGTTAAGAGAGTAGACTCCTATAGCGAGTATTACCAGCAAAAAAATGCTGTTGACAATAAGCCAGTGTTTTGTTTTCATATCAATATTCTTTGTAGATCCTGAGAAAGTAATTTTCTCTTTTTTCGTTGGTAACGGTCAGTGTGTAATAGCCATCGGAAAGTTTGTTCATATTAAGGATGTAGCGATTGTCACCATAGTCTTTATCTCCGGTTGATATGTTCGTATTGATGGTTACATCATTACCCTTCAGATCTTTAACCACATAATCCAGAGGACCGTAATTGTATTCTCCCTGAAATTGGAAATAAAGGTTGCCGTTGATGGTATTGTAGTGTTCTGCCCTGAGTTCGGGAGCTAGTAAATTATAAGATTGATCCCGGCATTTGAAAGAAGCCAGACAATTCAGCACCTGGTCGTGATGACCGTAGTTAGTGGTACCGTTAGGGTTGATGATGATCAGGTTACCGATGCTGGCCGATACTTCCCCTTTTACATTCAAATAATTGATGGCACTTAAACCGGAAATATTAACGGTTGCTTCTAAAACGCCATTGATATACAGTTTATAATCATTACCATCGATCAACTGCACGATCTTATCTCCAGTCTTCACCTGAAAATGAGTAAAGCCACCGTAAGAGCCAGAGATCATGGGAGGATGAAGTGATAACAGAAAGTCACCAGTAACAGATGAATTGAAATACATCATAGCTGCAGCAATGGAAATACCGTATTCCATAGGGGCATTACCAATAGGCATGCTCTTAAAACCATAGCGGGTAACCGAAAAGCCAGCGTTAAAACCTCCATCAGGTATACTACCATCAATAAACCCGTTAACAGGATAAAAGCGCTGATTTTCTCCATAGGGATCTAACTCCATGGCAATCGACTTACCCGTAGCCAAACCGGGCACTTCGGTGTAAATCCAACCGTAATTGTTATCCACCGGCTGGTTGAAAACATTGGATGAATTAGACTCCCCAAAAGCATTGGCGTTGGGGTAGGTAGCAAAAGGATTCAGCTCCAGTGAATTGGTAGTGGGCTGGTTTACCAGGTTTACTTCCTGTATCCAGTTTACCTTATAGCCTATATAATAGGTCCCTACTGGAAAAGCGTAGGGTGCCGTGGGATGGGCAACACTGGCTATTAAACCATACCAACCAGGATCAACGTTACTCAGGGTAGACGAATTGGGGTAATTGCTAAACCCTCTGTGATCTGTCCAGTCAAAAGTAACAGGGTAAGGATATCTATTGTGGATCATCGCTTCATTTTCAGCCACCAGGGTAGTGGATTTTAAGCCGCATATTCCCTCCTCTTCCCTGATGGAAACTATGGGTACGTACCACCAGCAATACACTTCATCCGGCCTGAAAATTTGCCCGATATCGGACATGTAAACATCTAACCGCTTTAATTCTTCCGGGTAAGCATCGGCATAAGTACCCACTTCCAATCCGTTTATCCGGGCCGAAAAAGTATTGCCTTCCCTGACAATTTCAATTTTATCACTGCTAGTGATATCCTCCTGAACTACTTCGCCCTCTATGGCTCCGTCTTTAAACAAATAGACATCTGTATCATATATGTAAAATCCGAACTGGGTATTGCGATAATCAGTTGGCGATAAATTACCATCTCTTATTCCAATCACTTTTTCACCGACAGTGCCAATTCTGAAGCCAAAGCGCCCGTCCTTTTTGGGATATAGAATATTATCGCTGGTTATAGCGGGAGTAGCTGCTATATTGGTATGATTGGTTGCTTTAGTAAGCTCGCCAGTGGAAAAAGAGTAGTCTGTTGAGGAGGGCCAGGTGGTTGCAGCCGAGACCGGTATGTCAACTTGCAGCTCATCGTTTTCGGAGTCAATTAGCTTGAGCTTGTAAAGGCGAGACATCAAATTACTTACCTGGGAACTAGCTTTGTAGGCTACAAATTCATCATAGGTTAAAACCCGGCTTAGGTTGAATTGAGAAGCTATATGGGCATTTTCTGTTTTCCTTAACTCTGTGTAATAACTGGATACAAAGCGATCGTAGTTTTCTTTATCTATAAAAGGAGCGTCATTCCATATATAGCGGTAAGGTCTCTTTCCACCTATAGCGGCAGTTTGTATAGAACCCCCACCATTATGATCCTGTTCGGTAGTGGTGTAAGATACCGAAAGAGGGCACTTTAAATTGGTGTTAGGTGCTAAAAAAGTGGCATCTTCTGCTGTAAATAGTACTTCCAGCTTCAGACTGGCGGTAACTTCGTAATCTACATTGTAAACCTCAACATCATTGTAATAAAAGGCAATGTTGCCATAGCGAAAAATGATTTCGAAAGGCTCGTCATAGGCATAAGGCTGAGGGCCAAAATCCGGTAGAATGTTGCCTTCATTAACAATAACTGCTTCGTCATTCTCAAAGTGAAAACCATATTCTATTTCATTATAATTTAGCGCATAGGTAGAATGGTTGTAGGTTCCTGTAGTATGTACAAGACCTATAGTAATTTTTGAATTTTGAGGAACGGTAAAAGTGATATGCTCCTCATAATCGGCTTCTAGCTTGTTTAAAGAAAAAGCATTACCGTAGGTATTGGTCCTGTCAAAGGTTAACAAATTCTCTTCCGTATTGTAGGCCAGATCTTCATGTACATCGGTCCAAAAAACCTGATAATCGCCTATAAAAGTTTGAGCATGGGCATGAAATGAAAAAAGTAAGATCAGCAGTACAAAAAGTGAGCTAAAAGGGAGAGTTTTCATGTCAATAAGCTGGATTAGTTAATCGATATGAAATAAGTAAAGAGTTTTTGATCATATCCCCTCCAGGCAGTGAGTTCCCCTCTTTAATTCGTGAAATCCCTTTATTGGTAAGTGAGTAATATTTGCCTCGACAATGCTTTTTAAGGGCTATTTAAAACTCCAACTAACTCAAAATCAGAACCAAAAAGATCAAAGTCTTTATTACCGAATCAATAACAGCTAGAGAAAATAATTGAATATAGCTGATCCGAACAAGGAAATCAGGTAATCAATCGTATATTATGGGTGAAAAGAAAAATAGAAAAGAGCTAAAAGAGTCTTTTTAAATGCTGGCACTCACTCTCCGTAAAAAGCTGTCTCTATGCAAAGGAGATACCGGTACTTCATAATTACGGGGCATGATAAGGGTACCACCGTCAGAACGGGAATAGGCTAAAACTTTTTTAAGGTTCACTATATAAGATTTATGAATTCTCATAAATACGTTATTATCCATTTGATTTTCAAAATAACGCAGGGATTTAGATACCAATAAAGGTTTTTCATCTGTAGTAAAGAATATTTTGAAATAGTTCCCTTCTGCCTTTAGATATATGATATCATCCCCGTCAATAAATCTCAAACCTTTGGCTATAGGTATCTTAAAGCGATGGACAGCGTGGGAAGAGCCTTCATTGAGCTTGTTGAACAGCATGGCAGATTCTGAACGATTTCTGTTCTCAATAGCCTTTTGCAGTGCTACTGTCAGTTTTTCAGGGCTTATGGGTTTCAGTAAATAACTGGTAGCGCTATGATCGAAGGCTTGCAAAGCGTACTGTTCGTGGGCTGTGGTAAAAATGAGTTCAAAATTTCTATACGACAGGTTATTTAATAAGTCAAAGCCCGAGCCGTCTTCCATTTGTATATCGAGGAATACTACTGCAGGGGACAACTCTTTGATCTTTTGCAGACCCTCCTCAACACTTCCGGCTTGCTGAATAGTAAAAGTGTTGGGAAACAGTTGTTCTATTTGATCGCTTAATCCTCTACGGGCTCTATATACATCATCAATGATCAGTGCGTGCATCGATTATTTATTTTTTAGGGAATCAGAGGGTATTAATTTATAAGGTAATATAACGATAACTTTTGTCCCACTGGTATTATCTCTTTCATCTTTAAGATCTACATAGGTAATGGGTGGCTCTTTGTCACTTTTTGATTTCAATAATTTTATCCTTTCATCCGTTATATTCACACCTAAAGAACGGTGGATCTTTTCTTCAGCATTGGGCTTCAAATTACTGCGCTGGCGCCCTACTCCGTTATCAGTTATGGTGCATTTTAAATTGCCCCCCTGTTGTTTAATAGAAATATGTAAACTCCCCTGCTTTTTAGCAGGGGATATACCGTGAATAATAGAATTCTCTATGAAGGGTTGCAATAACATGGTAGGAATATTGACAACATTTACGTCTAAGCGTTCGTCTATCTCAAAGCGATAAATAAAAGGTAGCTCAAAACGCATTTCTTCCAGTTTGAGGTAGATCTTGAGCAAGCGGATCTCTTCCTCTAAGGGCACCCAGCCTTTTACGGAATGATTTAAGGTGGAACGCACCAGTGAAGCAAAGCTGGCCAGGTATTCTTGTGCTGCCACCGTATCTTTGGCCACTATAAAAGATTGTATGGCGCCCAGTACATTAAAAATAAAATGAGGGTTCATTTGAGCTTGCAGGGCTTGTAATTTTAACTGGTTCATCTTGTTTTCTGTTTCAGACTTTTTCCTTTGCCTTTGCCAGTAGAAATAGCCTATACCGGCAAGTATCAGAAAAACAATCACAATCTCTGAAATAATAAACCAGCGCCTTTTCCACCAGGGTGCCAATATGATGAACTTCCTTTTAGCCTTTGCTGTACTCCAAATGCCTTCGGTATTTTGGGCGTATACCTGAAACTCGTAACGGCCCGCACCCAGCTTAGGATAGATAACATTGGTCTGTGTAGTGTAATTCCAGGCTGTATCAAGTCCCAGCATGCGGTATTTGTAGCGCAACTTTTTTACCGACTGATAGGAAAGACCCGCAAAGCTTATATCAATATTGTTTTCTTCCCAATTAAAGATCTTCTTATTCCCACCATTTATTTCTTTGTGATTTACCTCAAAGCCGTGAATATATACCGGGGGTGGCTTGGACAGCCCTACATTCTTGTAGTTGAAATAGATGATCCCATCATCAGAAAGAGCCCATACCACGCTATCCATAAGGTATATTTTCTTTACTCTTTGGGATATAGTAGAAGCCAAAAAATCGTAGTTGCGGATAGAAAACAAACGGGCGGACTTATGCAAGCCACTTACCCTGCTAATACCTTTGTTGGTAGACAGCCATATGTCACCCTTTTGGTCTACACAAATATCATTGCAAATAGTACCGGGCAAACCGTCACGGGAAGAAATATTCCACACCTCATTGCTATCTACTATCACCAGCCCACGGCCTGAGGTAGCTAACAGTAAGCAATGCCCTGCTTTATCAATATCAGTTACCCTCCCTTTCAACAGTTCTTCTTCTGGTTTGTATATCTCTAAAGTATCTCTGCTTATACTATACCGCCAAAGCCTGCTCATACCGCCCAGCCACAGATCATCTTTATCCCTGTACATACTGCGCCAGTTATGCATCCTGGTAGACCGTATTTCATATAGTTCTTCACTGGTTTGCCGGTCCAGCTCTGAAGTTATACCAGTAGGTCCCATGTAAATATTGGCCGAATCAATCCGGCTCAAAATATCTTCCCTCGAAGGGTAGTGTTTTAGGGTAAAATCCTTCTGGTTTAAAAAACCAAATTGTGATTTATTCTCGTGCCAGCCTGTGATATAAGCGTTACCTCTTTCAGGCCATAAAATACCGGTTATATTCTGGGAAAAAAGCTGCTTAACAAGAATATCAGGCAGGCTATCGGACTGATACACCAGGCGGGCTGCCATGCCATTTTTCACAATGACCAGCAAAGTATCGCCTTTGCCTGCAAAATCAAGCAGCCGCCCTTTGCCAAAAAATTCAGTATTGGACATGGCCAGTACTTCTACTGAGGGGGTGTAATACACCCCGTCATCGAGGGTAGTGATCCAAATACCTCCTTCTGCGTCTTCCGTTATCCAGGAAACCAGCTTGTCTTCTAGCCAAACTTGAGGTGCTTGCTCAAAATTGCCGTTGCGGTATACCATTACCCCTCCCAGGGCCAGGGCTATCCATACATTTTGCTTTTTATCTTCCAGCAAACCTAAATTGGTCGACTTTTTAAACCTAACCAGTTCTCTCACGCTATCTTTTTCCCATTCCCTTAAAACCCCGTTGTTCACAAATAATATGTTGCCATTGGGCTTTAAAAAAGAAGTAAAGTCTGTGTGATAATTAAAATGAGGAGCACATATCTCTGCTTTTAATGCCCTGGCTTTTCCCGATTCGTCAATCAGGTTGAGCAGGGTCTCCTGCCCCTCTACAAGGGGGTAGCCGCTCATAAAATACCCCCCGTCTTTAAAACGCCTGATAAAACCGCTCTGCTCCTTGGAATTCACGGAATCCTTCACAAAAGTGCCGTCAGGAAATACTTTGACATACTGCCTGGGATAATCTGTATGACGGACACCCAGCCAAATCGTATCACCGCGGTTGACATGCATGGAAAAGGGAACACTTACACCATCCCAATTCTCCATCAGCGTATCCTTCAAGAAATTGATGATCTCCCCGTTTTTGTAGTACGAAAGGCCTGCTTCAAAGGTGAAGAACCATATCCTGCCCCGGTAATCTTCATAAGTGCCAAATACGGTATTGCCATTCAGGCCATCATCCGTGGTAAAGGTTTTGAACTCATAACCATCAAAACGACTCACCCCGTGGTCGGTAGATATCCAGATATAGCCTTGGCTGTCCTGCATCACCATATAGGCTTCGGTACTGGACAGACCTTCGGGGGTGGAATAATGGCGAAATATAGGACGCTGGGCATAGGTTGCATTAAAAGCGATAAGCCCGGCAAGAAGCACCCCTAAAGAGCTAAATCTTTTATTCCCAGCTCTTTTAAAAAAGAATACGGCCTTATATTCTAAATGAAGCATAAAGGTTTTAAAGCTTGTTCTTTAAATGCTTACTCATATGCAATAATACCACGGTAAAATACAGCTAAGATTAGTTAGTTAAACTAAATGGTGGTTTTAAATTATTTACAGTGCCAAAGCTCTTGCTCTGGTTGAGCTCAAAAATAGTGGGCCCTCATCCGGAACTATACTTTTCAGATATTCTTATACTTTTTGGTTAGCTTGATTGTGATCAGGCTAATAGAAGAGTGAGTTCATTTTAGCTACTAAAACATGAAGCGTTGTTGTAAACTGCGATTTGTGATGAGAAGAGATGCCGGGTCTCTGTTCTACTTCGCCCGGCATGACATAAAAAAGGGTATGTCAGTCTGAGTGGCTACGCTGTAAGCGTAGATGTATCCGCCTGTCGGCAGACAGGTCGAAGACTGGTTATAGGTTGTCTTGCTCATCCTTCGATACTAATTTTTGTCCCTTCACTTCAACTTAGTTTATCCTGAGCTCAGCCGAAGGGCTCAGTGAAGCAACTCCAAAAATTCACTCTGGATGACTGCGGGGCTTTTGCTCCTGGCAAACCTTGAGCATCATCGCGGGCATAGATCTGCCTTCCGCAGGCAGGCCCGCGATCTCTCCTGGAGACCCCGGCTCTCCGGCCGGGGTGAACCATTCTTTTATATGAATACTGTACTTTTTGATTATTGCACTTTACCACGAGATATAATCGCGCGGTAGCTGGGTAGTTATTCGCCAGTTTGGTCTGCTTTACCCGCTGCTTTTTTCAGAAATTTATACTCTCTTTTGTTAACCTTTTTATAATCTTTAAATTTTACATCTGGTCCGGCTTCTGTACGCCACTCCTTGTATCTAATCACTATTTCAAAAAACTCTTTACCGCCACGAGCAGCCTGATAAGTTTCATACGAAATTGGTCGATTGGTAAATGGGTCAATTACACCTTCGTGATATGCTTGCTCAATTGCTTCGAAGCCATCTAATAGTAGGTAATCAGAAGGTAACGTACGAATATCGTCTCGCCATCCCATATAATTAGGAATTCTAGAGTGGGCAACATCATGAATTAGTGCAACATAATCTACCCAGTCTATAGGTTTTTCAGTGAAATCATAATCGGAATCAAATCTTGGTCCCCACTGAGTGATACTTCCAGCTCCGACATACATACCATGTACACTCATTTCAAACATAGCTCTAGCTAAGTTTCCTAAATTATCATAATCAGAATCAAAGTCATAATACCATATCTCCCCTTTATCTCTTTCCCAACCATAATCAATAGGAATCCCTTTATTGTCTTCGTAGGCATAAATATATTTTACACCTCTTCCTTGTGAACCAAAGGATTGTGCATAAGTCTTATAAAATTCCTCTGCAGAAATCCCATGAATAGACCTTATTTGCTCATCACTCATGTTACGATAATCCTCAAGTATAGTTTTTATTAAAGGCCTTCCATTTCTATCTAGCAGAACTTTATATGTAATATACTCAGATCCTTCCAAATCAATACCATCGATTACCCTATTTTCAGAAAATGCATAAGTTGAATTCCATAGGTAGGATTGCGCCAAAGGATCAACACTCAAAAACCTACCGATTCTCGGGTCATGTATCCTGTACTTAAATGCATAACTATTACCACTTCCTTTTACTTCATCATCTTTCTCCTGTCCCTGGAAGCCATAACGATAATCCGGGCTGTTGTACTGCAGGCCGGGCTTGGGCATACCAAAGGGGTAGTAATCGTAGGTAGCCCGGATGTCTGCGATCTGATCCACTTCTTCACTCTTCATCACCAGGTTCTGCACGCTTTGCCCGTCATGGCTGATGGCGATATCCGTATGCAGATTGCCGGAGCCGTATTCGGGGGTGGAGTAAACGGTTAAGCCATTCCGTTTAAAGTAAATGGTGTTACCAGTTCGCTCAATGCGAATCACCTCACTGGCAGTGAAGCTGCCGGGTACGGCATACACTTCTACTCCGCCTACCCGTACCCTCAAGGTTTGATCGGACCAGGTTTGCCAGATGGCGTAATCAATTGTATTGAGCGGGTGGCCTGCCACATCATTGACATAGCTGAGCCCCACGGCAACAGCTCGACTGTTAAGAGGATTGGCGTTAATGGTATGTTCCACATAGCCATTACCCGGGATGAACTCTACCGAAAAGCTTTGCCCGGGATTGCCGGTCCAGCCTGTGGTACCTCCATTACAGCTGAGGGAGCCATTGCCGCTGTTGATACTCAGATGCTGGACATCCATCCAGCCGGGGAAGGACTCTCCCGGGTAATTGATGATCTTACGGTCGGAAACTACAGCCTGTACATTGCCTAAATGATCACTGAGTTCGTATTTTTTCTGCCCGGCCAGACGCTGACCACGGCAAGCTTCCCAGTTTGTATAACCCTCGCTAAAAGCCAGGTCCCTGGGATCAGAAGCCGGATTTTCACCAAAAGATTCCAGTTTTATATTGCTGCCACTGTCGTCAATCCGGGGTAGCAGGCCGTTTTGGTTAGGAACACCTCTGCGGCCCAGGCGGATCTCGTTGGATGGCAGACCTGTAATATCGTATTCCAGTTGAAGGCCGGGGTTGCCGGGTATAAAATCATTTACCAGCCAGCTGGTAAACTGTGCGGGATTGCCCCCCGTCCAGGGACGGGGACCCTTGTCTTCCGCAAAAATATCGAGCCCTCCGCCCAGGTCGAGGTAAGGCAAGAGACTGCCGCTGCCTCCAGAGGTCACCCGGATGAGGGCAAAGCCGCTAAAGGATTCGCAGGGGTAAGCGGCAAAGGAAGAATGATCATTTCCGTATATCTTATTAATCAGTTCCAGGCTTTCCCCATCAATTTGATAAGCTGTCAGGTATTTATGGAACAGGCTGAGGTCAGCATTGTCAACCCCTAAACGCGAAGAACCGTAAAGATGGTGCTCGGCCAGGCTTAAACGCCTGCTGGGAAAAGTGTTCTGTATGGTAGCCGGATAATAATCCGTATTGATGATGCCGGGATTTTCGTTTTCCGGCCATTCGTGTACAATTTCAATCAGCGTGGCTAAACTGCTGTTGGAACTGTATACGTAAAGACAACCATCTATTACTTCAGCCGATAGTGTACTGAGTCCCATAGCATTAATACTATCAGCTACCATTTGAAATATATAAGCATAAGAAAGTGTAACGCTGGCGGTTACGACAGTGGTAGTTAGAGTGCTGCTGTCCTCAAAGGTCAGCTTTACATACCAGTCATTGGTAGGCCCGGGATAATTAGGCGCTCCGTTGGGAAAACAGTATACTCCTGTTACTTCAGGATAGGGAATATGATCATCCTCGTAAACAGCCAGTACATTGCCCTGGGCATCGCGCTGGTAATAGGTATGGGTCCAGTACAGTTCGTTCTGCAAGCTACCGTTGCTCAGGCGGGGTTTTACGGTTTTGCGGATGCGGTTGCCCATGGGGTCATACTCAAATTCCAGGTCAGGTTTAGCCTGAGCTGCAGCAGCCAGGCAGGCGGGATCGCGTATGATGCGTTTGACCTTACCGCTGTTGGTCCATTCAATTTGCTGGATACACTCCTGTTTGTCAGACAGCAGATTACCTATACGGTCGTAGGCATAGTTCCAGGTAGCCGGATCGGTCTCGTCAAAAACCGTGGCTCCCATCTGGTCTTCAATGTCATCAAGGCCGTTGGCGGCCGCGCCATCGTTTACCACGTGCAACTGATTGTTGTGGCTGTTGTATTCATAGGATAGCCCGTCCATGAAGAGTACGGCACCTCCCCCTAATCGACTCAGAGTTTTAAAGTTACCATTGAGATCATATTCGTAAGCAGAGTAGTACTGGCTATTGACGGCTGATACGATCTCGTCTTCTACATAATTGCCACTGGCACCAAAGTTAGAGGAGCCGTACAGGTCCCAGGCATGCCTCAGGCGATTCAATTGATCATACCTGTACTGACTTGCCCTGAGCTGGTTTTTAGCCCCACTTACATTACGGGTTTGATGCAAACGGGCACCAATATTGCCGTTGTATAAATTGCAGTAGAAAGAAGAGTCAGTAGTGTTCAAGAGGGTAGCACCACTGATCTCCGGTAAAATATAGGCATCCGGAGTGTTGGTGAAGTCTTTAACCGAAGCATAGTCTTTAGTATGATAATATAAAGCCAGGGAAGCCACATCCTTGGCAAAATGCTGGTGCAGGTCTGTTTCAGCAGTGAAGTAATCATTCCCGGGATCACCGTCTTTACCGGCATCGCGAGAGGCCTCCATGTCGCCTGCATTCTTGCTCTTAAGCCAGCCCTGCAGGGTATAGGCCAGATCTTCGCCCTGTACCTTCAGATCTCCTATTTCCGTACGGCCCAAAGGCCCGTGATCATAATATTTGTAATCGGCATCCCGATCCCAGTGGAGGCGGTCAGAAGAGGTGAATACTTCCCGCAGGCGGTTGTCCTGATCGTAGATATAGCGGTGGTAAAAGGCATCTACTTCCCCTTTCTGGTAGGCCACTTCTTTGACGTTGCCGCTTACCAGATCAAAGGTATAATCTACCTTTTTATAGCGCTGATCCACTTCTTCCAGGGTGGGATAATCGTTAATGATCTTCTCCACATTGCCCATTTCATCGTAACTGTAGTGGATAGCGTGATCGTATACGGCAGGGGAAGCATTGTACACTTCGCTGTACGTAACCGAGGCCACCCGGTTCAGCAGATTGAGCTGCCCTCCGTCAAACAGCTGGTCGATAGTAGTACTCAGGCTCACATCATAGCGGGTGTGGCTCACTTCGCTACGCCCGTGCAGGTTCCAGCTGGCTCCCGATCCGGTGGAAGTTACATTAGCCGGAAAGGCGGGGTCGCTGATCACTTGCTGTACACCTGCACTATAAGCTGCATCAGTCATATTTAAGAGGGAAGTGCCATCACTAAACTCCCCGTAGATCAAACCACTTTCGATCACCCGGCCCAAACCGTCATAGAGGGAATAGGAATAGCCGGGATAAACAGTACCTCCTATGTTTTTCCCTAATCGCTGCTTTTCGTTCTGGCTCAATACGATCTGAGTCTTGCTATTGTAAACAAATTTAGTGGTACCTTTTATCCAGTTGGGTGGATTGGAGTTATCCCAATAACCGTGATCGGGCATTTGCTGCTGAGTGGAAAGATTACGGCTGTTGTACTGATATTCCGTAGTCATTTTGTGGGCTTTATTACCCGAACTATCCACGCCTTCCGGAGGAACGGTTTGCACCAGATTTCCCAAATGATCGTAATAATAGAGCATGGTATAGGTGTTGTTCACCTTGTGCTTCAGCTCAAAGGTTTCGTCCAGGCTGACGCTTTTGCCCCCGCAAAAAGCTGTGTAATTGTTGCGGAAATCCTCCTTGAGTTCTTCTGTAGCTTGCTCGTACAGCAATTCTCCCGCGGCAATACCATTTTCTATAATGGCATCGGTACAGGGGTCTCGTTCTTTGTATTTCATACCGGGAAAACACAACTGAGGCATGTAACCCGTATAACTGCCTGAACCACTGCAATAGGAAGAAGTTGAAACCAGACTGCTGTAAACTGGATAGCATTTAGCAGAAGGAAGTAACGCTTTATGGGCATAACACTCGTCAAACAGTATTTCGGTCCCGTCCTGCAAAAAAGCTTTAATGCGAAAGTCATACCGATCCCCAAATCCTACCGTACCGGTAAAATCAGCAGCGATATAGTCGAAATAAGCTATATCGCTTAAATCAATGGAACTGGTACAGCCCGTACAAAGCAAGTCGATGTCTTTGTTCTCAAAATTACAGCCGTTGGGAACATCCCTCAATTGAACCGTGATCAAAAAGCCAGAAGCTGAAAGATTAGTAGCTGTTTGGGTAGTCACCTCCACTTGCCCACTGAAATTACATTCGTAGAGGTTGTTGCGGTAAAAATCAAAGTATTTCGGCAGGGAATCCGGAGTACTGGCGGTAAACTTATTATGATCAATCAGATCATTGAGGAACTCCTGTATTTCATAGGCGTATTCGGTGAGGTTATCGCCTCCCACAAACTGGGAATCACAATAGGCCTCACAATCGTTCATCAGTCGGGCGTAATCATCAAAACTCAGGTCAACGTCACTACTGGCCAGCATTCCCAACTGTTCGCTTAGGGTAATATTAGCAAAATTGGTAAATACAGGGCCAAAGGTCTGGCTATTGGTCCAGTCGTTCAGAGAGCTTAGACCAAAATAAGTATTAAAATTGTTGATCACTGTTTGCACATTGGCACAGCTTACACAGAACTTACAAGTCAGCTCTTTCGGAAAGGGGATCTGCATGGCCAGCAGTTCTTCCTCGGTGAGGGGCTGCCCCCCTCCCTCAAGATAATCGTAGCAGATACATCTTAAATTTTTGTAATCCGGCAGTTCATAACCGTAGCGGTATTCAAATAACTGGGCTTCAGTGGTTACTCCGGTAGGCAGGCTTCCCCCGGCAAATTCTGCCGCGATCTCTTCTATTATAATTGTGCAACCACAATCGTCCAGGCGGGAGCCGTTGTTCTGTCCAAAAGGCCGGGGAGTATTGATCATAAAGGCATTGCAATCCATATTGCGCCAGTTGGTGCCGTAATATTGGCGGAGAATATCATCCACACTGGCTGCGGTAAAATTCAAACCCCCTGAATTAATAGGAGCACCACTGGCAGGAGGGGTGTAGGAGCCAGATACCGGCAAAAAACTATGCCCGGCCACAGTAGTAGCTCCCAAGGGATTGAGCTGATAACCCTGATAGCTTCCATTGGATTGAGTACACTGGTATTCACAAAGCTGACGAATGGCTTCTACGGCATTATCCAGGATGGCGCTGCTACCGGAACACGCAGAGAGTTTGGATTTCCAGGCCAGGGCGTAATCGTCACACACATCACAAAGGCCCATATTACTGGCATTGGCTCCGGCCCCACCTGTTACATAAGTCCACTGGGCAGCGAGGGAGTCTTGCAGATAGGCAAAACTCATAGAGCCTGTAAAATTGTAAAAAGGAACTCTTTGTATCTTTTGCTCAAATGCGGTTTTAAGCTTCCCCATTGAGTTGTAGCAGTTGGGATACTGGCTGAAAAAAGCCGAATCGATCAGTACCTTACGGCCCATCAGGTAAAGGGAGCGGAAGGCCTGCCATTCGCGGTCTTCCAGGCAGGTATCCGTTCCAAGAGTATTAGGCAAGGGAGTATTGTGAACTATTTTCATAGCCACATCCCAGATACAATCAGCCGGGCCTCCGTTAAAACCTACCGAGGAATGATTTAAACTGTTGACATAACCCTGGATGTTAGCATTGGTATAGGGGTCGAAATTGGCCGTACATCCCCCTCCTGGTAAAGTAGGAATGGAAACAGCGGTACAGCTTCCCGTGTTCTGAGGGTTGAAATAGCCCTGGCAAAGGGCCTCCTGATAGTCGTTTACCGCCAGCATATTGGCTTCGTAAGCAAAGACGGTAGCATTGCTTTCGCAAAACTGGATGTAACAATATTCAGGGTGCAAAGGCAAAAGGGCTTCCGTCCAAAGAGGATTGAAATTAAGAATAAAGTCCTGCAGACTCATCCCGGCCGGGTCGGTAGCTACGCCATTGATAATGGGGTAAGTAGCTTGATCATAGCTTACCGAACCGAAGTTTTGCAGGGGAGCAGCCGGTGTACTGTGAAAAATGGAAGTATTGTCTGTAGCACTGTAAGTAACCGTACCGCCAACGGTACTGACAACCTCATACCGGGCGTATTGCCCTCCGGGCATCAGGTCAGCCAGCATAGCTTCTTTTAAAGCAGCACAGTGATTTACAGTATTGGTACCAGCCGCATTACAATCGTTGATGTAATTGTTGTACAAAGTACCGTAAGTCGTTTGCATATATTCCAAAAATGTTATGGGTTCATTGTCCAGCCCATCGAGGTATTCCTGGTACTCATCCTGGTAATTAGGAGCCATTTCATTTAAAAAGGCTTCTTCGCAGCCGTAGTTCTGGCAGTCTTCTATCGCAGCAGTCATACCGGTCAGTTGTTCACAGATCCACTCTTCTTTGGTCTTAAAATCACAACTGCCGCTGAGGTAATTCTGCTCTTTGGCATTTTCCAGCTCTCCTATGTACAGGTCAGCATATTCTTCGGCAGCTCCCGGTATTACCCGTAAAGTTTTGGTGATGGTGAGGTAACCGTTTTCGGGAAAAGTAATGGAATTAGACAGGTCGTTTGTTTCATAAGTATTGTTGGGAAAGTCATAACGATCATCTGCTGTTGCCTCACAAGTTGTATTGTAAAAAGCAGAATCGCCTACAATGGTATCAAAAGGCATAGGAGACATAGAACTACCACCTGGCCCAGTGGGATTGATCACCATCTCATTACCACATTCATCAATGAATTTGAGTTCTATTTCCAGTTCGTATAGACAATCGAAACAAACTGGAGGGGCGCCCAGGTTTTCGTCAATACAGGCATCTTTGTAGGGCTGGGGATCGAGGTAATAGCGGTATTTTACCTCCTCTCCTTTTTCCACAAAACGGGTGAGGCTTACGGATAGCGGATCTTCATCGGTAGCATACTCTAACAAGTTGCTGATCGTTTGAGGAGGGAGTCCGGGGTTTACCGGCATATAGGCCTGGGGGTTCTGAGGTGATAAAGAAGAAATGACCACCTTATCGAAGTTATTGAGGTATTGAAAAGACAACTGCCCGTTGGGATCCTTGGTAATAACCCTGCGGTAGCTGTTGATGTTGCCCAGATCATTGGCATTGAAGAAAAACTGCAGCTCCCCCGGTAAGGGTACATCATAGTAGACCCGGGTTTCATGCCTGCTTCCTAAAGTATGATCAGCTCCTGCGTTGGTTTGCCGCTTTATCCGCCCGGTATGGTCGGGCATATATTGCACTAAAGTAAAAGGATAAGCATCATCAGAACTGTAAGCATCCTGGGAAATGGGAACATAGGCCTGCATGCCTTCTTTGTCGGGATTTTGATCGGAATAATATTTAGCTGCTCCCAGGGAATGGCTAACACTAAGGCCCGGAAAATTGATATCGCATTCCGTTGCTACCCCACTGCCATTGAGATAGACATTATCATCATCAAAATGTTTGGCGCTGAAGGGTTCACTGCCACTGACATCAGTTACCTGGTTTAAACCATGGAAAAAATGCAGTTCAGCATCGTTCATGGGCACCGGAAGGATCTGTACGGCAGGCCGCCCGGTGTGATCATAAACTACAGAGCTTACAGCGGTTTGATCCTGTGTGGGTAAGCTGGCAATTTGCTGACGCAGTCTCTGAAAACCATCGGAATAAGCTACTGCATGGGAAGAACGGCTGTCTTCGGCATAAACGGCACTGTACTGCCAGTTCATGGTGGTTTCGTGGGGCCTGGATTCGATAGCTACTGAAGCAGAAGCCGTAGGTGAAATAGTGTGTACCGCATTAACGGGATAGGAAGCTACCATGCCGGAAGCACCGGAATTGTGAGTAGACCAGCGTCCCTCTACCGGGAGACCACCATCTAAAGGAGAGCCATATACCGGGCGGTAACGGAAGAGCATATAACCTTCGTCAAAAACCAGGGGAAAAGTGTATTGGGTCACGTTTATCCTTACCCGGTTAGCCTGCTGTTCAAAATCGTACTGCCAGTTTTGGGTGCTGTCAGAATAATAGTCTACAAAGGTCCATTCCAGGTCGTATTGTTCGGCTTCGGGAATAAAGGGCCAGTAAAGAGTAAGGTGATTGTCGGCAGACTTTTCCTGTAACAACTGGGCAATATCCGGTATAAGGGCAGGATCAAAATAGTAATAGCGCTCTACTTCCACGGCATTTTCGAGGTAGATATTCTCAATAGCCGGAGAACCTGCTGTAACCAGGTTCCCATTGATATCCGTGATGGAGTTAACGGTAATAACAGATCTGTGAACATTTTCAAAAGATATGACAGAACGGTCGAGGTTAGCTCCGTAAAGAGTTTTGTAATTGATATCCAGCTCCAGCCCGCTTTGCACGCTTTGCACCCAGCTCCCACTTTGATAGCGCCAAAGTTCAATATCAAAATTGATGGTATAGGCAAAATCTGCTCCCAGGTTTTCAGTCACGGATTCATCTATCCCAAAGGTCACTTTGTTCAGTACACTGGCATTGACAAAATGATCGGTCCAGGGATCGCTGGGATTATTCACAGGATCGTGAACCTCCATGTGGAAGAACTTATTGTCTTCTACTGTTAGCACAGCCCCCGGCAGCAGGTTACTGCCTCCTTGCAGGCGGGTGTTAACCCCTTCATCGCGGGCCGTTAAACTATATGGAAAGGCCACAACAATACTTAAAGCCAGGCCTGAAAATATCTTAAAGAGGTTTGAGTTTTGTAACATGACCTTAGAGGTTTAAATAGTTAATCAATGTGTAATCCCGGTAAGGAGCCTTGAGCTTGAGTTCTTTCCCTTTTACCGTAAAGTATTTTGCCGTACTCAGCTGTTTTTCCAATCCGGAGGGGTTGAAGTCTATTTTCTCGTAAACAATGTCGAGTTTGACCTCTCTTTCACGCCCTTTTATTTCCATGGGATATTTGGGATAAATAGTGAGCTTTTTCAATTGCCCGGCTCCTTTACCCACCCATATTTCCAGTTCTTTATAGATGTAATACTCCTGTAGCTGCAGATAGTAGATCTTGTGCTCATCGGTCTCCCGGTATTCTATGTTCCGGTAGAGACTGAAGTATTCTTCCAGTGGTAAAGCAGTCAGACCTTCCGGCTGATAGGATTCCACTTTTATTTCCCTGGACCGATTGTCAACTTTCACCAGGTAAGGTTGCCGCAGGAGTATTTCTTCTGAGAATTGTTTGGAATACTGACTGTTGCCCAGGCGATAGGTTTCCGTTTTTTCACGGTCTAACACTTCCCCGTTAGTCTTATCGAGCATAACGATCTCCTGTTGAATATGCCAGGCTTTATTTTCCTGGAAAGGCCTGGCCAAGGCCAATATCTCATTTACTATTTGGGTACTGTCCTGGCCTTTGAGCATTGAGCCACAGGCTAAAACGAGAAATAGGGTTAAATGGCGCATATCAACTGTTGTTTTAGTTTCTTACGGTAAAATCACGGGCTTCCTGTACGGTGACTATACCTTTTTCGGTTTCTTTCTTCACCCGGATCAGGCTTCCTTCCTCATTGTATTCGTAAAAAGTGGCGTAGTTATTATCATCCAGATCGGCTACTTTGCGATTGGTATAGATATCGTAAACATGGCTCACCATATTGGAATGCAGGGGGTGAATGCGGATATCATCTATATAGCCTTTGGCAGTAGTGGAAGTATTGCGCAATGATATCTCAGCATCTACCGCTCCGGAAGGCATAACAAAAGTGATGATCTCATCTATTTTCTGCCAACCGTCTATGATCACTGACTTTTGGGTTTTACGCGCATAGGTCAGGGTACCGGGATCCATGGTAATACCAATCTCTACCGGATCGTATTGTTCTTTGAGGGGCTTATTGACATCGTAATCCAGGCTTGTTCCCAGCCTTCTCCAGTAGCTTACTACAAAGCCGGCTTCTTCCCCATCTGCCACATCGGCAAAACTCACATTCTGCAGCCTTTCCCATCCCTGGGGCAGATAAGGTACCGGGACTACACCGGGAGTATTAGGATTATCAGGCAAAAAGAAAATAGAGGTTAGGTTATAGGTAGAATTAAGAGGTAGTTCAAGAGAATGTTTACCAGTATGGGCTGTACTATTAGTATAGGATAAACTACCGTTGTCTACTCCTTTGTATAAACCTATGCGGTTCTGGCTACATAAATAACTCCAGTATCCGTTGTTGTATTTATCGTTGAGCATGCTAAAATCCTCGAACGATTCATTGATGATCTCCCGGTAACGGGCGTTATTGGCCACGGCTTTTACGGCCGTATTGTTCAAAGTAGCCAGTTGGGATATATAGGTACCGATCTCATTGCGATTTTCTATAGCAAAGCCTGAGTTATGGTACAAAGTATTCTCTGTAAGAGTTTGCCAGTTGTCCAACGTACTGTTTACTTCCCACTTATTATCAATGCTATTCCACACCCAAAAGGGTTTCATATCAAAATAGCCGTCATCTTTCAGGTTGCCGGGAACATAATTTCTTTCTACATTATACACCCAGCTCTTTTGAGGTTTCCAGTTACCCAATACCCCCCAAACAAAAGGATTGATCTGTTGATCGCTACACTCGGCTGCGCCCATATCCCTCAATTGATAACGAGCGTATTCGGTAAATTCCTGAGCAGTGTTATTCAATGCCTGAAAGCCAGACAAAGCTTGTGTTTTCCAGGAATAGCCGTCAAGTCCCTGTTTAGCTGTGAAGTTACCTACAGCTATGCCGGACTGGTTCCTACGGCCGGAGCGAATGATCCTGAAGGTTTGGGCAATGGACTTATTGTACAAACTGCCACCCCGGTCTATCAGGAACAGACCGGTGATATTGGCTTGTTCACCACAAGCAGATGTACATAGACCCTCAATCACCCAGTATTTTTGATCCACATTGCCATTATTGTCGTATACCATCACCTCATCACCTGTTACAAAATGCTGATCGTAAGGAGTTTGTATCTGACCGTTGGCATCAACCACATCACCTGCCAGCTGCTCGGCAAATTCCTTGTCTATATTTTTATAGGCTGGCCCCATACGGTTGTAAGCCCAGTGAGCGGGATAGGTCATGCTACGGTGATCATTGGTTTTGTCGTATTGATTGGTAACCCGGCTCAGTAAAACCCGCCCGGTCTCTTTATCAAAAAGCTCGTTTTTCGTCTCGATCCGCGCCTGCTGATCTTCTGCTATGGTCTTTTCCAATATGCCGTATTTCTGTACCACTTTGGTGATGACCGACATCTTATGTCTTTGGGTGTCATCTGATTTATGAATAAAAAAAGTAGGAACAGGTAGAGGAATAGCTAAAGCTTCGGTTATGATGGTATTTACATTGGCCTGGTAAGAACGGCTTTTGGAGCGGGTAAGGGTTTGTTTGGTATCGTGTACCATGTCAAAATCCACATTTACCAGCACATTGCTTTCCTTGTTTCCCTCTTCGTTCAATACATTCACCCGGTTGTCCAGGTAACTGTGGTAATCTCCGCTTGATTTATAGAGGTATTCTACCCTGGATATAAAATCATCCCCCGACTGCCCTTCGCCATAAACCGTAATGGCCTTTTCCTTACCGTGCATATCGTTCATCACTACTGAGTAGCCCTGGCTCATCGCCAGCTCATAAGTAGACTTCATGCTGAATAATGCTTTGATCGGGCTGGAGTTCTCCTCCATTTTCTGGGGAGGGGTATACTCTGTTTTTATCGGGAAATCATAAGCGGTATAATGCTCAAATACCGATTCTCCGGTGCCGTTTACCGTAAGGTTAAAGATCGGAGGAACATAGTCTCTTACTCTTACCTGAGAGTAAATAACAGATGGGCTGGGAAAAAACACCTCGCCAAAGGGAGCTTCGGCATAGAGGATATCGTTAGCGTATAAGTGGCGCTTCAACTCGTATTCTATAGGCCTTCTGAAAGGATTTTCATCCCCTCCTATTAAAGGTTCGTAAGAAGCGACCCCGCTGCTAATTGCCAAAGGATCGCCATTTTCATCCTTCAGGCTAGGATGAGTAGTAGTATAAGAATACAACTTTCCGTAAACAGCCCCTGGTTCTATGTAGTCAGTATTAACATCGGTATTCATAATGCCCCATTCATCGATCATCTGCAATCTTTTTACGCGATGCCCTCCTCCTATTTTTTTGTAGTCGGGATTGTGAAGGCGCACAAAAGATTTACCGGGCACTATTTTCTGGCCAATTCCTTTACGCCTCATTTCGGCATTAACCCCTTTGAGCATTACTCTTATATCTTCTATAAAAGAGAACAGCAACTGCACTGTAGGTAAGTTAAAGCCGAGATTATCATCTTCCATGGAGGAAGCGGGGAAAGCCAATTTGTAGAGGTAGGTTCTTACCATTTGCCAGGTAGCCTTGGAAATGGGATTTACATCCGACCCTCTTTCATCGTCTTTGAGCTTGGCGGGCCTGAGCCTGATGATAGCCTGATTGTAATAAACTCCACTTGAACCACCGATAGTTTTATTGAAACTACAGCCTGAACAACTGATCATACCGCTTACCTTATCGATATCGGCATAACCGGTAACAAAATCATATTCGTCATTTTCCAGGCCGGTGTTGACCGCACATTTATAGTAAAGCCTGCCCATTATCCCGCGCGCGAGGGCCCCTCTCAGTTCTTCTCTCATATAGCGATCCATGAAAATAGCTCTAGCCGTAGCCGCATCCGTAGCTCTGATAGGTACAGGCAGGTTTACCACCAGTTCCAGGTTGGGGCTTCTCCCTCCTCCAAAGGCATTATTAGCATCTTCATACAGCTTATTGCTCAGTACCGGGGAACCTTTATAAAAGCCGGCCACAGATGTCATTTGCATGGCCTTTTTGTTCTGCACATAGGCATAATCATCAGCCTCATAATCTATTTTCACGGTGCCGCCTGAGGGTAATTGAATCACGTGTAAAGCCCACATGGCAGCATCTCTATTCGGTCTATAATTTGTGTTATCATTAGGGTTGTTATTGACGTAGGGAAAATCGGCATTGCTCAAATTAGTAGCGGTACTCAGATTTTGTCCTGTCCCGGTTTTCTTCTGTTTGTAATTACCCCAGCGATCATAGGAGTTATAGTCATAGTTTTGGTTGTAATCATCATCCTCATTGGTCTCTTTAGTGTGATCCGGATCGGCATAGAAGAATTTGTAAGGCGAAAACCAGGCTTTTTGAGAGTAGCCATGGGTAAAGTAGATCTCATCCAGGGTTAGCTTACCTACATTGGCAGGCAGGGTTGGTAAGCCTTTACACAAACTATAAGAGTACTTAAAGTGTATAGTTTTAAGGGGAATGGCATTATTACCATTAATTTCTTTGTCTTTACGGGCATATAATCTGATCTCTTCCAGGGCATACATTTTTGCACTGCCTTGTCCGCCATCTGCGACAAAATTTGCCTCTATGGCATCGGCCCGTTCAATGAGTTGAAATTCAGCAATATAATTCTTGGTTTCTATAGAATGGAGATACCATATTTCCTTTTGCCCTTTGGCATAGGAAGCCCGGTCGTCTTTTTTATCGGAGCGGAAGCCGGCATTAAAACTGGCCATACCCTGCTCATAAGGTTGCTTCCAGCCGTAATTACCATGAACCCTGGTGTAATTGAATTTGGTATAGCTTCCCAGATCGTCTACGCTGGGACCATTGCCCGATACATCTACGTAATCCGCAGATAAAACTGTGGTGAGCAGATAGGATGTGGCATAATCCGGCACCGATTTCTTTTGAAAAAAACCATCCTTTTTATTGGAGTTATTGATCGAGTTATCACTGGTTCCATTAAATGATTTCAAGCCATCATCAAAGAATGATGCCGTGCTATTAAAACCGGAATTAGGTGCTACATTAAAAGAGCGCTCCTCGTAAGCACGGCTATAACTGGGAATACCGTATACAAAGCGTTTTCCACCCTGGGTGGTTACGCTTACTTCAGATATATGATGTTCTTTATTATTGGCGTGAGTGATGCGGTCAATACTGTTATCTAAATATGTATAATGTCCTTCTCCCTTAATATAATTTGTGGTAGCAGTTGCGGCTACAGTATAGTCAAAACTGTCCAGGGTATGGCTTTCGATCAGCTTTTCCAACGCATAATCCCTGGCTTGTTTAGCATTTAGGTAATTGATCACTACTCCTCTCTTATTGCGTTGTGAGTTGTGCAGATTGGCTACATTGGAGTTAACCGTACTTCCCGCCCGGTTTACCAGGGTGGGAGTAATGGCCGAGGGTTCACTGTTGCCCAGTTGAAGCCTGACCGCCCTTTCCCCTCCCATAGCATTGTAATAGGCCTGGTTTATCGCCAGGCCTTCCCCAGACTGTCTGAAATAAGCTTCTTCAAAATCGTAGTTCCCTTCCACCAGAGAATGATCCCTGCCCATAAAATCGAGTTTGGCATTGTCAAAGGCAGTCCACTTGCCGGAAGTTTGCTCCAACTCAAAAGTGTTGACGTTGCCCCCAACTTCAGTATAGCTACCAAAGCCTCCCTCTAAGCCTACATAATTAGAAGAAGTGGTGGTTTTTATTTTATTGTCGTAAACAGTTCCTACATCAGAACGATGGGCGCGGAACATAGAGCTCAGCCCCTGGGCAGTGGCCATAAAAATATCGTAGGTTTGATTGGTGAGGGGCAGGTTAGGGGTTTCCGAACTCACCATACCGTCATTAGCCCGGTTAAAATCGTGCATGGCTCCCAGCTTGCCCTGCCCTTTATGGGCATAGAGATAACCATAAGCCTGTGAGCTGAGATTCTTATGGCTGATCTCTTCGCTCATATAATAACCTTTTCTGCTGAAGTATGGATAAGCTCCTTTCACCTCCGCTCCTCCTTTAGTCATTAACTCAAAAGCACGGGCTTTACGAGGGAATTGAATACTGGGAAAATAGGTACTGGTACCGATTGGAATGGAAGCGGAGAAAGAAATTCCTCCTCCGGAAGTTGTTACATCAAACTCATTTCCATTTATGGTCTTGCGCTGCTTGCTGCCATCTGCATTTGTTATACTGGCATTAAGGCTTAAACTTAGATCACTCATACCGCTACGGGTGTTGTAACTGGTACCTACCCCTACTGAGGCCGAAGCTGAATTTCCATTGGAACCTTTTATTCTAGCTTTTAAGGATGCATCAGGGCTAATGGTTAAGCCTTTCTGACTGTTATGGGTTATATTCACACCTACTCCGGCTCCGAAATATTTACCGGCTCTAAGGCTGAAATTCAGCCCCCTGTTAATACCCAACCCTTTATAGTTGTTATAAAACACGCCTGTGCTAACTCCGAATGTCGCAAAGCCATCACCAGCCCCGAATATCTCAACTCCGGCTCCTATTTCTGCCCCCAGGGTATAGTTTTTTTTGATGTTTATCTGCTGTTTTATCTCATCGCCCATAAAATCATCGGGCAAGCCCCGCATGGTGCGGTTAAGAACTCCGGGGTTAAGGGTCCAGCCCAGACCTACCCAGCTGGCCTCCTGATCCATAGTGGCCCCGGCATTATAAGTGATGTTGATGGGATAACCTTCTATATCAAGTAAGGGAATGTTGTAACTAAAATCACCTGTAGCCGTATTGACCAATTCTGATACGGAAGCATGATTAAAAGATGTGTATTCCGGCTGGTTGGGGCCGCTGGCCAATGCCTGAACGGGCATCAGGAAATCGAAAAGAAAAAATATAGCCAGAAAACAAGCTATTACTTTGGTAAACCGATGTTTGCGAATAATACAGATCATGACTTTGAAAGGGTTAGTTGAGGAATTTGTGAAATAGCCGAAGCCGGGATCTTCAGGATGACTTTTCCATTGTGAAAAATATGATCGTTGATCCCGATCCTTTTCTCAGCAGTTTTTTTATGGCTCCTCTCAAAAGCTGCCAGCACCGATACCCAGGGGCTTATTCCGTAATTGGAAATGAACTGATGCGCTTCACAACGGAGAGTATCTGTTCCATCTATCAGGAAAATATCTCTGGCAAATTCATGGGTGTAATAGTATTGACGTGAATCCCGGCTTTCATATTCTTCCATATTATACTCCATGATATTTCCGGTTTGGGCCTTCAAACGGATCTGGAAGTATTGAAAATCAGAAAGGTTCTGGCGCTCGGTTTGTAATTTTTCGCTTGCTATTTCCTGACCAAAACGCTCTAAAATGCGATAGTCATTAGGCAAGAATCTGGCCTGATACACTATACCGTTCAGCTCCCGACTGTCGGTAAGCTTATACCAGTTCTTATCGAGGTACTCCAGATACTGATCTACGTTAACCTGCTTTGGTTGCTGGCAAGCGGCCAGAACGAAGGTTAACAGATATATGAACAGATTTCTATACTCTTTCATATTTGTTGTTTATATAGTCGATCAATTCTTTGGTAATGTCCCTGGTTTCAGAAGCGTACATGATATTGCCCTGCCCGTTGGCACCAAATATGATGGTGTAGTTGTGTTCTTTGCCGTAATCTTTGACGTACTGGTTGAGCTGGTTCCAGATCTGGCGGTCGTACTCATTAGACAGGCGCTGGTTATCTTCTTCAAACTGTTTTTGCCTTTGCTGATAGAGGCCACGCAGGGAGAAAAACTCTTCTCCCGGATTCTGTGGGTCAAAATCTGATGAACTGCTTATAGCCGTAAGGCGAAGCTGTATACTATCTAGTATAGCCTGGCGAGCGGATTGAACATTTTCGAGCTTAGTCCGCAATTCCTTTTGCAACTTAAAGCCGTTAAAGACCTCAGCTGTGTCCAGGTAAACGTTCTTTTCTTTTTGGCTAAGGGAATAAATACCCATTGCTAAAAGAACGAGCAGTATAATGCTGTTGATGATGAGCCAGTGTGTTGTTTTCATTTCAGTATTCTTTGTGGATCCTAAGAGTATAATTCTCTTCCTTTTCGTTGGTTACCGTTAAAGTGTAGTAACCATCGGAAAGCTGATTCATATTGAGTATGTAGCGGTTGTCGCCATAGTCTTTATCTGTAGCAGAAATAATGGTGTTGGCCGTTACATCATTGCCATCCAGATCCTTTATCACGTAGTCCAGTACCCCATAGTTGTACTCTCCCTGAAACTGGAAATAAAGGTTGCCGTTGATGGTGTTGTAGAATTCGGCCCGGAGTTCAGAGGCCAGTAGGTTATAGGACTGATCCCGGCATTTGAAAGACGCCAGGCAATTCAATACCTGATCGTGCATAAGGTAGTTAGCACCTCCGGGCTGTAGAAGATTACCATAATTGACCGATACCTCCCCTTTTATATTCATAAAATTAATGGCACTCAGCCCTGCAATGGTAAAAGACACTTTGAGATCGCCATTGATATACAGTAAGTATTTATCGCGGTCTATCAGTTGAACAACTTTATCTCCTGTCTCAATTGCAAACTGGGTAGGCCCGCCATATCCCACAGGGATCATAGCAGGGTGAAGAAATACTAAAAAGTCTTCTGAGACCGGAGTCAATGATTGTATCACAACGGGTACTATGGATATTCCATATTCCATAGGCCCATTGCCCAGGGGCAATTGTTTGAAGCCATAATGCGATACGCTGAAACCAGTCCGGTAAGCCTGAAAAGTAAGGTTGCCAGACTCTCCAAAAGGATCTGTTTCAGTTGGAAACCAGGTCCCCGTCATTAGCCCGGGTATTTCAGTGTAGATCCAACCGTAATTACCTTCATCAGGTTGGTCAAAAATATTGGAAGAATTAGATTCACCCAGAATACCCGCCTGCAGATAGTTAGCAGCTGTATTTAGCTCCAGGGAATTAGTAGTAGGCTGGTTAATGAGATTAACCTCCTGCATCCAATTGACTTTATAGCCTATGTAATAGGTGCCGACTGCATAGGAATAAGGATGGGTGGGATGTTGCACATTGGCCACCAGGCGGTACCAGCCAGGGTCTACCCCATTTAAAGTTGGTGAGTTTGGATAAGCCGTGCTGCCGTGGTTATCCGTCCAGGTAAAGGTTACAGGGTAAGGGAAATCATCTTTGACCTGATTTCTGTTACCAGCTATTATATCCGATGATTTAAGCCCGCAAACCCCTACTTCTTCCTCAATAGCCATTAAAGGAACATACCACCAGTTGTACACTCTTTCCCTGACAAAAACATCATTAGCTGCAGTCATGTAAACATCAAACCTCTTGAGCTTTGCCGGGGAGGCATCGGTATAAGAACCTACTTCCACATCATTGATACGGGCTGAAAAACTATTTCCTTCTCTAAGGATAGAGAACTTATCATTAGCCGTTATAGCCTGTATTGGCCCTCCTTCTACCACACCATCCTTGAATAAATAGATATCAGACCCTTCTATATAAAATCCGAATTGAGTATTGCGGTAATCAGAAGGAGTAATGTCACCATCCCTTAGTCCGATCACTTTTTGGGTTCCGGGAAGGGGCAGGTTAAAACTGAAACGGCCATCTTTGCCCGGATATAGAATATTATCGGAAGTGGCGGCAGATACGTTTAACAAATCTGCCTGAGTGGTTAGCTTGGTTAAGCTTTTGTTAGCAAATGAATAATCAGAGGAGGAAGGCCAGTTAGTTTGAGCGGAAACTGAAATATTCTCTTCCAATTCGGTGTTTTCGGCATCCACTAATTTGAGCTTATAGGAGCCTGATTGCAAATTGCTGATCTTTGGTTTGGCTTTTAACTCTACAAATTCATCATAAGTGATCACCCTGCTCCGGTCAAATTGAGCGGCAATGTGGGAATTTTCAGCTTTGGCCAACTCTCCATAAAAACTGGGGATAAAAAGATCAAATGTTTCCTTGTCAACAAAAGGGGCACTATTCCATATATAACGGTATGGACGCTTTCCTCCAATGGCCGTTACTTCTATAGAACCTCCTTTATCGTGATCCTGCTCAGTAGTAGCATAAGAAATGGCCAAGGGGGATTTCCGGTCAGAGGAAGGAGGGTCAAAAGAAGCATCAAGATCTGTAAACAGCACTTCCAGTCTTAAACTTGCTGTAACACTATAACCTACACGGTATACCTCAACTCCGTTGAAATCGAAAATAAACTGTTCCCCATTATAGGTTATTTCAAACACCTGGGTACTATTGTAGGGGTCAGGCCCAAAAACAGGCAAAGTAACTCCCTCATTAACAATTACAGCTTCGTTGTTTTCCAGGTGAAAACCGTACTCTATTTCCTCATAGTTTTGGTTATAGGTATCATGCTGATAAGTTGTATTGGTATGGACAAAGCCAACGGTAAGTTTGGCGTTGGTTGGTGCAGTAAAACTGATATGCTCTGCCATACCTACACTGAGCTCGTTCAGGGAAAATGCATGTCCGAAAGATGTGGCTCTACTGTCAAAAGAAAGGACATTGGTTTCCGTATTGTAATTCAATCCATTAATATCCGACCAAAAAACCTGGTATTGACCTAAAAGTGCAGTGGAAAAAATCAGTAAATAAGAAAGTATAATTGATTTCTCAAGAAATAGATTATTGGAATGAGTATTCATAACGACTACCTGGATTAGTTAACCGCTATGAAATAAGTAAAGAGTTCTCGTTGATATTTTTTTTAGCTGATGAAACCTTGTTCTCAACTCACAAAACCCTGTCATAGATTCACGAAATTCCTATGACAATTGGTGTATGAAGCATGCTCTAAAAGGCCCTTTTTAAGTGTTGTTCGATGTCTTTATTAATTCAAGTATTTGAATAAAAAGCTTTTATACTATAACATATACATATATAAGTTAATCTTTTCTGGCTTATCGCTACACACCTCGTGTAGACTGCTCAAAAAGATATGATGAGGTCTTCCCCTAAACTACCCCATCCACCCTTCCCGGTCGAGACTGCGGTATTGGATGGCTTCCGTCAGATGAGGAGTCTCAATATTTGAACTGACTTCCAGATCGGCAATAGTGCGGGATACCTTAAGGATACGGTCGTAGGCTCTACCGGATAGATTTAATTTGTCAATCGCATAGCGCAAAAGTTCCTGTCCTTCTTTGCCAATTTTACACACTTGCCGTAATTGTTTGCTTTGCATTTGAGCATTGCAATAAATATCATCTGTTTCAGCAAAACGCTGGTTTTGCATTTCACGGGCTTCAATTACTCTTTGCCTTATGTCACCACTTTTTTCTGCCGCTCTTTCCGATGACATTTCATCAAATGAAACCGGGGTTACTTCTACGTGCAGATCAATACGATCCAAAAGCGGACCTGATATTTTATTGAGGTACTTCTGTACTACGCCCGGAGAGCAGACACACTCCTTGGTGGGATGATTGTAATAGCCACACGGACATGGATTCATAGAAGCCACCAGCATAAAAGAAGCCGGGTAATCTACCGTAAACCTGGCCCGGCTGATGGTAACCTTGCGGTCTTCCATCGGCTGACGCATCACTTCCAGTACCGTTCTTTTAAACTCTGGCAGTTCATCCAAAAATAAAATACCGTTATGAGCCAGTGATATTTCTCCTGGCTGAGGAAAACCTCCCCCGCCCACCAGGGCGACATCTGAAATAGAATGATGAGGCGAACGGAAAGGGCGCTCTGCTATGAGGCTGGAATTTTTAGAAAGTTTACCGGCTACCGAATGTATTTTGGTAGTTTCAAGAGCTTCATTTAAAGTCATAGGCGGCAGAATGGTAGGCATCCGTTTTGCCAGCATGGTTTTTCCGGCACCCGGTGGACCGATCAGGATAACATTATGACCGCCCGCTGCTGCTATTTCCAGGGCTCTTTTTATGTTTTCCTGCCCCTTCACTTCTGAAAAATCAAAAGGAGCATTATTCAGTTGTTCTTTAAACTCTTCCCTGGTATTTACCTCCACCCGTTTCAAGTTCTTTGCCCCGCTGAGAAAATCCACTACTTCCCTCAGGCTTTCAACTCCGTAAACCTCCAGTTTATCTACAATAGCAGCCTCCCGGGCGTTTTCTTTTGGCAGGATGAAACCTTTAAAACCTTCTTTCCTCGCCTGTATCGCTATAGGTAGGGCTCCCTTAATAGCCTGAATACCACCATCCAAGGAAAGTTCCCCCATTATAATGTATTGATCAGCCTCTGGCATAGCTACTTGTCCTGATGCAGATAATATGCCTACTGCAATGGAAAGATCATAAGCCGAGCCTTCTTTCCGGATATCAGCAGGAGCCATATTGATAGTTATTTTTTTACCCGGCCATTTGAAATGATTATTCTTTAGGGCTGCAGTTATCCTGTATTGACTTTCTTTTACCGCACTATCTGGTAGTCCTACGAGAAAAAAATTTATTCCTGCATCTACATTTACTTCAATTGTTATAGTGCTGGCATCTACTCCAAAAACAGCGCTGCCAAATGTTTTTATAAGCATTTCCTTGCAATTTTACAGGAATAATATACAAATAGATATGATTAGATGTGAATATTATTTTACAATAATGTTTAT
>JANQHO010000105.1 GCA_028277105.1 Owenweeksia sp. | reverse complement strand
ATGAAGCCCAAGCAAACCCTTATTTCGGCCCTACAGCTCAAAACACAAAAGCGCAAATATTTCAAAAAGCTGATGGAAAAAAAGATCACTGCCCTCAGTTTAGAGAATATCGAAGACGAAGACGAGATCATACCTGTAGTACGCAGTATGAGCGAAATTGCCGGTAATACTTCAGTATTGATCGCTGCGGAATACCTGAGCAACGCTAATGAAGGTAAAGGTTTTATGCTGGGAGGGGTTTCCGGGGTGCCACCTACCGAAGTGGTGATTATCGGTGCCGGCACCGTAGGCGCTTATGCCGCCCGTACTGCTTTGGGCCTGGGAGCCAATGTTAAAGTCTTCGATAAATCCCTTTCCCGCCTCAGGCGCCTGCAAGGTATAGTGAACAATATGCCTATCTATACCTGTGTGATCCAACCTAAAATACTCGAGAAAGCCTTGATGCGCTGTGATGTGGCCATCGGTGCTATCCGCTCTGATAACGGGCGCACTCCCTGTGTGGTAACAGAAGATATGGTGCGCAATATGAAGGCTGGCAGCGTGATAGTGGATGTAAGCATCGATCAGGGTGGGTGTTTTGAAACCTCAGAGCTCACCAATCACGAACACCCCACCTTTAAAAGGTTCGATGTGATCCATTATTGTGTTCCCAATATTGCCTCCCGGGTAAGCCGTACCGCTTCCTTTTCCCTCAGTAATATTATGGCGCCTGTACTGCAGGAGATCAGCGAAAGAGGAGGGATAGATGAGATATTGCGTATTAGTAAAGGGGTGAGAAAGGGACTTTATGTATACAAAGGCACCCTGGTTAATAAACCCATAGGCGAGTGGTTCGATTTGCCTTACACTGATGCCCATTTATTGTTTGGTGGTTCCTAACTTTGGCGCAGAAGTTTACTAAATGAAGTTCTGGAAGAAACTATTGTATTACCTGCTGGGCGTGGGTTTGGGTACGATTATGGTCATGTTCATTTTTGGCGACCGCAACATTCAGTGCAGTTATTTTCCCAATGACCGGGTGCTTTATGACCTCCGCAAAAAAGAGCTGACTATCCCCGCTGAAATAGAAAGCCGGATGCAGGCTATGGCCCTGGATACGGCTGACATTAACCGTATGCTCCTGAGCGGTAAGGTTCATTTTAAAGAAAGCGATACCCAAAAAGATTCCTGCAAAACCTATTGGATCAGCTACAAGCCAGACGGTAAAGAACGCTTCAAAGCTTTGCTGGAAAATTGTGCTGATAAGGCTACTTTGCAGAAGGTGAAGGCGGTTTCTGAATGATGTCTGTCACCCGGAGTTTTTCAGCAAAACTGAAAAGTACCTAACTACCGTCAGGCAGGTCGAAAGGTGAGTAGGGGTATCCGTTTATCAGTCTTCGATACAGCTACGCGTTTTGCCTGCCCATTCAAACTGACAGTGTGCCAAGGTATCCTGAGTGATATGAAGCTCCGTACTTGCCTGTCAGCAGACAGGTCGAAGGGTGGCTGTATTTAATTTAGCACTATACTTTTTTATGAGCCTCATTCCGGACGAAGACCCGGAATCATAATTTCCGGCTTTTTTGTAGTATTGATCAGTCATGATCTACAGAAAACTTATTTTTCTGGTACTGCTATTATCACACAGCAATGCTGAAGCACAGCATCAAGCTTTATCCGGTAAAACAGATCACTTCACTACCAGAAATGGCTTGCCCCATAATACAGTAATTAGCTTATATCAGGATCAAACTGGCTTTTTATGGATAGGCACGGCTAATGGGCTTTGCAAGTACAATGGGATAGATTTTACACCGATACAAGTCCCCTGGAATAAAGGAAACCATTGGGTGCAGGTTATACAATCTATTTTTGAGGATAGGCAAGGTAATATGTGGTTTGGAAGCCGTTCCGGAGAAATCATTTCTTATCATGTAGAGTCAAACCACTGGCAACAACACAATAAACTGACACAACAAGGGAATTATGTAACTCATTTTTACCAAAAGAAAGAAGGTGAGCTTTGGCTGGGTACTATTTCCGGTGTAATACTACTGTATGATTACAAGCGGGATAGTTTATTTGAGAAGGCTGAAATCCATAATAAAGTAAGGCAATTGCATCAGGATGATGAGGGTAAGCTTTGGGTATCCGGTATAAGTCAACTACTGCTTATGGATCAAAACTTTAAGGAACAAGCGATAGCGCCAAAGCTATCATCTAAACTAAAAGGACGGATTACAGCAACTATAAGCAAGCAAGGTTCTATTGTTTTTTATGATAAGGACTCTTGTTTTGTTTATGCAATTGGCACAGAAAAAATAAATGCCTATGGTTTAAAATATTCGGCTAATAATCAGGGGGTTAATTACAAAGCTACACCTGATGAATATCTATGGTCAACAGAAAAGTGTGTAATCACTTTCAGGCCAAATCAAACAGACTTTTATCAATACTCCATAGGTAAAGAATATTCCACCTATGCAATTAATGATCTCCTCAGAGACCACACCGGACTTATCTGGGTAGCTACTGATATCGGTTTGGTGAAGATCGATCGAAAGCGATATCAATTTCAAGCCTACTCAGTTGAAGAGGGAAGCGTTAAACTTCACAACAATTATATAAGATCCCTTTGTATTTTAGGTAATGACCTTTGGCTGGGTTTCAGAAACGGTTCCATTACAAGGCTCTACTGTGATTCTGGGAGCTACGTCTTCAATCAAAAAAAACTTTACAATATTGTTGATAAGGATGGAGGTATTAAAGATAAAACCACCATAAACACAATGATGACCGGTAAAGACGGTACTCTTTGGTGTGGGGGACTGGAGGGGCTCTTTAAGTGGAACAAAACCAAAGACCTGTTTGAAAGCTATACCATGATTCGCGAAAATGGGGAGCCAATGTTAGCAGAAGAAGTATGGGCTCTTTGTAAAGATACTGAAGGGAGAATATGGATTGGAGGTCGGACTATGGGTTTATGGGTAATTGACAAAAAAGGCATAAGCCATAAAGTTAGTTTAGGAAGGGAACAAACGCCTGCTGTCTGGAATATCTATCAAACCCTAAGAGGAGAAGTATGGATTGGTACCAGTAAAGGGCTTTTTAAGGTAGAGGAAAATAAAGCCGGAAATTTTATTACAGAAGCGATTAAAGAGCAACAGAACCGGAATATATGGGACATCACAGAAGATGGTAAAGGGAATTATTTCATTGCCAGTACGGATTGGGGCTTAAGTGTTTTTAATGAGAATACCGGTCAGTTTACTAACTATACTATGGCTAAAGGATTGCCTTCTAATTCTGTTTGTGGGGTTGAAATAGATAAGGCCGGCAATGCCTGGGTCAGTACAGTGAGCGGGTTATCACGTCTAAACCCTGCCACCGGACAGATCACTAACTTTTACGAGGAAGATGGCCTGATCAGTAATGATTTTAACTTTAAAGTATCGGCTGGCAATTCTGCCGGAGAATTGTTTTTTGGCACTAAGAATGGCTTGTTGACTTTTATTCCTCCTGAAGAAGATGAACAAGTATATATTCCTTCAGAAGTAGTGATCAATTCTATGGTAGTTAATGGAAAGGAGGTGGTAAATGATCCTGATAAAGAGTCTCTTCCCTACTATGAAAATAATGTGAGTTTTCGTTTTTCTCTATTGGAATACAGCCGCCCGGCAAAGCATCAATATTATTATCAACTCAGTCCTTTTGACCAAGGCTGGAAACAAACGGATGGACGTTTGCCTTTGGCGACCTACACCAATTTGCCTGCGGGAAAATACAGGTTTAAGCTTAAAGCCTCTTCTGATGGTATTAACTGGGAGCAGTCAAATGACTTGACTTTTACTATACAGCCAGCTTTTTGGCAAAGAAGCTGGTTTGTTCCGGCTTTGTTTCTCACTCTGTTGTCCATTGTTTTTGCAATCTTACGCTACAGCTTTCAATCCAGACTTAAAACAGAGCGGGAGAAAAACGAAGTGGAAAAGAAAATGGTTTCCCTGGAGCTCCAAGCTTTACAGGCACAAATGAACCCTCATTTTATTTTTAATGCCACCAATTCCATCCAGCATTTCATGCTTAAAGGAGATATGATAGTGGCCAATGATTACCTTACCCTCTTTGCCCGCTTGATGCGTTTTTATCTCGAGGCTTCCATCAATAAAAAGGTAAGACTGAGCGAAGAGTTGGAGATGCTGAAGTTGTATCTGGAATTAGAGCAACTTCGTTTTGATGCCCGTTTTGAGTTCAATATTAACTGTACGGAAGTGGATACAGATAGTGTTGAGATACCCTCCATGCTACTGCAGCCTTTTATAGAAAATGCTATTTATCACGGCCTGGCTACCAAAAAAGGAAAAGGTCAGTTGACTGTTGAAATTAAGAGTGATGAAGAAAAAGACAAGCTGATCATACTGATTGAGGATAATGGTATAGGACGGGATGAAGCCCGTAAACTGAGAAATACCCTTGGCATAAAGCATCAATCCAGGGCCATTCAGCTAATGGAAGAACGTATGAATTTGATGAATAACCTAGGTGAAAAACATCTTTCCATTGAAGTTGTAGACAAAAAGGATTCTACCGCAAAACCAGAAGGCACTAAAGTTATCATTACTTTAAGCGGCAATATTTAAGTCATGATCAAAGCGGTAATTATAGATGACGAAGCCAAGAGCAGGTCTATACTCCGGGAAATGCTGTATCAATTTTGCCCGGAAGTCAATGTGGTTGGAGATGCCAGTGATTTACAACAAGCCGTGAAGTTGATCTCCGAATGCCAACCCAAACTGGCTTTTTTGGATGTGAATATGCCCAACGGCTCCGGTTTTGAGGTGCTCCAGGCTTTTCCCCAGGCCAATTTTGAAGTGATCTTTATTACCGCTCATGATGAGCATGCTTTACGGGCCATAAAAGTTAGTGCGCTGGATTTTTTGTTGAAACCTATCAATATCAGTGAGTTGCAACAAGCGGTGCAAAAAGCTACGGTTAAGCTAACTCAAAAAAGAGAGCAAAACCACTTGAAGGTATTGATCGAAAACCTGAATCAGAATTTAGGAGGTCAAAGTAAAATTGCCGTACCTATCGCTCAAGGCTTGCGTTTTATACAGGTAGATCATATCATCAGGTTAGAGGCAGATGGCAATTACACCCACCTGCACCTTCTTAATAATAAGAGGATTTTAAGTACCCGCCATTTAAAGGAATACGAAGAACTATTGTCTGCTAATGCCTTTTTTCGGGCACATCATTCCCATTTGATCAACCTGGATCATATTGTAAAGTACCACCGGGGTGAAGGGGGAAGTGTGAGTATGATTGACCAGTCGGAAGTACCGGTAGCCAAGAGAAGGAAAAAAGCTTTTTTAGAGCTTTTTAACGCCTGACCGCCTATATGAAAAATCTGCCCGCTGATTTTCAATAGCTTCCCACCTGCTCGCCCGAGCTTTTGATCTTTTTATTTCAATGGCACCTTGCTTTAAATAACCTTAAAATTTAAAGCATATGAAAACATCTGGAATTACAGCATTTTACAAGTATTGTCTTGCATGGGTGTTCCTAAGTTCGGGTTTAATTACCGCTCAAACCCAGTTGAGCCATTGGCCTCTTTTTCGGCCTGATACTACTGACATTGAAATTGATTTTACCAAGACTCCACCTGCATCAACGTTTTCTTACCCTCTTACTTTGGACAAGAATGACGATACGTTAATTCAATACAGAGCCATGAATGCCTTTCATGACAATAATGGAGACTTGGTACTCTATGTGGTTTGTGATGATGTGGATACTTATATCTACAATAGCCAGGGAAAAAAGCTTATTGAAGTAGGAAGGTTTAAAAACCATCTGGCAGGCATAAGTAGTAGTGAGATAGGTATTGTGCCAATACCCAATAGCTGCTTTAGAGGATTCCACGTACTGGTAGGGGGGCAAATTTTTGTAGCGGACCTAAATAGTGATACGATTTATTATGGTTATAACAGCCCGTGGAGATATTCAAGAGGTGTTAAATTGAACTCAACTACACACACAGATACTTTTGATTACCCTTTGGCCATCACGAATTTAACTACTGAAGGTTATACAGTTTACAGTGTAGAAGCCAATTTTACTGGAGCAACAGGCAGGTATGTTACTAAAGCAGAGGTTGGGTTTTGCCAGGTAGGTGGGCTGTACAAATCACCATCAATCAACAAAGGGATTTTTAGGGATATAACTTCAACTTCTGCACCGGCATCTTTTATTCATCTAACCGGTTTTCATGAGTATATATCAGAAATAGAAGTTGCACCAGATGGTTCTCACCTGGCTTTTTCCGATAATAGCCGTATTTATATTTTAGGGATTGATGCTGCAGGAAACCACTCTTCTTACGAAGTAGCGGATACTTTTCCCAACAATGCTTTAAATGAATACCGGATAGGAGGCCTGGAATTCAGTCAGAATAACGAGCTGGTATATAGTTATTTTGATCGCAATATGGGTAGTTCCATTGGTGGAGTGGGTGTATGGGATTTTCTGAATTCGCCTAATGGTAATCTTATTTCCGGAACATCAGATTACGGTCGTTCACAAATAGAACTGGGTCGCGATGGTAAAATATATGTCACCGGGCCCAATGCCCTTGATGTGGTTGATATCAGCTCGTCTTCTATTGTTTCTACAAGCATATTGACCGCAGCCTTAACCCTAAACGAGCCGGTAATGAATCGTTCGGGATTTGATAATAGCATCCGCACTTTACCCGATCAAATTGATGGACACGATTATGTCAACTTTATCAATAACCTTAATTACCAGTATCAAGGAACAGATATTTATCCAATCCAGGTTTGCTACGGGCAAAAAGTTAACCTAATAGCCTCATCAATTACAGGCTGTTACGGAGGTAACGTCTCTATTTCCTGGAGCCCTTCACTTGATTCATCAAATAATAGAACCAGCTACCCTCTTTACAGTGATACCTATTTTACAGCCTCCTATGAGAATGATTTTGGTTGTATAGTAGAAGAGGTGTTTTTTGTGGATGTGTCTGACCCACCCTACGGTACTCTTGAAATCATTGACGTTTGTGAGGGCAATGATGCCACAATAGCTGTTCAGTGCAATGACAGTAGCTTTGAGTGGCTGGCCCCAGCTTATTTGGTAGGAACAAATACTCAATTTGTAATTGCTTTAGATGTACAACAGAATGAAGATTATATTTACCGCTGCCTGGATGCCAATGGTTGTGAGCTATACACGCATACCGTTCATCTTAATGTAATTGATGTGCCCGAGTTAGCCTCCGCATATGTTCCTATTTGTGAAGGGCAAACCGTTAATCTTAACGATTACCAACCTACGGGCTTTAATTGCAGTTGGGTTAACGATAGTGGTCAAGTGGTAAGTAACCCTCTGGTATCACCTTCGCAGAGCACCTCATACATCGCCACCTGTATTAATAGCCAGGGTTGTGAGGTAGTAGGGGCACAGGTATATGTGGATGTGGTGCAACAAGCTATTGTTTTACCTTACCTCACTATTGATGCCTGTGAAGGCGATGTAGTAGACCTGAGCTTATTCTCCATTCCGGGAACATTAAGTGAGATCATCATTAATGGTAATACTGAAATACAGCGTTATGCCGCTTACGATGACAACATTTGCCTTACCTATTATGATGTAACCATCAACTACCTTCCCAAATTAACCCATGTTATTGATATCGATATGGGTTGCGGGCAGGAAATCAATTTGGATAATTACGGTAGTAATTGCAGCGGCTATAATCTCGATTGGACTATACCAGCCAACGGTATTACTATTACTTCGCCATTGTATGTTATTACGGAGTCCGTCACCCTTGAAGGTGAAGGTTTTGTGGTAGGTTTGGGTTGCTGTGAGGTGATCCTGAATGTAAATGTGCCTGCCCACGATGTTTTGGAAGCTGATGTATGCGTGGCAGGCGACCCTTTGCCATTTGCTTGTATTAATAGCCCTAATGCCGAATGGTTTAAAGACGGACAGCCTTATACCGGTAGTATTAGTACTCCCGGTGAGTATAGGATACTGTGCAAAGATGCCTACGGCTGTATACTGAAGGAATATGTGTTGAACGCGGTAAATGATGAATCCGTGCCGTGTTATCAGCAGTGGCATTGTTTGGTAACAGACTTAAATATTCCTAACCCCTGCCCTCTGGGAAGCACTGTTTTATGGGAAAAAGATGGACAGCCTTTTTCCATGCAGCCTGACTTCTCTATCAATCCGAATGGTGTGGGAACCTATGATGCCCTATGTGTAGATGCTTTAGGGGATACTTTTAAATATCGTTTTGAGGTTTATGATTGCCAGAAATTCTTTAAAAGAGGGAATTCTACTATTGAAGAAGGAAACCCGGAAGAAAGAGCAGTGGATCTCAGTGTATATCCCAATCCTTCCAAAGGGCTATTTACGGTACAGTGGGATGAGTTGAGCAGTGAGCAGGCCGCAACATTGTACATTCATGATTATTCGGGTCGACTTATTAAGCAGCAGTCTGTTGAGTCAGGGCAAACCGAAACCCTGATTGACCTCAGTGATTATGCTAAAGGGGTTTATGTGCTGACTTATAAAACGTCTACTAATACCATCAATAGAAAGATCACTTTGTACTAATCCCAATTTTTGATCACATCGAGGGGGCGCATGGCGTCCCCTTTTTTTATTTAACTCTTCATTCCGGACTTGCCTGCGGCAAACAGGCTTGATGCGGAATCTCTTTGAATTGTGTCACCCTGAGTGTTTCAGCTTTGCTGAAAAGTACCTGACTGCCGTCAGGCAGGTCGAAGGGTGGGTATAGGAAATTAATTTATCAGTCTTCGACCTGCTTGCCGTAGGCAAGTACAAATTTTCTTCACTTCACTTCGACAGAGCTTGTCCTGAGCGGCCACTGAGCCCTTCGACTGGGCTATTAGATTAGCATCAATAAATTTATAAGGTAAACAACTAAACAGAATTCATCTGAGCAACCAGAGGGTAAAGGTGAACTAGTTCGACTGCTAAAT
>JANQHO010000013.1 GCA_028277105.1 Owenweeksia sp. | reverse complement strand
GGGCCATCTGGAAGCTCCCGCAAAGAAATATTTACAGCTGGGCTATCCTTTCTTTTTACTTTACCTTGGCCATCGTCCTCAACTTTTTCCTGCTTATCGGTTCCAATTTTGCCGAACGCTTTTTGTTTACTCCCTCCGTGTTTTTTGTTGTGGTGGTGATGTTTTTGCTGCAAAAACTTACCGGAAGCAAAATTTTTAAGGGGATCATCCGTCAACCTGCTTTGCCGGCATTAATACTGGCGGCAATTTTTTCGGTGATCACAGTAGATCGAAATAATGACTGGGAGAGCAACGAAACCCTCTTTTTAGCCAGTCTGCAAACCTATCCCCAAAGCACCCGTGTACAGTCTGCAGTCGGCAGTGTGATGCGCGAAAGGGCCAAACGTATCCCTCCCTCTCCTCAGAAAGGAGAACTGTACGATCAGGCTATTTATCATTATCGAAAAGCCATAGACATATTGCCTTCTAACTTTGATGCCTGGTACAACCTGGGGGTGGTGTACCAAAGTACCGGAAGAACAGCAGAAGCACGAGGAGCTTTTCGTCAAACCCTGCAATACGACAGTACTTTTACTAATGCCTATAACAACCTGGGAGTGCTGAGCTTTAATGAACGCGATTACAGTACTGCCGAGAAATGGTTTACACAAGGACTCAGTTACCAACCCGATCATCCGGGAATGTTAGGCAATCTGGGCGCTATTTACCATAACCGGGGGAATTATGCCAAAGCACGGGAGTATTATAACCGTTCGCTGGCTATCAATCCCAATCAGCCGAATATTATCAGTAACCTCGGCCGTTTACCGCAATAGGTTTGAGGTTTGTAGTTCTGTGTTTGTGGTTTTGTCAGAGTGATCGTCTGCTGTTACGAAGTTGTAACGTTTAAGGGTTAAAGTTCATACCTGGCGGAGTGGAACGGAGATCCAACAGCTCTGATGTAACTTGAGTGACGGTTTAAACTTTCCAGCCAATTGCCGGAGTCGAGCCCTACTTTAAAAGCCTTTCTATATCTGTGAACTAAAAACTGTGAACTATAGCTGCCAAGCATCAAGCTATATTTCAAAGCAACCACTGATGAAAAAATTCCCCCGCTGATGATCAAGCGGGGGAGTTTTTTCCTAAATCTTAAAGCCCGGCTTCTTAAAAGCTGATGACGGCTTCTACTACGGCTCCGTTGAATTCACCGTCAAATAAAACGCTGGTGGGATCAAAGCCGTCATAAGTCTGAATGACATATTCGGCTTTCAGCATCATATTTTTGGTCATGTACCAGCCTCCGGCAAAAGCAATACGGTCAATAGTTACCGAAGTACCCCCAGGAATATCTCCACTGGCCGTATTGTATTTAGCGCCCAGGAAGGTATTCTCCTTTTCGCCAAAGCGGTAGATGAGTTCACCGTGCAGTTGGGTCCAGGTACGGGTATCGGCTTCAGCCGCTATTTTTCCGCTGGTGGTTTCAAAAGTCCCTAAAAACTCCAGGCCTTTCCACTTCACAAAGGGATTGACCATGATGGCGGTTACTTCATTTACAAAGCTGGGATTAAAACGGCCGCTGGTGAAATTATCGGTAGGGTTAGCAGTTGCTACTACTCCGGCCCGGTTCGTAAAAAACTGTGGTTCCATTACCATGTAATAGCGGCTGCCGGCCCGGTCGCCATTGTACAAAAAGTTAGTTTGCCCGTCAGCGGTGGTGTACAATGAGCCGGTAAGACGTAGCCTGAGGTCCTCATTGAGTTGGGTATCGTAACCCAGTTTAGCTAAAAAAGCAGGGGTATTATTGCCGGGGTTGAGCACGCCTTGATTTAGCTTACCGTTAGTAACTCCCACCATCACCAGGAAATCATCAGGAGTGAAGTAAAGTTCGGCCCCGGCCTCGGTATTAAAAGCATCGAGGATAAGATTACCCGCAAAAGGATTGTAAATGGCCGTGGCATTGTCAGACCTGCGGAAGTGATAATCTCCGTAGTTGATCTCCATCAGACCCACTTTAATAGTAGTGAAATTCATAATATTCTCAAGGAAGCCCTCGCGGATGAAATCGAGTTTGCTGATCTGCACGTAACCACCTTTTACCCAGCTCTCGGGATGATGGCGCGAAGAAAGATAAGTACGGGTGTGCATTCTTACTCCATCAGCTATGGCTACATCTATATCCAGGTTGGCAGTAGGGAGGTTAAAATTATTGCCTAGCTCTACCAGGTTCAAACTATCTGGAAGTGTTGCACCGGTAGAATGATCCAGTGCCTGAAACTGTACGGCAAAGGCCCCGCCCAACCGTACTTTAAAACCGTCAAAAGGAGTGTCGTCTTCCAGGGCTTCAAATTTATTGATGCCGCGTTGATCGCGATAGCGGAATTGCTGCATATCGCGATCTTTTTCGAACTGACCAAAGGCTGTTGCGGAAGAAAACAATAATCCGCCAATGGTAAATAATCTGACTAGCTTGTTCATTTTGATAAGGGTTTAATTGAAGTTTATGTTGAATTTGATGGTGATCTCATCACCGGTACTAAGGCTGCCGAACATAAAAGTTGGCGGTTCTACCCCAAAGCTGCTCATGGCAAAACTGGTGTAACCGCTCAGGGCAATACCTTCTTCGCTTAAATGAGCAGTGATGGGAATGCTAAGAGTTTGGGTGCATCCGGCCACGGTAAGCTGACCTTCAGTAATCAGGGTAAGCGTATTTTCTTGGGTTTCGCTCCATTTTTCTAAACCGGTAAAGCGGTAGTGAATGCGATCGAATTCTTCTGCTTTGAGAGCTTTGTACATATTTCTATCCATGCCTCCTTTGCCACTCTTAAGACTTTTTACGGGCAGGCTGAGGCTGAGCTTTTTGATATGAATGGAATCCTTATAGCGATCTACTTCCATACTGCCCTTGAGGTCTCCTGCTAGTACTTCCCAATCGTGTAAAGTGGAGGTGCCTTCGATTTTAAGGCTAGACTGAGCATTGTCAGTTTTATAGGTTACCACTATGTCGGCTGCGGTAAAACCTAGTATGGAGCATACAGAAAACATCAATAAGGGTTTCATGCCTGTTTAATTTTTGCCTCACAAAAATGAACAAGCAGTTTAAGCCAGGGCATGATGTTTATCAGAGCTAAAAATGATCTTTATCATAATTGGTTGTAAACGGAGATATTAGTTTAGCATCTTTTTATAGACCAGGTTCATAGACATCAAAAAAAGAGACTGTCTGAAAAGTAAGGACAGTCTCTTTTTTCTTTCAATTAAAAGCTACCTGGAAAAGGATCTTAGCGGACTTTATATCCTGAGAATGAAGAATAACTTATGTTGAAATTCTCTCCATTGTCTGCTCCCATCATTCCTACCCTTACAGTATCACCAGCTTTTAAATCCAATAGTCCGCTAACTGGCACTACAGTTTCGGTAACATACTGGGCCGGGGATAAAGTAGTTATTGGGCCAGTAGCAGGGTCTGGAAAAGCAGCGTTGTTTATGATAAAACCAAAAATAACACCGCCACCGTTGGCTGTAGCTTGTTTTACAGTAAGGTGAAAATGCATAAAATACAATCCGTCTGCAGGGGCAGTGAAGGTACTGGTTTGAGGATCATAATTATTTGAAGGATCCAGAACCTCGGCAGAGAAATCTGCATACTCTGAATAATTTGTACCTGGAACACTTTGCCCTCCCCAGCCTGATGTGGCCTGGAAATAAATACTATCAGACACGGCAGAAGGAGAATTTAAGGCGTAAAGGGCAGTATCAGCAAAGGTAGCAGTTTCAGAAAGGAAGGAAGAGTAAGAACTGGTAGACTTTTCAGCATAGAGAGCATATGGTACACTCAATATCTCGCTTACTCCTAATACAGCATAATTGGTGCCTCCCGATTGATCAACAGCTGTTTCTATAAAATAAGGAGCATTTTCCCAATCAATTTGAGTAAAATCTCCGGTGGTTACATTACCTTTTCCAATGGTTATATGGATCAGCCCATAAGCATTGGTGGTTTCGGTAAAGGTTTCCTGGTAAATGACGTTACCGGAAGTACTACTTTCAAGAATACTGATCTGTATACCAGCACTTTGGTTGGCTATAACTGCATTATTGTTATCCCGGATTACCGCTTGGTATTTTATGCCTTGAGGAGTTTGAGACCAAACGGAGGTTGCGATGAATAATAATATGGCGCTAAGGGCAAATTCTTTTTTCATTTTCAAATAGGGCTTTTTATTAGTTTTTAATAATTTTTTGGGTGAAATCACGTCCGGATTTGGTCCGGATGTATAGGAAATAAATACCTGTTGAATAGGCACTGATATCAATTCGTATCTGCTGTTCAGTGATTTCTTCAGAGTGAATCATCAATTGGTTAGCAAATGAGTACAGAGAATATCCGTTAATGACATCATTATTTGGACTATTAACTTCGATGAAATCGTTGGCTGGATTGGGATAAACAGTAAATTCTAACGGGGAATTTTCAGCTAAACCAACAGAGCTTTGTGAATCGTAAACTTGGAGAAATCCTTGAGTCAGGGTAATACTACTGCTGCTCACCGTTTCAATTACCGGTTCTCCCATGGCGAAAGTCCAGGAAATGTTACCTGTTTCGTAATGATCACCAGAAGTAGACATCAAGTCCTGAGCCTGAGCATATGATGTTCCGGCAATCAGTAGACCCAATGTGAGATGTTTTTTCATAATATATTTACGTTATTTTTATTTAGACTGAATTAATATAGCGCAAACTTAATACCTCCGCATCATATTACAAAGGTTAAAACAGCTTATTTATTACAGGTTTTTATTAGCAGGTCTATATTGTTTAATATCAGTAGCCTAGGGATATGATCTTGCTGATTTGGTTTTTCTTGGCAGCTAGCAGGAAAGAAAGCGATCGATTAAAATTCTTCTCCAAAATAACTGTAAACCACGTTTTGCCAGTCCGGTTGAGTAATTTTCTGGAGTAATATCAGATTTACTTCTTCAACAATAGGGCTGTTAGTTGGAAAAGCGATGCCCATATTGTTTTTCAGGAGTTCCCGGTTGGCCAGTTTGACTTCGTTTTGATAGTGATTATGGCGATAATATATCAGTACAGGCGTGTTGTAAACCACCGCATCTATTTTTTCACTGACGAGAGCTTGCAGAGCCTCGTCAACACTTGAGTAGCAATTAAAACTGATGTGATTGAGCTTAAGGTATTCGGCACCTGAGCTTTTAGCCACGCTGCCTACCCGGACGGAATAAAGGTCTTGTACGGTGCTGATCTCCGTTTCCATTTCCGTATTGAGGAAAATTGAACTGGCATTGGCGGTGAACAAGGCGATCAACACTATCCCTACAAAGATCCAGGTCATGGCCATCATCCTGCCTAAGACTGATTTAGGTACTTTATCACCGTAGCCTACCGTGGTCATGGTTACAGCACTCCACCACATACCGTCAATCAGTCCGCGCCAACCGCTGCGAAAGTGTTGGTTGTTTTTGCGTTCGATGAGCCAGATCAACACCCCCGCAGTTAAGAGTAAAGTAGTAATGCCTATAAATAGTCTTAAAAGACTAATCAATATAGGCCTCCAATAAGTTCTGAAACTACCTTTTAATGAAGATGCCCTTACTGCAATACCGGTACCGGAGGGGTTTACTGCGTGGGAGAAGTCTACTATTTTTTCCCGTTCCGGAGTTATAGAAATGGCTCCCAGGGCCACATCATAACTGCCGTTTTGTAAACCTTTCAGTAAGCCGGACATATCTTCGATATAGTACCGGCAGCGATAATTCAGTTCTCCGGCAATTTCTTCCCAGAGTTCAGGCATGAGCCCTCCCATAGAACCGTCTTTGTACTGATAACCATAAGGGGCCGAATTGTAAACGGCAATATTCAAGGTGTCTCCCCTCGCATGGAGAGATCCCCAGGCAAACAACAAGAGAATGGCTAAAACTTTTTTCACATAGCTAATTTCCCAAGCTTCTGGAAAATAAAGGTTAAGAAATTGCTAATTGATCTTGAATGCTATTTTCCGGAAAATATTTTTTTTACTGACCAGCTACTAGCCAGGGTAGTAAATATCACTACACTTACTGAACTGACAGGCATAAGAATAGCACAAATGAGCGGGCTGAGTACACCGGCCATGGCAAAGCTCAAACCGACAATATTGTACAAAAAGGAAAGAGCAAAGGCGGAATAGATGATCTTGCGGTTACTATGGCTTAAACGAAGGAAGCCGGGTAGTTTGGTAA
>JANQHO010000008.1 GCA_028277105.1 Owenweeksia sp. | reverse complement strand
ACCCGGACAAATGGTAGTTAGTTCTAGTCCGCTACTATCGTTTTTAATAAAATCCCAGGCGGCTCTTTCGGCTATGGTCTTACTGCGAAAGTAGGGAGTGGTGTCTTCTTTGTTGCTTATGTCCGTCCAGTCTTTTTCGGTATAAGTGCCGCTGCGCTGTAATTTTTCTTTACCGTAAATGATGGCTCCGGAAGAGGAGGTCAACACTACTCTTTTTACTCCATTAGCGGCTGCGGCTTTCAGAATATTAAGGGTCCCCCTTTTTGCAGGGATAATGAGGTCATTCTCGTGCTTAGGCAGTTTGCGGGGAAAGGGAGATGCGATGTGCATAATGTAATCCATGTCCCGGGTTAACTCCTGCCAGATTTTTTCGTCATGGAGATCAGCCTGGGCAAAGTCCAGTTTGTCAATATTGGGAGTATGCCGGGCAATGACATTTTTAATGGAATCTATGCGGGCTTTATCCCGCAGGGTTCCAGTTACCCTATAACCTTTATTGAGCAATTGAATGGCGGTATGGGAACCTAAAAATCCGGTAATACCCGTAAGCAGAACTTTGGCGTTTTTTGACATTTGCCTGGAGTTATTATGCTATACAAAGGTCAACTCTTTAAAGTTCAAATATTTATACAATTCCCGGCTAATTGTATACTTATTACTGCTGCTTTAAATAATTGGTGATAACAGAAGCCAATTTTTCAGGGTCGTTTTTTTCCAATGGGTGTACAAAGCCATTAATCAGCTGGAATTTCCCCTGAGGTAAGCTTTTAGCTGCCCATTGGGATTCTTCTATACTTACCATTTCATCATCACTGCCTACAGTAATAAGTACCTGCTTATGGATTTGCCTAAGGTCTTTATCTTTTAGTTTTTTACCCTTAATCAAACCTCGCATCATTTCAGCGGTTTTTTCAACTACCGTTTTCCAGTCGGCCGGGTGATGTGTAGCGGCTAGTATGTTGGCAAAAACGGGTACTTTTTCTTCAATTTTAAGGGGATTGAGTTTTCGTATTTCCTGCTCACCCACCTCGGGATCCCAATTAAATTTGGTTCCTAGACAAATTATTTTACCAACTACTTCGGGATAGTCTTTGGCCAGCTTGAGGGCTACATAGCCACCCATGCTGTAACCAAATATATCAGCTCTCTTAATGTGGTGATGACGGATAAATTCCAGGGTGTTTCTGGAGAAGAGGTCTATCGAAAATTTGCGATCGGTCGTTGATCCCCCATGCCCTTCAAAGTTGAAATCGAATACCTCAAATTTTTGCGAAAGTCTGGTTTTGAGAGCTTGAAATTGCTGGCGGTTTCCCAGGGCTCCATGGAGCAGAATAAGGTGTTGAAACACTTCTTTTTGCTTTTTGATGTAGGGGTGAATTTACGGAAACAGGGTTGATTTGTTTATCAAAAAACATGACAAGGAGTACCCCTGCAATTTCTTCGGTAGGTAGTATATAGATCATGACTGGTTATAATTCCCTTAAGCCGAAATTTCATCTGTATGAATTCAGATGATGAAGCGGTTTAAAAGATAGTGTTGACCTTGATCTCAATATTTTTGGTTTCGTTGGCTTCAAGGGTGAATTTAGCCTTTTCAAAATTGGGTTTTGCCATTTTGGGATAATTACTCATACCAACGGGTTCTTTGGGAAAACCCACCCAGTTTCTGTCGATCTCTTTGTTTTTATTGATATCATGGCTGGCGGCTATGGCATAGGTTCCGGGAGGCAGATCAGTTATTTGCAGGGAGCTGGTTTTCTCTTTGATGACAGCGGTCAGTATTTTAATGGCTTTTTCACCTTTTTGAGGAAAGCCCTCAGCACTTTTATAAACTCTTACCAATGCCTGTCCTTTATTGCTTTCAAAACCCGTAATCGTAATATTTATCCGGGTAGTATTGCCTTCAGGGGTGAAAGAAGAGCTTAATGCAGTCATTGTAACAAGGATGAGAAGGAGGGTAAGGTGCTTCATAATAAAAAGGTTTAGAATTGATTATTGGCAAATGTCAATTACACTTGAAAAAACGCCTTTAACGGATCAATATTTTATTGAGATGTCACCTCTTCTTTCAGCCATTCCCAGGCTTCCGGCTCATCTGTAAAAAGCTTCACAGGCCTTTTAGTATTGATTATTTTCAATAGAAAATTTCCGATCATTTTCTTGAAGAAAGAATCACCGATCAGCGCAATAGGCACGTTGGGGGCATTATTCCGATAATAGCGGGTGGCAGCTGTATTGACGTAATGAGGAGGCAAAAAGGCCATTATTCCCTTTACTTTATCACTCATTGCTTTGCGAAACAAGGCTATATTTTCCTCAGCGTGTTTTAGCGTTTCCGGTCCCTTAAAATTGTCAGGCGGTGCAATGATCAGCAGCCCGCTTTCATTTAATTCCACAAGCATGGATTCAGTGGTCCATTTCATACATCCGAAAAAAGTAAGTTGCCAATCACCAAATCTATAAAATTGTCTATTTCTATTTGGAAATCCGGTTGCCGCTGATCTCTTTTTGAGCTTTGGACTTAAAGCGCAAAATACCCTTATCTCTTAATTTACGATGCTTGGTCTTGCACCCCTGCACCCGGGCACGCCATTTTTTCCAGTTTTTCAGGTGCATCTGGCTTTTCATTAGCTTAATGACCTCGCTTTCCGGCAGGCTAAACTGGTATTCAATGGCTTCAAAAGGGGTGCGGTCTTCCCAGGCCATGCTGATGATGCGGTCTATATCTTCTTCTCGGAGATTATACTGTTCAATCAACTTCATGCTGAACTAACAGAAATGACGCTAAAGGGTTTTTATGGATAGCGGTAATGTCCGATAATCTTGTAATTAAAGAGACAATCCTCCAGCACCTGCCCGCCTCCTATATTGTGGACAATAAGGTAGCGCTTGCAGTCTTTCGATTTTTTATTTACTACAATTCCAATGTGGTTTACACCACCCCAAAGGTTCCAGCAAACAATGTCGCCCGGCCGATAATCTTCGGCTTTTTGTGAGTTGTTTTTAACGGTAGCTTGCCTTTTAAAAAAGGTCATCAGGTTGGGTACGCGTCTGTGATCTATGTTGGGGTTAGGCTTACTTAAGCCCCAGATTTTCGGATAGAGCTCAAAGTTACTCTTCATGTCTTCGTGTACTTCCTTTTGCAGATCTATACCCATTTTGCGGTAAGCCCGGATGATCACATCGGTACAAACACCTCTGTCTGATGGAATGTCGCCATTAGGGTAATCAATAATATAATAAGCTGGATCGTAAGTAACATCCTGCTCTGTAAGCGAAAGGGCAGCCTGGCACAAACTGTCCTGAAAAGTTTGACCAAAGCTGAAGCTTGTAATCAAAAAGAAGTATAAGATAGAAAAGCTCTTTTTCATATAAATGAAACGGTGATTACAGGCTGTAGATTATATAAGTCTAGTTGGAGAAGAGTAAGAGTTTGGTTTGCTTCTCACTTTCTTTTACGTTTTGAACGTACTTCATCCCCAGTTTTTTCAGGAGATTTTGTGAAGCTCTGTTATCCTCGTCAGTAATGGCCAGTATCTTTTGTAGTTCCAGTTTGGTTTTTGCGTATAGCAGCGTAGCCCGGGCAGCTTCAAAGGTCAGTCCCCGGCTTTCGTATTCCGGTAAAATGGCAAAACCGATATCGGGATGCTGTAAGTAAGAGCGTTTGAGCAAACCGCAAATGCCTACAGCTATATTTCCTTTTTTAAGGCTGACCTTATACAAACCAAAACCATTTTGGTTGTAACTGGCCATAAGGGATTGCTGTATGTATTTTTCGGCATCTGCCAGGTTTTTGATATGGCGATCTCCTATGTGCTTTATCCAGTTTGGGCTGTTCAAAAGCTTATAAAAAAAGGCGGCATCCTTCAATTTTGCCTGGTCAATGGTTAATCTTGGAGTTTCAAAGAGAGGCACCGGGACAATTTACAAAATTGAACTGCTTTTATTTAATACGGTTTTTCAAGTCCTCTTTTATGTTTCCGGGCAGATCATTCCAGTGTACATCGAGCAAAGCGCCCTGCAGCGAATAGAGGTAATAGCATACGGGAAAGGTTTTGCCGGGCTGGAGCTCACCAATACGTTTGTAAGCTTCCACCGGACCTATTTCTGCCAGATCGGAAAGAGAGAAGACACCTATCTGGTTAAGGTGCCTCTCTACGGTAGGGCCTATATTCCTGGCATTTTTCAGATCATTAGTCATCGGGCTAGGGTTTTGGGGTGTATTTTACCAGGTCGATACCGATACCATTGGGATCTTCAATGGCAAAGTGGCGATCGCCCCAGGGTTCATCCCTCAGCTCTATTTTTATCTCCACTCCTTTTTCCTTCAGCTCCCGGTAAAGCCGGTCTACGTCTTCTACTTCTATGGTTAGATACATTCCCTGGCCCTGAAAAGCTTTGTGAAAAAAGGCTTGCTGACTGGGGTGATCGGGCAGCAAAAAGCTGATCGCTGCCTGCCGGTTGGAGGTGTGCAGTAAGAGGTAAAAGTCGTTTTCAAAAGTTACGCCAAAGCCCAGCTTTTCGGTGTAAAAGGCTTTGCTTTCTGCCAGCCTGGTGGTAATAACGCCTGCGTTTAACTTCATGGTGTTTTGATGTTTTGGGGTTGAACTTGATTGTGCAAAAGCATTAGCCGAAAGGCAAATAGTGATAATAAAAGTGATGGTTGATCTCATCTATATAAAATTTAGATGATGCAAAATTGGGTTGCAGACGAAAGAAAGGATTGTAAAAAACGGACGAAATCTAATCCTTGAAAGCCTGGTTGGGTGTGGTGCCGTAAAAGTTTTTGAAATCCTTGATAAAGTGCGATTGATCGTAATAACCAATGTCGTAAAAAAGCTTGTTTTCACGCAGGCTCTGAACGGAGGGTTTAGCACGGAGGATGTGCTGGAAACGCACTACTTTGCTGAAGGTTTTAGCGGTATCTCCCACGTAAAATTTAAAGAGCCTACGCAATTGGCGGGGGCTGATCCCGATATCGAGACCGGTTTCAATATTGATGGTTCCCGAATTTTCTACAATGATCTTTAAAGCGTGATAGAGGCGTTTGTCCATTCGCAGGCCGGTTTTGCTCCAAAAGCCCAGAAAATGCTCATCCAGTTTATTTCTGGTTTCTTCCAGGGATATATCAAAGCCGAAATGATCGGTGATAAAATGAGAGGTAGAGGGAAGCACGTCTTTCAGGTGCTCGTAGCGATTGGTCAGTTCCGAAGCATCAATACCAGATAGAAGAGGGAAGGCTGCCGGTAAAAAGCGGATACCGATGTAATGGAAAGAATTACTCAGGGGAAATTCGGTGTACTTTTCTGAAAAACCCATGATGAAGTTGTGCTGCGGCTGATCGAGCTCAAAGAAAATATCAATGCAGCCGTCTGAAACTACCCGGTACATAAAAGGTTCGCTTAACGGCTTCCGGCTTTTGAGTTGCCAGTAGCAATAGATAGTGTTGAGGAGGGCGGAATGGGGTGGTAATTCCCGGTAAAGAACCTGGCTGTCGAGAGGCTTTACAGTTGGTTGAACAGGTATGTACAGCTCTCGAAGATTCATAATGGATTTAAGGTTGGATAGCTTTTCCCTGGGGGGATTTTACCTCTATGGTCAGAAAGCTAATAAGCGTATTGTTATCCAGTTCTTTAAGATCGGCCAGAAAATGCTGGTCGCTTCTGCGGATGAAGCGTTTGCCCATAAAACCGGTGTATTGTTTAAAATGGATGTCATAAGCCTCCGGATGGGCACCAAAGAAGGTGGTATGGATATGCCGGTTGTCGCTGGAACTACCATAGTCCCCCGGGAGTAGGGTCTTCACGTAAATCCTGCCTTTGGCGTCAGTAGTGGCGGAGCCGTTTAAACGGGCGGTGGTTTCGTCACTGGGGTCGGAAGGCCGGTATTCTCCCTTGCTGTCAGTATGATAGAAATGAACTTTCCGGTTGGTTAAGACTTCTTTACTGTTCTTGCCTACAAAAGTGAGGCAGAGGGTAAGCTTTTTGCCCTTTTCATCATCTTGGGTAATCTGTAGCATTGAACCGGGATCAAGTGCTTTAAATTGATCGAGAATACGTTCCTCTTCCCCTGAAACAACCGTCATAGAGCGGTCTATGGTACAGCCCAGCATGATAAAAGGTAAGAAGGAGTAGAAAAGTTTACTCATAAAATCCGGGTGTTGATTTATCTCCTTGTAAATGTAAGGTAATTGCTTTTCTTATTTTTTGCCTTTAGGTTGCCGGTAATGATTGGCCCTGATGTTTTCAGATGCCAGGCTTACCGTTTCGTCAATTCTCTTTTTTCTGGTTCCGGCCTTTTTGGCGTTAAAGATCCATTCCAGAATGCCTCGTTTTGAAGAAGGAGGAAATTTTTCCCAAAACTCAAAGGCCACAGGGTTTTGATCAAAAGCTTCCTGAAGATCAGGCGGTACGATAAGGTTCTCCACTTCATCCAGGGCATTCCAGGTGCCATTTTGTTTAGCCGTTTTGATCATTTCCAAACCGGCAGGAGCCATTAATCCGGCAGCCAGCAGTTTCTCCACTTTTTCTTTATTCACTTTGCTCCAGTTGCTTTTGGGATTGCGTTGGGCGAAAAACTGGTAGTAGCTTTCTTTATCCCTTTTATTGGGCTTGCTGTCTATCCAGCCAAAACAAAGGGCCTCGTCTACCACCTCATCGTAGTAAACGCTGGGATTAGTGCTGTCTTTATGGTAAATGATCAGCCAAACGGATCTGGCTGAACGGTGATTTTCTTTCAGCCATTGTCGCCATTCAGTCCTGCCGGAAGCATGGAAAGCTATGATGCCGTCTTTTAATTCCAAAAGGTCTTAATTAACAGGTGAAGATAATTTTTTGTGGCTTGAGCTGATCTTATTTGTTCAACACTATCAAACTTATAACCATAAATATCAGAAATAAAACAAATTCAACGATTACCCGGGGGTGGGGAATTTCAATATTGAGTTTGTTCAGATGAGTGAGGGAACAAATCAGAAAAGCCAGGGCTACCAAAGCCGCCAATAAAAGGAAATAAGCCATCATTTTCTCAGGCTTCAATTATGATATCGTATTTGTCCAGTAGTCCGCGCAAACCCTGTAAAGAGAATTTAGCTTTAGTAATCTTGTTAATGTCCGGATCTATCGAATAATGATAAGAAGTTCTGAGATCGGCTTTTTCCAGTACAGTGTTTTCAAATATAGCCCCCTTAAGATTACAATTATTGAGATTTGCGTTGCTCAAATCCGCTTCCGTAAAGTCTGTTTCCTGCAGGCTACAATCTTTAAAGAGTGTGTCTTTCAGCGATCTTTGATAAAAAGAAGACAGGTTGAGCTGACAGGCTTCAAAGTTCACGGCAAACAGAAAGTCATTGCAGTTTTCAAAATGAAGGCCTAACAGCTTACAGCTTTTAAATCTCACTTCCCTGAAAGCCGTATTGACCAGTTTTACCGTACTGAGGTCGCAATCTACAAATTCACATTCCACAAAAGTGCTGTGCGATAGATCGGTATTGGCGAAATTGCAATTCAGAAAGAGGCAGTCTTCGTAATCTACCCTGCTTAAAGGTTTGGTAGAGAAGTCTTTTCCCCGTAAGGACTCTCCTTCGGTATAGGTTCCGGTCATCTGGCCAAACTCAGTTTAATTCTATGAGCTATTTTACCCCACAAACCTCTTTGTTCGCTTAGTGATTGATTGGTAAACTCCTGTCTTTTGCTGATCAGCACAAACTGGTAATCATCTACGGTCCAAATGCTGTATAACTCAAAAAAACGCAGAAAGAGCCCGTTAGAGCTAAGGTGAGGCATCAGCTCGTGCAGGTAAACGGGCTGGTCGATGATCTGGAGTTTTTCGGGATGGTGTTTTTGATCGTATTCAATATGCTGCGGGCTGGGAGTGTTGATCAGTAAAAGGCTTTCATCCGTCATTATTTGAGAAAGGTTGGCAAAGAGCTGAGCGTGTTGCTCCAGGGGTATGTGTTCCAGCACGTCAAAAAGGGTAACGAAGTCAAAATTCTCATTCTGAGGCTGATAAGTAGTTATGTCTCCGGCAACGGCAGTGATATTTTTGTTCGATAAACGGGCTTTGAGCAACTCGATAGATCTGGGGCTGAGATCCACCGCTTCAATAATCCCTTTTTTTACGGTTTTGCTGATCAGGCGGGTAATGGAACCGATACCGCAGCCCAATTCCAGCACGCGAGACTGGCTGTTCAGGCCGTACCTTTTCATCCGTCTCAGCAGGCTCAGCATTCTTTCGTTAATGCCGGTTTTTTGCTGTTGGGCCGTATACTGGTCGTAAAAGTCCTTTACTTCTTCCTGCTTCATTCAGCGGCCATTCTCTCCTCAGCGTTTTCGGCAAAGTCTTTAAAGTGTTCCAGGTATTTCTGCGATTGTTTTTTAAAAGCACCCGGCATTAACCAGCCGAAAATTTTCATAGATAAGGTTTGGAATTTGAATTCACTTTCCGAGATGTAACGAGTAGTGTTTTCATCTATGGCTTCAAAGCGGTTTACCTGGCGGTTCCATACCCCTGGAGCTTCATAAGTACCGACAAAATTTTCCGGGAAGTTGCTCTCTTCAATCGTTTCGATCATTTCCATTTCCCTTTTACCCATTTTGAAGCGCAGTTTCGATTTGGCTCCCGGCTTTCCGGCTTTGCCTTCATAGGTTTCAAAGCTCAACAAACCGGGCATCCAGTATTTCATATTATCGGGATTGTCAAAAAGCTCCACGGTGCGTTTCAAAGGGAGGTCAACCGCGATTTCGTTCGTGTACTTCATAGCTAAACAGGTTTTGATTTGGGAGCTTAAAAGTAGTTATAATCTAGCTCATGGCTTTTTCCAGGAATTGGTTTACCGGTTCTATCTCATCAAAATATTCCAGGATAATACCGGTCTGAGCATTGTTGTCCAGTTTTAGGAAATCATTTATATCAATATTGGCCATAGCATAAAACTGTTTATTGAAGAGGTAGGGACAATCACCGGCAGTTGCCATAAATTCTTTGTCTATCCTTTTGGCCTGTTCACCCTTAATACTACCCAATTTATTTTTGAAAGAGGCAGACTCAGCTATGGCTGAAAACTCCTCACAATGCTGCAAAAGGAAAGACCTTATCTTCTTTAAATTTGGTGTGGCAATATTGTAAAGCCCACCACCCAGATGTACGCTTTCGGCATCAATGCCTAAATAAAAACCAGGCATCTCCGATTTTTTACCTCCGGCAGAAATGCTGGCTTTCATAACCGTGTTGTATGGTGTTTTGTCTTTAGAAAAACGGATATCGCGGTTAATGCGAAAAAGGGTTTGAGAGGCTTTGATCTGGCTGATGCGGCCGTCTTTTTTACTCAATTCACTGAGCAGGTTTTCCACTAAGGCAGTAAACGGTTTTTTTACATCTTCTTCGTAGCGCTTCTTATTTTCCTGAAACCAGTCTTTGTGATTATTAGCTGCCAATTCCTTAAAAAAGGCAGTATAGCTTTTGGTGATCATTTATTTAGGATTTGATTATACTTAATGCTTCCCGGGTTAAGGCCTCCCAGTGCTGGCTGGCAGAAAAGGAAACCTCATACCAGCCACTCAGAGGCCCTTTGTTTTTAAAGGGGTTGAATTCTTTCATCTCAAAAGAATAGGAAGAGGGATCACAACTTTTACCCAGTTTGAATACCATGTTGTTTTGGCGCGACAAAAAGGCAAATACTTTACCGCGGTAAACTATGGCAGGTGAACCCATCATTTTACCTTGTTCTATTTCCTGATGCTCAGCAGAAAATTTTTCTACTAAACGGTAAAACTCCTGTTCTTCGGGATGCATATCTTTTATGGGATCAATTTATCATTTAAAAAACCAAAGCCAATGAACGATATGAAATTAAAAAACCCATACCAATTGGCATGGGTTTTATGCGACAAACTAAAGGGGCTATTGAGATGATAAAGCTATTGAGAAACAACAATGGTTTGATCTCCGGCAACCCGCTCAATACTGCATTCCGTTTCTTTAAAGGAATAATCTCTTTGAGCTACCAGGTTAGAGTCTATATAACCGTGAAAACGTATAACTTCAGTTCCCGATAGATTTTCTGAATCATTTACAAGCTGGTAAGAGGAAAACGTTGGTAAAGTGTCCATATTTACACCTCTGTACAAAGTGTCATTGTTGGAGAGCTTGATGGAGTAATAATCTGTAAGGACTACTTTTTGACCATTGGTATCCACTACTGAAACAGTATAGATTTCAAGATCATCAGTACAAAGTGTTTCACATGAGTAAAAAACAATGAGTAACAGGAATAGGGAAATGTATTTCATGATTATTCTTTAATAAAATAACGCTAATGCTTCATGGAAGGTTGGTTACTGTATAACAAAAAGCCCGCATTTAAAATGCGGGCCCAACATTACAAAATCTGCGAGGAAATGTAGAGGTGTTAGCGATCGTATATTTTACAGGTCTATGACCTTAATTCTTTTATCAGTTCAGTTTTTGTATCAGGATAGACGGAAGAGAAGCGTTAAAGGTTGGGCAGAAATCAAAAAAGCCTCAAACATGTTTGAGGCTTTTTGACAGGATTGAAGTTGTAAAAATCTATTATTCTTCGCTATAACCCAATAGTTCATCCATGGTTTCACGACTTACAGCATGGTAATTAGGCCGGGCTTTTTCATAAATACCCATTGCCATTTCCCTTTGATCGTTGTCCAAAAGGGCTTTATAAGTAGGGGTCAAAAATTTTCTGCGGCCTACATTTACAAGGAAATTCTCTATTCTTGAATTAGCTGGGGCATAACCGTTGCGGATAGCGGGCTGGAACCAGGCTGCCGCAATTTCACTGTTACCGGTATTGGTCAGGTTGTAAGCTTGGTCAAGTGCAGCTAATTTTTGGATATCTACAGTACGGGGCAAACTGTTAATGAAGTGTAACCATTCGTGGGTAGTCCAACGGTCGGTTATTTCTTTGGCCGGTAAGCTTCCGTTTTCTATAAAACTTTCCATGGCCTGATCTACCGCAACAAAACGTTCAGACTTTACTACCGGAAGATTATCGGGTATACCGGGAGAATAGATCCATTCGTTGAGTTTGATCTCTTTCTGCTGCTCTTCAGTGAGCAGGTTTTCGGCCATATAATCTATAAAGCCTTCCGTGGTCATTACCTTGAATTTATAGGTTTCAAAGTATTTTTTGAGGAAGGTATCAAATTTTTCACGGCCTACGGTTTCTTCGATCAACCGCAAAAAGAAATAGCCTTTATCATAAGGGATACTGGTTACACCTTCGTCTGGATTACGGCCTTCCAGATTGAGTTTGAGTTTGGTGTCTTCAGGGTTTTCCTTTCCTATTTCAGCTGCATCGCGTATCAGGGCATTGCGGGTCAGACTGGCCAGCATTTCGGAATAATCCCTGCCGTAAACTTCTTCCATGATACGCTGCTCGAAGTAAACGGTGAAACCTTCGTTGAGCCAGAAGTCGTTCCAGGTGGCATTGGTCACCAGGTTACCACTCCAGCTATGGGCTAATTCATGTGCTACTAAAGCTACCAAAGAGCGGTCGCCTGCCAGTATAGTAGGAGTAGCAAAAGTGAGGCGTGGGTTTTCCATTCCTCCAAAAGGAAATGAAGGGGGGAGTACTATAATGTCGTATTGCCCCCAGGCGTAGGGGCCATAGAGCCCTTCGGCAGCCTGAACCATCTTCTCTAGATCTGTAAATTCATATACTGCTTTATCTAGTACGGATGGCTCGGCATATACCCCTGTTCTGTCACTCACCGGCTCAAAAGCCACGTCACCCACGGCCAAAGCCATGAGGTAGGATGGTACGGGCTGTGGCATGTTAAAACTGTACTGCCCGCTCGTATTCTTTCCTTTGGGATTTTCGGCACTCATTAAGGCTATCATACTGTCGGGAACCTGAACTTTGGCTTTATAGGTGAAGCGGATACCCGGGCTATCCTGAGTAGGTATCCAAGTGCGAGCTAATATGGCCTGCGACTGAGTGAATAAAAAGGGCATTTTTTTTCCGGCAGTTTGTTCGGGAGCAAGCCATTGCAAGGCTCTGGCTTGCTCGGTAGTTTCGTAAGTGATGCTCACCTGTTTGGCTCCGGGGCTTATCACTATCATCATTGGTTTTCCCATCTCCTGGTCGAAATCTCCAAAAGAGTGATCGGCAGGTTTACCGTCAACTTTCACGTCTTTTATATCGAGACCGTAAGTGTCAAAAATTATTTTTTCAGCTTTGGGAGAGGTCTGGATATCCCAGTTAGCAGTGGCCGATATCTTTTTATTCTCAAAGTCCACTACAGCATCCCAATTCAGGTGGGTTACCACAGCTTCGTTGGGGTCGGCATAGGTATGGGGATCGTTTACCCATTGAGCGGTAGTTTCTTTTTCTTCTTCCATATTATTTTTAGCACTGTTGTTGTTTTGACAGGAAAACAGGACGCCAGCGGCAAATAAGCTAAACAGTAGGGCTTTATTTCTCATTAAAATTTTAGTTTTATGGTGCAATATTGTAAAATTTAGATGAAAAATTTCATAATAAAACTATTAGTTAACACATTGGGAGTTTTTGCCACCGCCTGGTTGCTCAGTCCCGCGGTTGAACTCAAAAGCTTTAGCACAGCTATCCTGGTGGCATTAGTACTGGCCGTATTTAACGTTACCTTAAAACCTTTGCTGATCTTTTTCACCTTACCGGCTACCATAGTTACCTTCGGTCTGTTTCTGTTTGTGATCAATGCGTTGATCATTATGGCAGCCGACAGTCTGATCAGTGGTTTTGAAGTCCGCAACTTTTGGTGGGCTCTTCTCTTTAGCCTGTTGTTGTCGATCATTAATTCTTTTCTTTACAATCTGGGCGAGAGCAGGAAAAGGAGAGGCTAGTGAACTATCAGTTTTTTGGTTTTCCAAAAACTACCATTGGAAACGGTTACCTGATAAAGGCCGGGAGATAAATTATTAAGATCTAACTGATGCTGATAAAGCTGTTCGCGATTATCTTCCTCGAACTGATAAACAACTTTACCGTTGAGATCAAATAATTTTATACTTATTAATCCCGGTTTAGCAGGCATTTCCAATTGAGCGCCTTTGGATGCCGGGTTGGGGAAAAGGCTAAAATCGAAATCAGATGTGGTATATTCCGGTAAGCCGATCCCATAGCCAACGGTGAAATATTGTTTTAACTCTGTACCAAAGTTGTTTTGCAGGCTTTTGACAAAGAAAGACCCGCCATCGTTTTGCAAACGGGCCGAGCCTGTACCGTCACTATTAGCAAAAAAGGAGAGGCCATCTTTATCGCGATCACTAATGGTTAATACATAACAACCATCTGTAAGGTCTAAGTTTTCTGTATAGTTGGTGTTATTTGTAAGGTTGTCTCCGGAAGCTATGAGGGTTCCATCAGCTTTTTCCAGGCTCCAATGAGTTTCATTAGCAGCACCGTTAGTCCTTAAGTAAAAGACCATTTTAGCCGGGTATTGGGGTACCGGGGCGAACTCTACTTCTTTGGTATTGTTAAAAGGTACTTCATCGGCACTGCCGCCATTGAGATTATCAAGTTTCGCATAAAATTCGGTGCCGTGGTACCAGCTTAGCCAACTGGAATCTTTAGCCATCGGCAATTCTACTATTTCTGATTCCATCAAGCCGAGGTTGCCTGTCCAGTTGTAGGACTGGAAGTCAGCTCCGTGTACACCATAGATCACCCGGCAACTGGTAAGCGAGGTGGCTCCTTTATTTCTGATCTTTATGGCAGCAGCCCCGCAAACAGGATTGAAGCGTTTGTTTTCGTCTTCGGGTGAGGGGTAAATAATATCTTCCAGTTCAGCATCGATCTGATGAGCCGGATTTTTGTATTCGATCAACTGGGCCGATACAATATAGTTAGCGGGAACCTCACCGGAAGGAACAGTATAGGAATAGGTTTCAATGTCCATATCGATATCCAGTTGACCATTGCTGATCTGTCCGGTCATGTCGTGATCATAGGTGAGGGATTTGTCTCCGGGACACCAGTTGGCCCGGTCGAATAGCCAGGTACCCGGCTGAGGGAAAATGGCATTAAGGCCGCAATCGTCCCGCCACATAGCCTGAGTGTAAACCGTTTGCCCACCAGATTTTACGTAGTAGTCCCTTCTGCAAAATTCGGCACAGTTAAGGGAGTTAACAAAGCCGTGTCCACTGATATTTACTCTTACGTTAGACATTTGGGTATTGCTGTTCAGCGTAATGTTTTTAGCCGGTAAGTTTTGGGTGTTGAATTGATTGGCGTCTATGTAGTTCCAGGCTCCGCGGTAGAGGTTTTGAATAGAGGTCACTTCCCGGGGAGGGGTTCCTTCAATCATATAAAAAGTAACGGTAGCGCTAAACCCGCTTGACCAGCCCGAATAAAAGGCTTCTATCTCTACGGAATCTTTCATAAGTGGATAGTAGTCGGTAACATCGAAACGGAAAGTATGGCTCCAGTTGTTGGAAAAGCCATTGGCATAAGGTGTAATCACTTTGGCCAGCTCGTAAGGTTCCTTTACTTCAAATGTTCTCCAGGTAGTGTCTATTACCAGAGGGTTAAAAGAAATAGTATCTATACGCTCAACCGTTGAATCTATATTCCCCGTGTTATATAATAGATTAATCCTGGTAGTGTAATCCCAGTCACTGCAACCTCCGCTGGCACAACCCATGGTGTATTCCATAATGATTTTGTGATAACTGGTATTTCCATCGGGAAAAACAGCCCAATCTTTGTAAGAGCCATACCAGGTCATATCAGTTTTCTGGTGAGATGCAACTACTGTTGTATCACCAGTGGCAGACCAAAGGGAAAGAGAAAAACACCAAACGGATAGAAGTAAAATTTGACGCATAAGAGTAATGTTGAGTTAACACAAAGCTAACCTTTCTCATCCATATGAGTTACTCCACCGCTAACGGTATATTTCATAAGGTCTGAGGGGACGATGTTCAATTTTTCCAGGTAGTCTTCGGGAACCAGGTACAGATTGCCGCTTATATTATAGGAATGTGGTATATATACGGTAATCAGCTCTTTGCTTCCTCCCAGTTTTTTGAAATTGTCATTGGTGATAAACCCCAGCCTTCTCACATCAGAGTTTTCATAGAGCTTTACCAGTACGGGTTTGTCAAAACTTTTTTTATCGCCCACAAAAGCAGAGAGCAGATCTTTTACAGCGGTGTAAACTACATTAATAAGCGGCACTTTTTTAATGTAGGACTCGACTATTTCACCAATAGAATCGGAAATGAGGTGATGGCCCAGGAAGCCTATACAAGTGATGAGGATGAAAACGAGAATAATACCGAGGCCGGGAACTTCGAGGGGAATAAGGCTATCGAGAATAGAAAATATCTCCCATATAAGGTAAAGGGTTACGGTAAGTGGTGCTACATAGAGCAGGCCGTAGAAGAAATATTTTAAAATACGTTTCATATTTTCAGGATAATTGTTTCTTAAGGCTTTGGGGCAATTTGGCTACCACGAGATCATAAGAATGATCAATCCACTCCAGTAATTGCTCGTCAGTTATACCTTCATTGGGATAAACAGTATTCCAGTGTTTTTTACTCATGTGATAACCGGGTTGTACAGCCGGGAATTGCTCTCTCAATTGTATAGCTTTTTCGGGGTCACACTTTAAATTGACACTGAATTCGGGAGAGCTAAGGCCGGTGAGCGCATACATTTTACCCATTACTTTAAAAACCAGGGTTTCGCTGTCAAAGGGGAATTCTTCGGAGGTTCCTTTTTTGGTGAGGCAGTAATTGCGCAAGTCTTCTACGTTCATGGCTAAACTTTTTGAAATATAGTTGTGTTTTAAATTCAGGTCTAATTAAGTAATTTTATTGCTGAAATATTAAAGTAGCAGGATATGTGGAAAGGAGTTAATTTGGAAAAGGAGTTACAAAGGGAGCGTTCTCATCAATATCGAAAAACAGAGGACAGGATTTTGGAAGTTTTCCGGAACATGCTGAAAGAAGATGATGAGCGGGATGAGCAGGTACTGGACAATATTTTTGGAAGTGGCAACAGAAGTTCGGAGCTGAATATAGATCTGATCGATCCTGACCGTATCTATCACACTACCCATATCAGGAAGCTTTGCACACAGTTCAGGCTACGTTTTTTAGATGCCAAACATTTTAAGGCCGAAATACCAAGGGAGGCGATAGCAGAAATAAAAAGATTACAGAAAAAGAGCGGGGAAGAGTTAAAAGGCTTTAAAGTACTGGCTCCGGCTCCCATGTTCAATTTACGGTACAAGGATAAAGATCCTCTTTTATTCCTTTCTTTAGGCAACGACCGTTATTATCTGATCCATAAATGGGGTAAGGATATGAACCCTTTCAGAAAGCTGCTGGTTTTTCCGTTTCGCAATTTTAAATCGTTGTTAGCTTCAGTAGCAGGCCTGGCTTTTTTAATAGTAATGTCCATTCCAGATTCGGTAATGATGGGTCCTTACGACAATAGTTCGGCCGCATTGCGGGTAATTTTCTTTTTCTATCTGTTTATCGCTTTTTCAGGGCTTACCGCCCTTTACGGTTTTAGCAGGGTGAAGAATTTCAACTCTACGCTTTGGGATAGCAAGTATATCGATTAGTATCCTGGCTTTGATAATTTCTCGGCAAATTCAACGGGTCCCGGTGCATCATTCACACTGAAATCACCAATTTGGGTTCTGCGTAGGGCTTTTAAATAGCCACCGGAGTCCAGGGCTTTACCAAAATCATGGGCTAAGCTACGAATGTAGGTGCCTTTGCTACAGTTGATCTCAAAGTCAATTTCAGGAAGTTCAAACCGGGTAATCACAAATTTGCTAATGTGAACTTTACGGGCCGGTAAATCTATTTCTTCTCCCTTCCGGGCAGCCTCGTATGCTTTTCTCCCGTCCTTTCTGATAGCCGAGAAAATCGGGGGCACCTGCCATATATCACCAATAAACTGTTTGATCGTCTTTCTTACCAGTTCTTCTGTAATGTGTTCAGTAGAATAGTGTTTGTCAGGTTGAGTTTCAAGATCGTAACTGGGAGTGCTGGCTCCCAAAAAGACAGTACCGGTATAGGTTTTGGGCAGGCCCATATATTCACTGATGTTTTTGGTTTGTTTGCCTGTGCAGATAATAAGCAAACCTGTCGCCAGTGGATCTAAGGTACCGGCATGACCCACCTTGATTTTTTTGATATTAAAGGTTTTTTTCAAGGCATAGCGCACCTTATTTAACGCCTGGAAAGACGTCCATTCCAGGGGTTTATCGATCAGTAATACCTGACCGTTTAAGAAATCCTGTGCATTGTAGTTACTCAATCAGAAAATTAGAAATTATAGCTCCCCCTCCAATTACGAAACAATAGAGGGCAAAATAATTGAGGTTTGAGTGCTTTACAATATTGATCATCCAATGACAAGCCCATAAGCCTGTTAAAAAGGCAGCTATGAACCCGATCAGCAGATTATCGAGTTCAGCGGTAGAGGAAGATATATCGCCACCGATCAGATCCTTGGCCATTTTTCCAAAAATGAGTGGTACTACCATAAGAAAAGAAAAACGGGCTGCTTTTTCCCGTTCAATTCCCAGCAAAATAGAAGTAGATATGGTAGCGCCACTGCGACTGATACCCGGCAGAATAGCTATTGCCTGGGCAATACCCACCATAACGGCTTTGCCATAGTTGAGGTCCTTGTCTCCTTTACTGGCATTGTTGGCAAACAGCAATAGTAAACCGGTTAACAATAACATGATACCTACCAATAATATCTGGCTGCTGAAAAGTGATTCAATTTGTTCCTCCAGCAGTACTCCTGCGAGAGCAGCTGGTAACATTGAGATCAGTATCATCAGGCTAAAACGGAATTGTTCGTTATTCCTGAACTGGAAGAGTCCGGAAAAAATCTGCACAACTTCTTTCCGGTAAACAACTATAGTAGCCATAGCAGTAGCGAAATGCACCACTACGGTAAATAGTAAACTCTCTTTGGGAAGGCTGTTGTCGCCTACAATGGCTTTGGCCAGCTCGAGGTGGCCACTGCTACTAACCGGTAAAAATTCTGTAAGTCCCTGAATAATGCCCAGGAAAAAGGCTTCCAGTTTACCCATCCTCGAATTTCTTCATAATAGCAAACACTTCTATTACCAAACCCAAGAGTATGATAATAGGAGCCCAGGTAATCCTGCGCGCTGAAAAAATATCAGGGTTAAAGACTTCCGGGTCATCACTCCCTCCTCCTGCCATTAATATATAGCCAATGACCATAAGGACGATACCTGCTATCATCAATAGGTAATTCTTGCGGTTGAAAACAAATGTTTGTTTTTCCATCGTTCTTTAAAAATATAATTGATCGGTTCTCAACTTGAGATATTTCTTGATTGCAAAAAAAGTACATGACATTGATATAACAATGCCTCCTGCAATGATTATGGCTGCTAATAATGCCAGATCTATAATATCGTTTAACGATCCGAGATCAGGAACTTTTTGATTGATATAATAGGAAAGCCCCGCTAGTAATATAAGAGCTATGAGGGCGCCTAATACTCCGTGACGGAAACTGAGCCAGATAAAGGGTTTTCTGATAAAGCCTTTGGTTGCGCCAACCAGCTGCATGGTTTTAATTAAGAATCTGCGCGAATAGATAGAAAGACGGATAGAGCTGTTGATCAAACCAATGGCAATAAGAGCTAACAATATACAGCCTCCTATGAGGACAAGGCCAATCCTTTCGATATTTTCATTCATCATCTGTATCAGGGGCTTATCGTATACCACTTCTTTTACAAAACTATTTTTGGAATACTCTTTTTCCAGATAAGCCAGTTGTGCAGGATTTACATATTCCGCTTTGAGTTTTATCTCAATAGCATTCAGCAGAGGATTATATCCCAGGAAATCCATGAAGTCTTCATCCAGTTCTTGTTGGAGATCTTCAGCAGCCTCCTCTTTTGAAATGTATTCGGTGGTTTTAACATAAGGGGAAAGCTCCAGGCTTTTCTGGAATTGTCGTACTTCTACTTCCGGGGAATCATTTTTTAAAAGTACGGTTATAGCGTAATTCTCTTTAACCTGTCTGGCAATGGTTCCGGCATTCAGCACCAGTATTCCGAAAACCCCTAAAACAAATAACACCAGGGCAATGCTGACGATGACCGATAGATAAGAAGAGCGGAGCCTTCTGCGGGTATATTTATCTATATTGGAACTCATAAGACTAAATTGCGGGCTAAAATAATAAAATTTGACCCCTCAGCGTGTTAAAGCCTGGTTAATGGTAATGAAATAAAATAATAGCACTTATATCTGTATAATAAGGGGTTAAGATTTTAATGGAAGAAAGATTTATATATGTGCTGAATTAAATATCATATCCCAGCCCTTGTTATTGAGCTTGTTAACAAAAGCGGTTCCTGCTAGCCTCAATAATTGACCTTAATCCTTTATTTTGCAAAAGCCTTAAGACCATAAACATACTTTTTTGAAAAAAACCGCCTGGATTATTCTCTTCTTTATTATCATCTTAACTCCGCTTTGGAGCTATCTTGTTTGGTTTTTCTGGCCTTCAACTAATCTCGATCTGTTTTCCAATTTCAATCGCCTGGACAGTGTCAATTGTGTTAATAGTCTCAATTGGGTTCTGTTGCACAATAAGATCAGTCGATCGGATGGCCACAGCTATACGGATCCCCAGGATTATTATTTTAAAAACAAAAATGGCATAATGAGCCAAGAAGACAGCATCTGGAACAAAATGGATATTGTGTTCTATTCCGGTGCCAGCTCAGAGCCAGTACTGTTTAATGAAGATATGAAATTGATGAAACAGGCTTTTACCAAGCGTAAACTTTTGATTGGTGAATACCTGTTAAGCGAACAGCCCGAACACCTGCTAAGAAAAAGTTTGGAGGGTTTGATGGAAGTAGAATACAGTGGTTGGAGAGGAAAATTTTTTGCCAGTCTAGACAGTACGTTGGGTAATATCCCATTGTGGCTGATAAAAATTTATAACCAGCAACATGCTTCCCCCTATGACTTCAGCGATATACCCGGAATTATATTAGTTAGAGATTCAACTGAGGTAGTGGTATTGAGTTTAGGAAAAGAGCTAGAACAAGAGCTTCCGGTAATAAACACCCCGTCCCTGTCGTCTGATGGTTTTGCAGTGCCAGAGTTTATACATTATACGGGCTGGTTTGAGGTTACTACATCTTTATCAGATAAAAACGTTTTTGCTTCCTTTAATATCAATACAAGCGAGAAGGGCGATTCGGTTTTCAAACATCATAATCTTCCTGCTGAGTTCCCGGCTATAATTGGAGATTCCGCGGAAGGATTGAGATTTTATTTTTGTGGAGACTTTTCCTGCAATGAGGTCCCTATGTATACGGCACCCCTTATGGGGATACACTTTCTGGATAAACTTTTTTATAACAACAGGGATTTTAAAACTAACCGTAAATTTTTCTGGGAATATTATGCTCCTCTCATATCAGATGTTTTATTAGCCTATCAACCCGCTTCTGATTCTCTTCAAGAGAGACAGTTGCCAGCTCAGGCTATACTATATAATACCTCTTATGATGCTGGCTCTGTTGGTGGCGATCTGGATGAAGAAGTTAGCAGGGTGGTGCTGGAAGAGCAAAAAGAAACAACTGAAACGGATCAACAGACAGAGCCCCTGGCTGAAGTAATGGAAGAGGAGATGGTAAAAAGTAAAAGTGGTGAATTGCCGGCTTTTGTCGGGCAAGGTATTACAGGCAGGCAACCTTATGATGAGAATAGCAAACCCCGCCTGAATATTATTTTCAATGTTGACCTTGCCGAGTTAAGAAAGGCTTCCCGCACTTCTTCCATGGATTATACCGAGCCAAGTGTAGAGTCAAAGCAATGGCGTATAGTAGTATCGAGTTTAAAATCCCGCTCCAGAGCTGAAAAATACGCTAACTCATTTAATAAGCCAGATGTTAGCATTCATTACATTTCTGAGTTGGATACCCACCGGGTAGTTTTCAGTTCTCATCAGAATTTGAGAGAAGCCCAGGAATCTTATCAGTTAATTGTAAACCGTCATCCCGATGCCTGGATTGTTTATTTTTAAATTGAGGCTAATCCCGGTTAATTGAAAAGAAAATAGCAATGCCATACAATCCTCTACTAGCCGATAAAATCAGGGAAGCTCTTCAAAGTATTCCAAATGTTGAGGAGAAGGAAAAAATGGGGGGACTTTCCTTTATGGTCAATGGTAAAATGTGCCTTAGGGTTGACAAAGATGATTTAATGCTGAGTTGTGACCCTGCTTTAACGGAAGACTTGTTGCAGAGGGAAGGCGCGAGGCGTTATGTGATGAAGGGCAAAACCAATATGAAAGGCTGGCTACTTATTGACCAAAACGGAACAAGCAGTAAAGAGGATATGGACTTTTGGGTAAGTACAGCCCTGGATTGGAATCAAAAAGTAAAAAAGAAAAAATAAAACTTCTTAAATAACACCATGAAATTTGTTAGCTAACAAAGTGGCAATCATCCATTATTTGCCTTTTAATAATTTCTTGATCCGCAGTGAAAGTTCACTGGGTTTAAAAGGTTTGGTCATGAAGTCATCTGCTCCCAGTGTTTTGGCCTTTATAAGTGCTTTATCTGAATTCAGGGATGTAAGCATCAGTATAGGCGCCTCACTACCCTTTTCTTTCAGTATTTTTATTAGCTCAAATCCGTTTATGTAAGGCATCATCACATCGGAAATGATCATATCAAATTCAGTATTCTCCATAATTTCAATCGCCTTTTCGCCATCTTCTGCCGCTGCTACCTCGTAGCCTTCTCTGGTAAGCTTAAAAGATAAGGCATCCCTGATTATAGGCTCATCGTCTACGATTAAAATTTTTACTTTTTCTTTCATTTACTTGACATTTATATTTATATCGCAAAAGCTGAACCTAAAAAGTATCGTCAATAAAGCATTATTTCAAAATACTGAAAAATAGTTTATTATCAAAAATGTCTTGTAAAAATATAAAAAACCAAATAATTCCATAATCGGGAAATAGTTTTAAAATGAAAAGAATAGTCGTTTTAAGTGGAGCGGGGATCAGTGCAGAAAGTGGCCTTAAAACCTTTCGTGATAGCGGTGGTCTTTGGGAAGAATACAGCATTTACGAAGTAGCTACCCCGGAAGCCTGGGTTAAAAACCCTGCTCTGGTGCAAGAGTTTTACAATGCCAGAAGAAAACAGCTTCTGGAGAGTAAGCCCAATGAAGCTCATTATTCACTCGCTGAACTCCAAAGCAAATACCGGGTTGATATCATTACTCAAAACATAGATGATCTGCACGAAAGGGCTGGCAGCACACAGGTACTTCATTTACACGGAGAATTGTTAAAATCCCGCAGTTCGATAGATGAAAACCTGGTTTATGATATTGAAGGCTGGGAACTGAAAATGGGTGATCTGTGTGAAAAAGGCTCCCAGCTAAGACCTCACGTAGTATGGTTTGGGGAAATGGTGCCCATGATACTTCCTGCCCAGGAAATTGTGAGCGAGGCAGATGTAGTATTAGTCGTAGGTACTTCTCTCAATATATATCCTGCTGCAGGTTTACTGCATTATACCGGTAGAGGAGTACCCCTCTATGTAGTAGATCCCTCGGAAATGGAACTGGGTCATTTTCCAAGCGCAGTTCACATTAAAGATGTAGCGACAAATGGAGTGAAAAAACTGATATCAGAGATATTGGAATAAGGTATTTTGGCTCAACCGACTAAAAGGTTATATATTTGCATGCTCTAAGAGAGGGGACCGTAAGTCCCCTCTTTTATTAGGAATATATGATCGACAGCGATAAAGTAAAGCAATTAATTCACGAAGCAATAGCTGAAGAAGGAGCTTTTCTAGTAGATTATGAGATTACTACCGGCAATGTTATCAAGGTAGAAGCAGATCACATGGAAGGAATGTCGCTCGAGCGGCTTACCAGGATAAGCCGACATATTGAGCACAATCTCGATCGGGAGGAAGAGGATTTCGAGATGGAGGTAACGTCACCTGGAGTAGGCCTGCCCTTTAAAGTAGAGCAGCAGTATCAAAAGAATACGGGGCACCTGGTAAAAGTTACCCTAAATAATGGCGAAGTGATAAAAGCTGAGCTTATGGCTTTTGAGAATGGTGAGATAAAACTGGAATGGGAGGAAAAAATACCCAAAGAAAAGGGCAAGGGTAAAATGAAAGTAAAAAGGGAAAAAACTGTCCCTGTAAAAGACATAAAAGAAACAAGAGTAGAAATTAGGTTTTAACAGTTTAGAGTATGGAAAATCAGGCTATAATTGAGAGTTTCTCCGAATTTAAAGATGAGAAAAACATCGATAGGGTTACTCTTATGGCCATTATTGAAGAAGCCTTCCGCAACCAGCTTAAAAAGAAGTATGGTGATGATGACAACTTTGACATTATTGTAAACCCCGATAAGGGAGACCTGGAGATATGGAGGAACCGGACTATTGTTGCTGATGGAGAAGTAGAGGATGACAACCTCGAAATAGAGCTTTCGGAAGCCCTGAAAATCGAACCTGATTTTGAAGTGGGCGAGGAAGTTTCGGAAGAATTGCGGTTGATCGATCTGGGAAGGAGATTTATATTGGCTTTTCGTCAGAACCTGGTACAAAAAATACAGGAACACGACAACAGTATAATCTATAAGAAATACAAGGATCTCGAAGGGGAAATTATGACAGGGGAAGTACATCACGTCCGTCCCCGGGCGGTAATCATCTATGACGATGATCAGAATGAACTGGTATTGCCCAAAGATCAGCAGATAAACAGTGACTTTTTCCGCAAAGGTGACACCGTAAGAGCAGTAGTGAAGAGTGTAGACTTGAGGGGAAACAAACCTTTTATCACCTTGTCGCGTACCAGCCCTAAATTTTTGGAAAAACTCTTTGAGCAGGAAATACCTGAAGTTTTTGACGGTTTGATCATAGTAAAAAAGGTAGTGCGTGAGCCAGGCGAAAAAGCCAAGGTGGCTGTTGAGTCTTTTGATGATCGCATAGATCCTGTAGGAGCTTGTGTAGGTATGAAGGGAAGTCGTATACACAGCATTGTAAGAGAGTTGGGGAATGAAAATATAGATGTGATCAATTATACCAACAACACCCAGCTCTTTATACAACGGGCATTAAGCCCTGCAAGAATTACCAGCATCACTTTTAGTGAAGAGACCAAAAAGGCCGAAGTGTTTTTGAAACCCGACCAGGTATCCCTGGCTATCGGCAAAAGGGGACTAAATATTAAATTGGCTGGCCAACTTACTGGCTATGAGATAGATGTATACCGCGATGTGGATGAAGACGAAGATGTTGAGTTAACCGAATTTACAGACGAAATAGAATCCTGGATTATAGATGAGCTTAAAGCAATAGGTTGTGACACAGCTAAAAGTGTGCTCGATCTTTCAGTAGATGAACTGGCGTCCAGAACCGATCTTGAGATCGAAACCATTGAAGAGGTTCGCAATATATTGCGTTCCGAATTTGAAGAATAAATTAAAATAGTTACATGGCAGAAAAGTCTTTAAGACTTAGTCAACTGGCAAAAGAGTGCAATACCGGGGTTGCTACCCTGGCTGAATTCCTTCAGGAGAAGGGATTGGAGGAAAAACTACGCCCTAACACTAAGATCGGGGAAGAGTATATTCAGATAGCTCTCGAAAAATTTGCACCCGATAAAGCCAAGAAAGAAGCCTCTGAGAAAGTAAGCCAGCAAAAGAAAGAGGAAAAAGAAAAACTCAGAGCTGAGCGGGAGAAGGAAGAACAATTACCGGAGCCGATATCCGAACCCAAAGAAGAGGACAATGTTGTAAAGGCACGTACCAATCTGCAAGGCCCCAAAATGGTGGGTAAGATAGACCTGGATAAAAAAGCTTCTGTTCCTTCTGAAAAAGAGGTCAAGCCCGAAGAAAAGCTACCTGAAGTCAAAAGTGAAAAAGCGGAAAAGCCTGATGCCCCTCCTGCTAAAGCTAAAGAAGAGAAGGTACCGGAAAAGAAGACAGAGACTGCTGAAATAGCGCCAGAACCTGTTGAAAAACAACCTCAGACTCCGGATAAGAAAAAAGAAACTGTAGAAAAGGAAAAGCCAGCCGAGGCTGAACCAAAGGTAGAAGAAGACAAAAGCAAAATAACTACCCGCTATGAGAAGCTCAGCGGCCCAAAATTTACCGGTGAAAAAGTAGACCTTTCAAAATTTGAAAGGCCTAAAAAGAAAGTAGCCAGTAGCACAGATAAAAAAGAAGACCTTAAGAGAAAACCCAAGCGCAAACGCATTAGTAAAGAACCCCAAACCCAAGCTAGATCTGGTCGCCCTTCAGATAACAAAAATGGTCGGGGCAGGGGACGCAAGGCGGAGCCCAAGCGGGAACTCACGGAAGAGGAAATTCAAAAACAGGTTAAGGAAACCCTTGAAAAACTCACCGGAGGCAGCAAGAAATCCAAAGCTTCTAAAATACGAAGAGAAAAACGCCAGGAACGGAGGGAACAGGAAGCCCTGGACGAAATGCGCCAGGAGGAAGAAAGCAAGACCATTAAGGTTACTGAATTTGTAACGGCCAGTGAGCTGGCCAACATGATGAATGTATCCGTTAATGATGTGATCTCCGCCTGTATGTCACTCGGTTTAATGGTAACCATGAACCAGCGTCTGGATGGTGAAACACTCAATATAGTGGCGGAAGAATTCGGTTACAGCGTAGAGTTTGTAAGTGCCGATGTTACTGAGGCCATCGAAATAGAAGAAGACAAGGATGAGGATCTGGAAGCCAGGGCTCCTATCGTAACGGTGATGGGGCACGTGGATCATGGAAAAACCTCATTGCTCGACTACATTCGCAAGGCCAACGTTATTGCCGGAGAATCAGGGGGTATTACCCAGCACATTGGTGCCTATTCGGTTGAACTGGAAGATGGACAACACATCACTTTCCTCGATACCCCCGGTCATGAGGCCTTTACCGCTATGCGGGCCAGGGGGGCCAAAGTAACAGATGTAGCTATTATTGTTATCGCGGCAGATGATGATGTGATGCCTCAGACCAAAGAGGCCATCAGCCATGCCCAGGCAGCAGGGGTTCCTATTGTATTCGCCATTAACAAAGTAGACCGCCCAACGGCAAATCCCGATAAGATCAAAGAATCTTTGGCTCAGATGAATCTTTTAGTAGAAGATTGGGGAGGAAAAATACAATCTCACGATATTTCTGCGAAAACAGGACAGGGAGTAAATGAATTATTGGAGAAGGTACTGCTTGAAGCTGAATTACTGGAGCTTAAGGCTAACCCTGATCGCAATGCTACCGGAACGGTAGTGGAAGCATCCTTAGACAAAGGAAGAGGCTATGTTTCTACCATCCTGGTACAGAATGGAACGCTTAGTATAGGTGATTACGTCCTGGCTGGTCAGTATAGTGGTAAAGTAAGAGCTATGCTGGATGAAAGAGGACATAAAGTAAAAGAAGCTGGTCCGGCCAAGCCTGTTACTATTTTAGGTTTAGACGGTGCCCCTCAGGCAGGGGATAATTTTGTAATAATGGATGATGAGCGCGAGGCTAAAGCCATAGCTACCAAGCGTACCCAGTTACAGCGGGAACAAAGCGCCAGGAGCCAGAAGAACCTCACCCTCGAAGAGATCGGCAGACGTTTGGCCATCGGTGATTTCCAGGAACTCAATATCATTGTTAAAGGTGATGTGGATGGTTCCATTGAAGCACTTTCCGATTCCCTTCAAAAACTCAGTACAGCTGAAATACAGGTGAATATCATTCACAAAGCAGTAGGGCAGATCAGTGAGTCTGATATTCTTTTAGCCACCGCTTCAGATGCTATTATTGTAGGTTTCCAGGTAAGGCCATCGGCCAATGCCCGCAAGCTGGCAGAAAAAGAGCAGGTAGATATCCGTCTTTACTCCATCATTTACGATGCTATCAATGAGATCAAAGATGCCATGGAAGGAATGCTTTCTCCTGATGTAAAGGAAAAAGTTACCTGTAATCTTGAAGTGCGCGAGACCTTTAAGATTTCTAAAGTAGGAACTATTGCCGGTTGTTATGTTTTGGACGGTACCATAACCCGCAATACCAAGATTCGTCTTATACGTGACGGAGTGGTGGTTTATACGGGAGAACTAGGCTCGCTCAAGCGCTTTAAAGATGATGTTAAGGAAGTACAAAAAGATTATGAATGTGGTTTAAATATTCAAAACTTTAATGATATTAAAGTAGGTGACATTATAGAGGGTTTTGAACAGGTTGAAGTGAAGAAGACTTTGAGTTAGATATAGATAGAATATTAAAATTTTAAAAAGCCCGGTGTATCGCACCGGGCTTTTTATTTTAAATCAGGTAATTATACCCATTAAAACAGGAATAAATACTTAGAGCCTTAGCCATCATACCAGATTAAATTTGTTAGCATTAAATCTAAACCAATAATCAACTAAAAGAATTCACTATGAAAAGAATGACTTTTTTACTGTTAACCACTCTGGCATTTTTGCCTTCAATTTTGAGCGCTCAAAGTCTTTCACCAGGGGATATTGCCTTTGTAATGTACAATACCGATGGCAACGATGATTGGGCCTTTATTACTCTCACCGATATCAGCTCCGGAACAACCATTAAGTTCACTGACCTGGGCTGGAATGATTCAACTTTTTACAGCCTTGCCAGCGAATCTGAAATTACAGTAACCATTACTTCAACTATAACTGCAGGTACAGTAGTAACAGTAAGCGGAACTACTTTTACTCCCAATATAGGTACAGTATCTATAACAGGAGCTAATCTCACAAAATTGAGCCTTTTTGCCGGAGACCAGATATTATGCTATCAGGGATCATCAACTAACCCTACTTTCATAGCGGGCATTAGCGGGGACTTCAATATTTCCGACTATGACAGTATTTCGGGCTGGAATACCGGAGCTAGTGACAATACTACTTCTTCTGCCTTACCCTCAGGTTTAACCGATAGTGTTCATGCCATATCATTTTTTCCAGGCGTTACAGAGCAGGATAATGCCCGCTATAATTGTACGTTGACCACCGGTACTAGAGTAGAATTATTGGCCGCTATAAACAACCCGGCTAACTGGGTTAGTGATAATAGCACTCCTTATGCTTCGCCTTGTACAACCACTCCCTTTACGATTAATCCACCTGTTTCCAATGTGATAGCATCCATTAGCAGCCAGGTCAATGTAGCCTGTAATGGTGAAAGTACAGGTTCACTTACCGCTACTGCTACCGATGGCACACCTAACTTTTCTTATACCTGGTCCAACGGATCTACAACTACTAACACTTCCTCTACTACCAATACTATTTCAGGTTTGGCAGCGGGAACCTACACCGTTACTATTACCGATGCCAACTCCAATACCTCTACAGCTAGCGCTACCATTACTGAGCCTGTAGCCTTAACTGCAAATACAGCAGTAGACAGCAATGCTACCTGCAATGGCTCAGCTGACGGTGGAGCTACAGCGGCTGCAACAGGTGGGGTAACCCCTTACACCTATTTGTGGAATAATGGAGCTACTACATCCGCCATAACTGGGGTAAGTGCCGGAACTTACAGTGTAACGGTCACCGATGCGAATGGTTGTACTGCTACTTCTTCATCTGGCATTATTGCCAGTGATAATGAGGCTCCGCTTGCTTTAGCAAAGAATATTACCGTTCAACTGAATGCCAATGGACAAGCCTCAATCACAGCTAATGATGTAGACAACGGAAGTTCAGATAATTGTGGTATAGCTGAGCTTTCAATAGATGTATCTTCTTTTGACTGTAATGATGTAGGTTTTGTACAGGGAGTTACCGTTGTTTCTGATAGTAGCTGGAACAAGAGCACCGTAGTGAATACCAACAATTCCCTTACTTTTCCCTGGACGGGTGCTCAAACCATACCGGCTGATTCCACTTTTACCGATAGTGTAGAAGTAGGTCAACCTTATTCCTGGGTAAGCATTGTTCCCATTCCAGGCTCAGAAACTATAAGAGCATTAAATGACGTCACCTTTTACCGTAAGATATTCAACCTTAGCAGTATAGCTGATCTTAGCGCCAGAGTTCGTATGCGGGTGGATGATGATATGGAGATCTATATCAATGGCAACCTTTTAGCAGGTGAGTATAGCTTCAGTACCGATAATTTTGGCGGAGCGGCTCACGACCTTAAGTTTGAGCAAGGCGGAAATATCGTTAATGGCAACAATGGTGGGGATCAATTTGACTTTGTAACCTCTGATACACTGGCCAATATCTTTCAGACAGGAACTAATGAAGTGATCCTCGCTATCCGCAATACCATTAATAATGATAGGGGAGGTTTTACTTTCAGAATGGATGTGGGTATTGGCGATCCCGGTGTACCGGTAACACTTACGGTTAAAGACAGCAGCAATAATATTTCTACTGCCGAGGCCCTGGTAGTGGTTGAAGATAATGTTGCTCCGGTACTGAATAATATGCCAAATGATAAAACGGTGACGTCCAGTGACAGCAGTACGGTGGTTTACTGGACCCCTCCCACTCCCAGCGATGCCTGTGGAGTACAAAGTCTTACCAAGACCAATCATCCAGGTGACTCATTTCCTTATGGAACTACTGCAGTTATCTATACTGCTACTGATGTAAATGGTAATGCCGTCTCCGACAGCTTCAATATTACCGTGGTGCCACCGGGAGCAAGAATAACACAAAGCTCTGAAAATGGTAGTGGAGATGATAATCAACCTTCTGTTGTTTTGTTAGAAGGGATAAGTGAAAAGCCAGCTGACAACAGACAAAGTGAAATCAATATAACTCTGGTAGAGGTATATCCCAATCCGGCTGATGATGAGGTTTTTATCTCTATTGTAAATGGCAGTAAAAATACAGACTTAACATTATTCACTGCTACGGGGCAATTGGTATACCAGGAACAATTGCACAATACAAACAATACCAGTATTGACGTAAGTCAACTGAAGGCCGGGATCTATATCCTTAAAATAATAGCTGATGGACAACCCGAAACAAGGAGGTTGATCATACAATAAACAGAAAGAGCAAACATAAATAGCTGTCTCAAAAGCTGAGTTTATTTGAACTTTTGGGACAGCTTTTTTATTGCTCGTGTTTTTCTGTTTGAAACAGTTCGGGGAATTTGATCTTGGTTTCCAGTACAAAGCTGCCCGAAAACTCGGTAAATACTTCTTCCAGAAATTTTTCAGCTTCCAGGCGTGTTCTGAAATCACCCACCTGGACTTTGTATTCAGGAGCCTCGTATAACCAGTAAATAGCTGTACCGGGAAAAGTAGAAATGAAGCGTGCACGTATGCTCATGCATTCTGTCTTTCGGCCATTGTAGATCTGTATCCGATAACCATCGGTTTCAAGACGGGCTTTATTCTCATCAATGTATTTATCGTGTAATTCAGTAATGGCAGGTTCGGCAATTAGTTGTAAACCTCCTTTTGTAATTGCTTCATCTTGAGACCAAATAGGATTTTGCAGAAAAAAATATAAGACAGTTGTCATCCAAAAAGCTAATTTCATGCGCTGAATTTGAAGCAAAGATAAGTGCCTTAACAGTGATCAATAAGTTTGCCGCTAATTATTTAGAACAATTATAAATTGAATCAAGCGATAAGCTCAAACGCTTCAAATGGCTTTATGTTATAAATTTGCGCCCGAAGTACGATAGGCTACTCTTATATGGTATTGACGATGAAACACCACTTAACTAAGGGATTCCCCAAACTATTACTATCATTATTATTAGTTCTTTCCTCGCTTTTTGCCACGGCTCAGGAAATTAGTGGTGATGCTGCAAACGGGAAAAAAATATTCAAGACAAATTGTGCTGCTTGCCACGCTCTGGACCGCAAACTGATTGGCCCTGCTCTATCCGATGTTACCGAAAGGAGAAGTACCGAATGGCTAGTTAGGTGGATCATCAATAATCAGGAGTTGCGCGAGAGCGGTGATGCTGATGCTATTGCCATTTTTGAAGAATACAACGGCTCTGTAATGACCGCTTTCCCCAATCTGTCGGAAAGCGATGTAATGGATATACTGGCCTATACCATTGAAGGGGATAAAAAGGCAGCTCCAGCAGATGAAACAGGAGGCGGAGAAATAGCCGCCAGTGATGAAAAAGGTGATAACACAGTACTTCTGCTGATACTTGGTGGAATTTTACTCTTCCTCGTCATTCTGCTGGCCAGGGTTAAAAACACTCTCAAGCAGGTAAAAGGAGAACCAACCTCTACCATAATAGAAGACACGGACAGAATAACCAGGGCAGCCCTCAAAAATTCCAGGGTACTCACCTTAATCACTATTGTCATATCAATAGTATTCCTGCAGCAGTTGTACTATGGTTTAATGAGTGTGGGTATTAATGATGAATATCAACCCGAACAACCTATAAAATTCTCGCACAAATTACATGCTGGGGAAAATCAGATCGACTGTAATTACTGTCACTATGGAGCCCGCAAAGGCAAACACTCCAATATTCCTTCTGCCGGGGTTTGTATGAACTGCCATATGTATGTCCAGGAAGGACCTAAATACGGAAAAGAAGAAATTGCCAAGATCTACGCAGCTGTAGGCTGGGATGCCGAAAACAGCCAATACATAGAAGGCTACGAGCAAAAACCTATCAAGTGGGTGCGCATTCACAACTTGCCGGATCTGGCCTATTTCAACCACTCACAACATGTTACAGCCGGGCAGATAGCCTGCCAGGAGTGTCACGGCCCTATAGAAGAAATGGAAGAAGTTTACCAGTATTCGCCTTTAACAATGGGCTGGTGTATCAATTGCCACCGCGAAACCCAGGTTAAGGTAGAATCCAACGACTATTACACAGAGATGCACGAGAAGCTTAAAGAGAAGTATGGTGCTGATGCCAAGATCACCGTTGAAATGATCGGAGGCCTGGAGTGTGGTAAGTGTCACTATTAATCAGAAATCTTTCCTAAAGAATAATGGCAGAAAATAAAAAATACTGGAAAGGAATAGAAGAACTGGTAGACTCTGAAGTAGTGCAGAAAATGCGCGATAACGAGTTTGCAGAAAAACTTCCCGTAGACGAATTCCTGGGAGATAAAGCTAAGCTGGAAGATTCATCTACCAGCAGGAGAGACTTTTTAAAAATGATGGGCTTTTCTACGGCAGCAGCTACCCTTGCAGCCTGTGAAGCACCTATAGTAGAATCAATTCCCTATGTAGTAGCCCCCGAAGAAATTATCCCGGGTATTCCTAATTATTACGCCACTACATTTTCCAACGGGTATGATTACGCTTCTATACTGGTTAAAACCCGCGAGGGAAGGCCGATCAAAATAGAGCACAATACAATGGCAGGCATTAACGGCAGTGCTAATGCCCGTGTTCATGCTTCCGTGCTCAACCTCTATGATGCTACACGTTTGCAAAGTCCTCTTATCAGCGGGAAAAAAGCGACTTGGAGTGACGTGGATAGCCAACTGAAAAAAGATTTAGACAGTGTAGCTGCCAGCGGCAAACAGGTAGTGTTCCTTACCTCTTCTATATTGAGTCCTACCACTAAAAAACTCATTAAAGAATTTGGCTCTCAGTATGCTAATTTCAAGCACGTTACTTACGATGCATATTCCTATTCCGGCAAATTAGACGCTTTAAAAGCTGCTACCGGAAAAAGGGCTTTGCCGATATATAACTTCCAAAATGCCGATGTTATCGTAAGTTTTGGAGCAGATTTCTTAGGCGACTGGATCGGTCAGGGTGTAAGTGCCGATTATGCCAAGCGCAGGGTGCCCGGCAAGAATATGTCGCGTCACCTGCAATTTGAGACTAACTTAAGCCTTACCGGAAGTAATGCCGACAAACGCTACAAGCTCAAACCCTCAGAATTGGGTAGTGCCCTGGTAGCATTGTACAACGAAGTTGCCAAAGCTAAAGGTGTAGCTTCCCTTCCCGGTGGAAAAACAGCATTGACTTCCCAAATAAAGCAAGTTGCTAAAGAACTGTTAAAAGCAGGTAGTAAAGGTTTGGTCGTTTCCGGTAGCAATAATGCAGATATTGAAGCAATCACTATTGGAATAAACGATCTTTTAGGCAATTCGGGAATGACTGTAGATTACAGCAAACGCACTTATTTCCGCCAGGGAGATGATGCTGCTATGAAGCAGTTAATTGCCGATATGAATAGTGGAAATGTAGGTGCTCTCTTCATTCACAACCTCAACCCTGTATACCGTTTGGCTAATGAAGATAGCTTTGCCAAAGGGCTGGAAAAAGTGAGTGCCAGTGTATATTTTTCTGAAAAGAATGATGAGACCGCTCAAAAAGTAAAATACGTTTGTGCCCGACACAATTATCTGGAGAGTTGGGGCGATGCTATGCCTGCCGATGGACATTACAGTCTACAGCAACCATTGATCAGACCGCTTTTTAACACCCGCCAGATGGAAGACTGCCTGATGGCCTGGAGCGGGAAAACCGGAACTTACCACAATTATTTAGCGGCCAACTGGCAAGGCATATTAAATGGAAAAGATTGGCAACAGGTACTTCACGATGGGGTATTTAAGTCAGATACTGTTGCTACAACAACGGAATCTGAAGTGACAGAAACGGGAGTAGCCGAAGAAAATACGGAGGAAGCATCAGAGACCTCACCTAGCCTTAATTTTTCAGCCCAACGATTGGCTAAAGCATCAAATCAAGGTTTTGAGATCCAGTTTTATCAAAAATCTGGTATGGGTATAGGCGACTTGGCCAATAATCCCTGGCTTCTCGAATTGCCCGATCCGATCAGTCGTGTCAGCTGGGATAATTATATCACTATTTCCGCAGCAGATGCCCTGGAAAAAGGACTGAACAACTGGAATGAATCCAACGGAGCCCTTAATGGTGATGTAGTAAATATCACTGTAAATGGTAAGACCATAGAGAATGTTCCGGTTTTCATTCAACCCGGCCAGGCTCATGGCACTATTGGTTTAGCAGTTGGCTATGGTAGAAGCGGGGCTGGTAAAGCGGCCGATGGAGTTGGCGTAAATGCTTTTGCCCTGATGAATGGTCAGCACAACGCTAGCGGATTAAGCATAGAAAAGGCTGAAGGTGAACACGAGTTTGCCTGTGTACAGTTGGCACACACCATGATGGGCCGTAAAATTGTAAATGAAACGAGTTTAGATAGATATCTTCATGAACCACCTTCTACTGAAAGAGGTGACGGTTGGAATCAGCAAATAGTTTTCGAAACCTATAAGGGTCCATTAGGTGCTGAGGAGACCAATTTATGGGATGACTTTGATCACGAAACCGGGCATATGTGGAATATGTCCATAGACCTGAACCTTTGTAATGGCTGCGGTGCCTGTGTTATTGCCTGCCATTCGGAGAATAATGTACCGGTAGTAGGTAAAGAAGAAATGCGCAAGCACCGCGACATGCACTGGTTGCGTATTGACCGCTACTACAGCAGTGATATGACAGAAGAAAAAGCGGAGGAAGAAGGGATAGGTGCAATAGAGAAGTTTGCCGAAATGGAGCACCCTGCCGAAAGTCCGGACGTATTCTTCCAGCCAATAATGTGCCAGCATTGTAATCACGCTCCCTGTGAAACAGTTTGCCCGGTAGCGGCAACCACTCACAGTGCCGAGGGATTAAATCATATGGCCTATAACCGTTGTATCGGTACCCGTTATTGCGCTAATAACTGTCCTTATAAAGTACGTAGGTTCAACTGGTTCCTGTACCACGACAATGAAAAGAATTTTGGAGTTAATTACGCCATGAACGATGATCTCGGTCGTATGGTACTTAATCCAGATGTTACCGTGCGCAGCCGGGGAGTAATGGAAAAATGCTCGATGTGTATACAAAATATACAGTATGCCAAGCTGGAAGCTAAAAAGGCAGGAAGAAAGCTAAAAGACGGAGATATAAATTGTGCCTGTGAGTCAGCTTGTGATACCGGTGCCATAGTCTTTGGAGATGTAAATGATAAAGATAGCCGGGTATTTAAAATGAAGCAGGATAAACGCATGTATCACCTGCTGGAAGAAGTAGGAACACAGCCCTCCGTATTTTATCAAACTAAGGTTAAAAACAGAGCTTAAAAATATAAAGAGTTAAGATGCACTACGAAGCTCCCATAAGAGAACCCCTCATTAAAGGTGATAAAAGCTATCACGATATTACCGTTGAAGTAGCCCGTCCTATAGAAACCAAAGCACCCCGTTCCTGGTGGCTGGTTTTTAGCCTTTCACTTATTGCCTTTCTCTGGGGTGTAGGATGTATCCTATACACTATAGGTGTGGGTATTGGTACCTGGGGTTTGAATAAGACCGTAGGTTGGGCCTGGGATATCACCAACTTTGTATGGTGGGTGGGTATCGGTCACGCAGGAACCCTCATTTCCGCTATCCTTTTGCTGTTTCGTCAGAAGTGGAGAATGTCGATTAACCGTTCTGCGGAAGCCATGACCATTTTCTCTGTAATACAGGCAGCTTTGTTCCCCGGCATCCACATGGGACGTATCTGGATGGCTTATTTTGTATTTCCTATACCCAACCAATTTGGATCATTATGGGTAAACTTTAACTCGCCTCTGCTTTGGGACGTATTTGCCATCTCAACGTATTTTTCGGTTTCACTGGTATTCTGGTATGTAGGGCTTATTCCCGATTTTGCCATGATCCGCGACCGTGCAGTAAAACCTATCCAAAAACACATTTATAAAATATTGAGCTTCGGTTGGGGCGGTAAAGCCAAACACTGGCAGCGTTTTGAGGAAGTATCCCTCGTGCTGGCAGGCTTGGCAACTCCTTTGGTACTGTCTGTACACACTATTGTATCGATGGACTTTGCCACTTCCGTTATACCGGGCTGGCACACCACTATTTTCCCGCCTTACTTCGTGGCCGGGGCGATCTTCTCGGGCTTTGCCATGGTACAAACTCTATTAATTATTGTGCGCAAGCTTTTCAGAATGGAACATTATATTACTATCCAACATATAGAAATGATGAACATCATTATTATGCTTACCGGTTCTATTGTTGGGGTGGCCTATATTACAGAGTTATTTATAGCCTGGTACAGCGGAGTGGAATACGAGCAATACGCCTTCCTTAACCGTGCCACCGGACCATATTGGTGGGCTTATTGGAGCATGATGACCTGCAACGTATTCAGTCCTCAGTTTATGTGGTTCAAAAAATTGAGAACCAGCCTGATGTTTACCTTCATCATTTCCATAGTAGTAAACATAGGTATGTGGTTTGAACGCTTTGTGATCATTGTTACTTCTTTACATCGCGATTATCTGCCATCATCCTGGAGTATGTTCTCTCCTACCTTTGTGGATATAGGAATCTTTATTGGAACTATTGGTTTCTTCTTCGTACTTTTCCTTTTATATGCGCGCTCCTTCCCGGTAATTGCCCAGGCAGAATTGAAAACAATCTTGAAGTCATCAGGCGAGAATTATAAAAAATTACACGAGTAACATGAGCAGCACCACTGATCATAAAGTAATCATCAATGCCCTTTATGACGATGATGACGTTTTGCTGAAAGGCGTAAAGGACGTCAGGGCCAAAGGGTATCATGTTGAAGAGGTGTATTCACCTTTTCCTGTCCACGGTTTGGATCATGCCATGGGTCTGGCGCCAACCCGCATTGGTACAGCCGCATTCTTCTATGGCCTATTAGGTCTATCCACCGCCATTGCCATCACTTATTGGATGATGATCGTTGACTGGCCTATGAATATAGGAGGTAAGCCCAGTTTTACCTGGGGGTACAACATGCCGGCTTTCGTACCTATCATGTTTGAATTGACAGTATTCTTTGCCGCTCACCTTATGGTTTGGACCTTTTTCTTCCGCAATGGTATTTATCCCGGAAGAAAGCGCCTTAATCCAGATCCCAGAACTACCGATGATAAATTTCTTATGGAAGTGGAATTAACCGGTGATAGAGAAGAACTGATGACTTTGCTCAAAGAGACCGGAGCTATAGAAATAAGTGAAAAAACTGATCAGAATGCTTAGAAAGAATTTTTTCGCTGTGTTGTTTTCATTGGGAGCAGGTATTTTCTTCCTGAGCTCCTGCGGTGACGAACGTTCTACAGGATGGGAATACATGCCTGATATGTACCGTGGTCCTGCTTTGGAAGCTTATCAGCCTTATGATAATTTTGAAGACAGCCTCTCCGCCCGTAAGCCTGTTGAAGGAACTGTACCCCGCGGCTTTATGGTTTACCAGAGCTACGCTTCTGACGCTTCTGGTTATGAGGCAGCTAAAGCCAATCTCAAGGCTCCGGCTACTATTAAACCTGATTCTTTGACTTTAGCAGAAGGAGCCGGCCTTTATAAAATTTATTGTGGGCACTGTCACGGTGATAAAGGTGACGGCCAGGGTATTTTGATGAAACGCGACAAGATAGCAGGTATTCCTTCTTATGCCGATCGCGACATCAATATGGGAACTGTTTTTCACGTAGTTACCTATGGCAAGGGCATTATGGGTTCACATGCTGCACAGGTTACACCTGAAGAAAGGTGGAAAATAGCTTATCACGTGTTAAAACTCAAGGCAGAACTAACAGGTGAAGATATTGCAACAGAAGCTACAGAAGTAAGCGATAGCAATGCTACCGCTGAAACAGAAGGAGTGAACGAAGAACAGAATCAAGGATAAATTCTTTAATAAACCAGGAAATGTTTGAATTTACCGGCAGATTAAAAACATTGTCATACATACTGATCTTAATTGGTATTATATCAGTAGGAGCGAGCTTTTTTACAGGTAGGGGTCACGATGAAGCTCATCACGGACATGAAGGCACTGAACACCACGAAGCAGATGGTCACCATACAGAAGGCCACGGTGATGCTCACCACGGAAAAGATGAGCATCACGCAGAAGACCAGCACAAAGCTGATCACGGAGGATCCCATCACGATGATCATCACAACTCAGAATATTTTGAGGAACACAAAGACAATTTCAATTATCACAAAAGCGCTTCCCGTGCTACCCCTGATAATAATCACTATCATCGGACTATGGCTGAAGCTCACGTTGATAAAGAACACCTGCATCATCAAATGGCTAATAAGCCCTGGGCGAATTTACTGGTCAATAACTTTTTCTTTTTAGCTATTGCGTTAGGCGCCTTATTTTTCCTGGCTATACAATATGCTGCCCAGGCAGGCTGGGCTACCCTGATCTTAAGGGTGATGGAAGCCATGTCGCAGTTTTTGGTAATTCCAGTGATGATAATGCTCTTATTGGTGGTAACCGGTGTTTATCATATAGGCGATAATCACCTTTGGCACTGGATGCAGGAAGGTATTATGGATCCCGAATCCCCTCATTATGACGAGATCATAGCTGGTAAAGAAGGCTATTTGAACGGCCCTTTTTATCTTCTCAGGACTTTAATTTACCTTATTGGTTGGGTTGGAGCCGCCATGTTATTACGCAGAATGTCCTTAAAAATGGATAGAGGAGGTGATGTAGCTGCTCAATGGAAAAAAATGCGCAATCTTTCCGCTGGTTTCCTCGTATTTTTTGCGGTAACCTCTTCTACCAGCGCCTGGGATTGGATCATGAGCATTGATACGCACTGGTTCAGCACCCTGTTTGGTTGGTACACTTTTGCCGGGATTTTTGTGAGTTCCTTAACGGTTCTTACGCTTATTATTATTTATCTGAAGAGTAAAGGTTACCTGGAAGACGTCAACGAAAACCATATCCACGATCTGGGTAAGTTTATGTTTGCCTTCTCCATTTTCTGGACTTATTTGTGGTTCTCCCAGTTTATGCTCATCTGGTATTCCAACATACCGGAAGAAGTAACGTATTATATGGCTCGCTTTGGCGAATATAAAGGGTTGTTTTTCCTTATGCTGGCGATCAATTTTGTATTCCCCGTGTTAGTATTGATGAGTCGTAATACCAAGAGAAATTACGGCTTCTTAGTAACAGCAGGAATCTTCATTATTATAGGTCACTGGTTAGATGTTTACATTATGGTTATGCCTGGAACAGTGGGAAGCTTATGGAGTATAGGTTTAGTGAGCATTGGTACCTTCCTGGGATTTGCCGGGCTCTTCATCTTAGTGGTGTTCAGGTCTTTGGCCAAAGCCCCGCTGGTTTCTAAAAACCACCCTATGTTGTTAGAAAGTAAATACCATCACATATAAAATAGTATTAGAGAATGGAAACTTTACTGATCATTGTTGTTGGATTACTTGGCCTGATTGCTATAGGTCAGGCCGTGAGAGTTTTTGAATTATCAGCCGAAATAAAGGGAAGCGATGATGCTTCCATCACCGATAAAGACAATCGCACCCAGGGGATATTGATGCTGGTTTTCCTGATCTTTATGTTAGGCAGTTTCATCTGGATGGTTGTTGAATACGATTCCATCTTGTTGCCCATATCGGCTTCTTTGCATGGGATTGAGATTGACAATCTCTGGGATATTTCTATGGGACTCATAGTAGTGGTGTTCTTTATCACTCAACCTTTGCTATTTGTCTTTGCCTACTTATTCAGGGGAAGCTCAAAACGCAAGGCGGTTTACATGGAGCACAACAACAGGCTGGAGCTTTTTTGGACTGGGGTACCGGCTGTAGTATTGGCAGGTCTTATTCTTTACGGTTTAGCCACCTGGAGTGACGTGATGAACCCCAGCTCTGAAGAAGACCCTATGGTAGTGGAAATCTATGCCAAGCAATTTGGTTGGCAGGCCCGTTACTCGGGTTCCGATAATTCGCTAGGTTACGCTAACGTGAGAATGATCGAAGGAACCAACAATCTTGGCCTCGATGTAAATGATGTAACTTCTCTGGATGATATTATTACTTCTGAACTTCACTTGCCGGTAAACAAACCGGTCATTTTTAAGTTTCGAAGCCAGGACGTGATCCATTCTGCTTATTTACCCCACTTTAGGGTTCAGATGAATTGTGTTCCCGGTACCAGTACTCAGTTTCAATTTGTTCCCAGTATTACTACGGCTGAGATGCGTAACAACCCTGATATGATAGAGAAAGTCTCTAATGTCAATGAGATCCGTTCTGCCCGCGGTGACGACAACTGGGAGTTTGATTACGTTTTATTGTGCAATAAGATTTGCGGATCGGCTCATTACAATATGCAAATGAAAGTTGTAGTGGAGACTGAAGAAGAATTTAATAAGTGGCTCAGTGAACAAAAAAGCTTCGCTGAATTATTATAAATTAAACAGCATTAAACCGAATTAAGAGAGAAGAGGATATGGCGACACATGACGAACATGCACACGATCACCATCACAAAGCAACCTTTTGGAACACTTATGTTTTTAGCCAGGATCATAAAATGATCGCCAAACAATTCCTGCTTACCGGTATGGTAATGGGAATTATTGGTGTGGGAATGTCTTTGCTTTTCCGTCTGCAATTGGCCTGGCCCGATAAGCAGTGGCCTATACTGGAGACCTTGCTTGGCAAATGGGGGGCAGATGGAGTTATGGATCCCAATATTTACCTGGCACTGGTTACTATTCACGGTACCATAATGGTCTTTTTTGTATTAACAGCCGGATTGAGTGGCACCTTCTCCAACCTTTTAATTCCATTGCAGATTGGTGCCAGGGATATGGCTTCGGGATTTATCAATATGTTGTCTTACTGGTTCTTTTTCTCTTCCAGTATAGTAATGGTCATCTCTCTTTTTGTAGAAAGCGGTCCTGCTTCAGCCGGTTGGACGGTATATCCTCCTCTTAGCGCTTTACCGCAGGCTATTCCAGGTTCTGGTATGGGTATGACCCTCTGGTTAGTGAGTATGTCACTTTTCATTGTATCCTCTCTTTTGGGAGCGCTTAATTACATTGTAACGGTATTGAACCTGCGCACCAAGGGTATGACTATGACCAGGTTGCCCCTAACCATTTGGGCTTTCTTTGTTACCGCTATCCTGGGAGTATTGTCCTTTCCGGTATTATTTTCAGCCGCTTTGTTATTGATCTTCGATCGCAGTTTGGGCACCAGCTTTTACCTCTCTGATATTTTGGTAGCCGGAGAACTCTTATCCAACCAGGGTGGTAGCCCTATCCTGTTCCAGCACTTATTCTGGTTCCTCGGGCACCCAGAAGTATATATTATTTTGTTACCCGCTTTGGGTATAACTTCCGAAGTTATTTCTACCAATGCCCGCAAACCGATCTTTGGGTATCGTGCCATGGTGGGCTCTATCTTGGCTATTGCTTTCCTTTCGTTCATAGTTTGGGGACACCATATGTTCATTACGGGAATGAACCCCTTCCTCGGATCGGTATTTACCTTTACTACGCTTTTAATTGCCATACCATCTGCGGTCAAGGCATTTAACTACATTACTACTCTTTGGAAAGGAAATTTAAGACTTACCCCGGCTATGTTGTTTTCCATTGGCCTGGTATCTACCTTTATTACGGGAGGACTTACCGGCCTGATTCTGGGAGACAGTGCTCTCGATATAAATGTTCACGATACTTACTTTGTAGTGGCTCACTTCCATATTGTAATGGGACTCTCAGCTATTTTTGGATTGTTTGCCGGAGTTTACCACTGGTTCCCCAAAATGTACAGGCGTAGAATGAGCAAAACACTGGGCTACGTTCACTTTTGGATAACCTTTGTATCTGCTTACGGAGTGTTTTTCCCCATGCACTTCATGGGAATGGCAGGTCTTCCGCGCAGGTATTATACCAACACCGCTTTTCCTATGTTCGATGACCTGGCGGATATCAATGTGCTGATCAGCATATTTGCCATTACCGGAGGAATTGCCCAGTTAGTATTTCTGTTCAACTTTTTCTACAGTATGTTCAGAGGGAAAAAGACCGAACAAAATCCATGGAAATCCAATACCCTGGAATGGACTGCTCCCATCGAACACATTCATGGTAATTGGTACGGTGAGATTCCCGAGGTACACCGCTGGGCGTATGATTACAGCAAGCCCGGTGCAGAAGACGATTTTGTACCTCAAAACATTCCGATAAAAGAGAATGAAATGGAAACAGGACACTGATTTTTCTGGTATTTAAAAAGCTATAAAAAGCCTGCTCATTTGAGTGGGCTTTTTTCGTATCAGCAGCTTATACATATATTAGCTTAAGCCTTATTTCAAGTCATGAAAATAATTGCTCTGTTTTTGAGCTGTTTGTTTTGCATTTCTGCTGCATCTCAACAGCCTCGTTTTGTTCATTATACGGCTGAAGAAGGTTTGCCTTCCAATGAGGTTTATGAAACCGTACAGGATGAACAGGGCTATCTTTGGATTGCCACCGATGGCGGTGTAGCGCGTTTCAACGGTTACAATTTCGAAAAATTTACCATTGATGAAGGCCTGCCTGAAAATGTAGTGATCGATCTTTTCAAAGATTCCAAAGGCAGGATATGGTTTGTAACCCTGAGTAAAGGTATTTGCTATTGGCAGAATGGGGCTATACATCAGTATGTTTATAATGATATGTTAATCAATAAATTAGGATCTAGTAATGTGGTTCATTCATTCCATGTGAGTATTTTTGATGAAGTCTTTATCACTAAACACGGAGGAATAGTAAAGATCGATTCTACAGGTAAGGCAGAAGAGAATCCCTTTAAAGAAGCCTATACGGATAGCTCCTGGATATACCTTCACAGCGTAGAAAATGGTTTTGTATACGAATTTTATATTGGAACCCAATCGGGTGACCAGAAGCAGACACCGTATTTGCATATAGATAAACCGGCAGTTGATTTTAAGCTAAAGAAAGATCAAATGACATTTTTATCTACACTCAAGATGTTACACAGTTATCATAGATGGCAAACAAATACTTATGTCAACTTAGGCCGGGTCATACTGGAGCTGCCGGATTCTACAACCCCAACAAATACAATTAGGAGTATGGATATAGCTGATGCAGCGTTGTCGATGCTCAAAACAGATAAATACTTTTTTGTTGGCGAAGGGTTGAAAGGAGTAAAACTTTACCGATCATTCTCTAATGAAAATAAGCCTGAAAAAGTATGGTTAAGAGGTGAATCCATTGCCGATATTTATCAGGATAAAGATGGGGGTCTGTGGTTTTCCTCGCTTTTAAACGGCCTTTATTATTTGCCAAAAGAGGCTGTTTACAATTACACCAATGAAGAGAAAGGGCTGAGTGGATCATCCATATTGGATATGGAAGCCGATAATGAAGGAAATATTTATATCGTTTACAGGGACGTAAAAGCGGCTTACGATGTTTTGCAAAACAACGGAGATTTAAACAGACATAAATTAGAGCTGGCTACCTACCAGACAATAACAGGGCTTACTAAAATAGGAGATACCATATTTATTAAAAACAACACTGACTCTGATCCTGATGATTTAAAAGACCCTATTTTTCTTTCTCTCCAGAAATTGGATAATGGCCGTTATTTAGGGCGTATGCGGAATGGTTTTATTTTTCCCTGGAAAAAAGGATCAGGTTACATCTTTTTTTCAAAGCTTTTTTCTTCGGTGTTATTGATTAGCCCTCCTGAAGAACGCAACATAAGCAATAAACAGAGATTGAGAGTAAACGATGCCCGCTCCGATATAAACAATAATGTATGGATAGTCGCTAATGAAGGGTTATGGCAGTTTAAGGATTCCCTTATTGCTCAATACGACCCTGACGAACCGCTTTTGAATATCAGGTTCAATAGTCTCGAAGTGCAAGGTCAAAATTTATTTATGGCGTCTAATGAACAAGGTATAGTATTCAAGGCAGATGAGGCAATTTGGAATATCTCAGAAAAAAACGGCCTGGCTTCCAATAAGGTCAACTCTATAGATTTTCATCAAAACACACTTTGGTGCGGAACATCTAACGGTTTATCCAAAATAGTGTTCTCTTCATTTTCTCCTCCACAATATACCATTGAGAACTACAACAAAGATGATGGCCTTATTTCAAATAGCATCAATAAGATTTTAGTGATAGATTCCCTGGTTTACGTAGGGACCGAAAAAGGACTTTCTGTTATCCGCTCGGGCAGCTTGCAACCTTTGATAACCCCTCCCGACATATATATTACTGGAATTAGAACAGCAGATTCAGTTATTAAGCAGGAGTTCATACACCTCAACTATTCTCAAAATGATATCTCCGTTTCTTTTTTGGGCTTATCCTACCCTAGCCTTGGAAGCATCAATTATAAGTATCGTCTTAAAAACCTGGATGATAAATGGCATTATACCCGTTCATTAAATGCAGAATATAACTATCTGCCCCACGGGCATTACACTTTTGAAGTGCTGGCTCAAAACAAAGACGGGGTATGGAGTAATAAGACAGCGAGCTTCTCCTTTGCCATAAAGCCTCCTGTATGGCTCAGTTGGTGGTTTATCAGCCTTTTTGTATTATTTACCCTGGGTGTAGTGATGTCGGTTTCCTACTGGATTATCCTGGCACAAAAAAGAAGGTCAAGGCTCAAGCTCAGGATCATCCGTTCAGAACAAATGGCCCTGCAGGCTCAAATGAACCCGCATTTTATGTTTAATGCGCTCAACTCCATCCAATCTTTTAATGCGAAAAATGAAAAAAAAAAAGCCGCCCGATATTTGAGTGATTTTTCAAGCCTGATCCGCAAATCTTTATATAACTCTGCTTCCTCCCGTATTAGTTTAGAAGAAGAAATTGAGGTTTTAAGGCTTTACGTTGAACTGGAAAATATGCGAATGGAGAATTCCATAGAGTTTCAACTGCAAATTGATCCTGAACTCAATATCGAAGAGTTGAAAATACCACCAATGATACTTCAGCCAATCATTGAAAATGCCATCTGGCATGGCTTATCACCAAAAAAAGGAAATTGCCTGATGCTGAAATTGCAATTTAGCTGGTTGCCAAGTAAAGAAAGCCTGCTGTGCGTTGTACAAGACAACGGAGTAGGTAGATCGAGTCATATAAATGAAGGCAAATCAAAAGACGTACACAAATCTATAGGTCTAAAAAACATTCAGGACAGGATAAGTCTTTTAAACAGCTATTATAGCAATGTATTCAGATTAACTATTATAGATCTGTTTGACGAAGCACAGCAACCGGGCGGTACCAGAGTAGAATTTAGTATTCACATGACAAAAAATTACCGTTGAACAATGGATAAGATAAAGAGTGTAATTATAGACGATGAAGCTAAAAGCAGGGATCTTATCCGGACATACATTGAAGAGTTCATTCCGGAATTAGAAATAAGAGGAGAAGCTCAAAATGTAGCTTCGGGTTTAAAACTTATCACAGAAAAAGAACCTGAACTGGTTTTTCTGGACATAAACATGCCAGACGGCAGTGGCTTTGATCTGCTGGAAAGACTTGATTCTATTGACTTTTCCCTCGTTTTTATCAGCGCTTATGATCAATACGCTATAAAAGCTTTTGATTATGCCGCTCTTTTTTATCTGTTGAAACCCATTAAAGTAGAAGATCTCGAAAAAGTGGTGGATCGCTATAAACAAAGGCATCGCGATCCTTTTATTGAGCAAAAGCTAAAGCTTGTTGGTGAAAACAAGAATGAATTTAAAAAAATAGCCCTTCCGGTGGGTTCCTCTTTTGAGTTTGTCGGGATTTCAGATATCATAAGATGCGAAGCAATGGGTAGCTATACCTCCTTCCACACTGTCGATCACAAAGAAATAGTAGTTTCCAAAGGCCTCTCAAACTTCGAAAAGATATTACCTCAGGCTTTCTTTTTCAGGGTGCATAAAAAACATCTGATCAACCTTACTCATGTGAAGAAGTATGTTAAGGGAAAAGCAGGTTACGTCATTATGCGGGATGATTCTCATGTGGACCTTTCTTACAGGCGAAAAGATGAATTCGTGGAACGCCTTAAGGCAGATTTCGGTTTTATTTGAATGTTCTCAAAAAACAAAAATATTACTCCTGGTTTATAAAAGAACCTGATAGTCAGGGTATAGTCGATAACACCTGCCACCTTTAAACAGTTACCGGAAAACCTCCGTATAATTAGCCCTGATAGAACTAAAGTTAAAGATCGTTTCATTTTTACCTCCGATTACTATGAGCCCACCGTTCTTTATTAAAAAAGCCTGGTGTTCACTTCGTGCTTCATGTAAAGGGGCAATAAGGGCAGAAGAATTGGTTTGCGGGTCAAAGCGTTCCACACTTTTTAAGGGTACCGCATTGGCCCCCGCAACTACAATGATAGAACCATCCGGCATTTGGGTAGCGGTATGGCCAAAGCGGTGCTCCAGCATATTTCCTGCCAGGGACCAGGTATTGTTTATAGGGTCATATTTCTCAACCCGGTTAAGCGCACCACCAGGCCCCAGGCCGCCAAAAAGAAGCACCTCCCCAGTGTTCAGCTTCACCAGGCTATGAAAGCAAGAAGGAGTATGCAGGTCGTTAGCAGAGGTCCAGCTATTGTTCAGCGGATCGTAGAGCATAGCCTCTTTTACGGGATTGCCGATGGAATCGTAACCTCCCGTCAGCAGCACTTTTCCACCATTAAGCAGGATAGAAGCACTAAAAGCTCTGCCTACAGGTAAAGATGCAGCCTGCTGCCAGCTTTGGGAAGAAGGATCGTATAATTCACAGGAGTTAAAAACTTCCCAGGTAAAATCAGGTCCTCTGTTACCTTTTCCCCCGGCTATTAATACCTGTCCATTTTGCAAGCGAACAGCACTGTGAAAAAGCCTGCCCTGCCCCAGGCCATTTACTTTGGTCAGCACATCCAGCTGGGGATCGTATAATGCCGCACTATCACCTGTAAAAAGAACCTGCCCATTACTGAGTAGCGTGCCCTGTGAACCATGTTGATCAATACTATACCTGATAGGTATGTTAAAAGAAGTCAACTCTTTAGAACCAGAATCGGGATCGTAAGAATAGGCTCTGACTGATATTAACGAAAGAAAACGATTACTATCCAGCTGAACTACCAGGTTGGCCGGTATATAATGCGTAGCGGTATCGTAAACCGTCCATTGTTGTGCTCTACCCTTGAGAGAAATAAAGCACAATGCTATAACCAAAGCGCAGCCCTTTTTCATTTGGTGATGATCAATTTGGTTCGTACCGTTTGCTTTGCTGTTTCCAGTGCTACCGTAAAAAGACCGGAGGGTAGATCGGTTACATCAATCCGGGCGTGTTCATGCTCGGGGAATATCTCACTCTTTACCAGGCGGCCATCCTGACTGAAGATATCGATCTTAAGAGCAGAAGAGTCTTTTCCGGGAACCGATACTCTAAATTCAGTTGAAGCTGGATTAGGGAACAAACGAATATGATCAGAAGTAAGTGGAGGGTTAAGTGTCAAAGCAGCACAGGCATCCATATTCCAGTAAAGCAGGCTATCAAAAATCAGATCATGGGCAATCTGCTGAAAGTGAGCTGCTTCTTGCTGCGAAATACTTGCCGGATGCCATAGACCCAAAGGGGAATCACAATAAAGAGAAGTGTAAAAGACACAGGCAGTAAGGTAAGTGCCCATTACCGTTGGGTGAACGCCATCAGCTTGGTGCAAAACCAGGTCTGGCCTTATTTTAAGAGATTGTTGCCATGCTAAACCCACAGGTGATATAACGGAATGGGTCATATTCCCCGCATAAATGTAAGCGTTGGCAATAATGGTTTGTATTTTATTGTAATCGTTGTTGATATCATTATTGGCAAAAGTCATGTAAAAAACAGCTTTTGAGCCATTTTGGGTGATCCTGTGTACCAGGTTGGCCACCGATTGCATAAAAAAATGATTGTGGTTCTGGCTTACTATAGCTTCTGTACTTTGTCCTTGCAGGATCACATAATCCCAGGGCTGCTGCGTAATTTTAGCTATAGCATTGGGGTAGTAATGAAGGCTGCTTAAGGATGAACCGCCTGGAGTATGCGAGCTATGATTAAGAGAATTACCATCTGAAGTTGCAATATTGTTGATCATCCCGGGAAGGTCATTGACATAGGTAAGGCTATTGCCAATGAACAAGACGTTGTAATTAGACTGGGCATAGGTTACATGAATAAAAAGAACACAGCTAATAAGCAGGCCTATCCTGAAGTGAAGAAAGCGATAGTAGGTTCTCATATATATAGGGCTACCAGTAAATGATGCAAGTTAGCTATACGAGGGTTGCTTTGCATAGCGCAAATTTTTTTAAAATGTTTAGATAGTAATATAGATCATAAACCAGCCTATGCCGTTTGGGTTTCAACTCGTACTTATCTAATCTTTACCTTTGCTGTAAAGCCAGTTTATGGATCGTTTGGTAGATGCTGATTCGGATAATTTTTCACCAGAAGAGTTAGAACTTGAAAAAAAACTCAGGCCCTTGAGTTTTAATGAGTTTGCCGGGCAGGAAAAAGTACTGGAAAACCTGCAGATCTTTGTCAAGGCGGCAAACCTCCGTGGTGAAGCACTCGATCACGTTTTATTGCATGGCCCTCCCGGCTTGGGGAAAACTACTCTGGCTCATATTTTATCGCACGAATTAGGCTCTAACATTAAGATCACTTCCGGGCCGGTAATCGACAAGCCGGGTGATCTGGCTGGCTTGCTCACCAACCTGGAGGAACGCGATGTACTTTTTATAGATGAGATCCACCGCCTTAGCCCCATAGTGGAGGAGTATCTGTATTCCGCTATGGAAGATTATCGCATCGACATTATGATCGAGTCCGGTCCCAGTGCCCGCAGTGTGCAGATCAACCTCCATCCTTTTACTTTGATAGGGGCAACCACCCGTTCGGGTTTACTGACTTCACCACTAAGAGCGCGTTTTGGTATTAACAGTCGTTTACAATATTATTCTACAGAATTGCTTACTACCATAGTAGAGCGTTCAGCCGGTATTTTAAATGTGCCGATCAAAGAAGATGCTTCCATAGAAATTGCCCGCAGGAGCAGGGGAACTCCCCGTATTGCCAATGCTTTGCTGCGTAGAATGCGCGATTTTGCCCAGGTGAAAGGGGAAGGAATTATTACCAAAGAAATAGCTGTTTACGGCCTGGAGGCTCTTAATGTGGATGAATATGGCCTGGATGAGATGGATAACAAAATACTCACCACCATTATCGATAAATTCAAAGGAGGGCCGGTGGGAGTCAATACTATTGCCACCGCAGTAGGTGAGCAGGCCGGAACTATAGAGGAGGTTTATGAACCTTTTTTAATACAGGAAGGCTTTATGATACGTACCCAAAGAGGACGCATAGTTACCGATAAAGCCTATAAACATCTCAATATCAAAATCCCTCGCCAGGAAGGAGGCCTCTTTGATCAACCCTAAGCAGAAATACACTGATTTTATAAAGGCAGAAGCTTTGCGGTTGGGTTTTATGTCTTGCGGTATATCCCGGGCAGAATTTCTCGAAGAACAGGCTCCCTTGCTGGAGGAGTGGCTGAACCGCAATTACCAGGGTGAAATGCGCTGGATGGAAAATCACTTTGATAAAAGATTAGATCCTCGCAAACTTGTAGAAGGAGCCCGCTCTGTGGTTTCAGTTCTCCTGAATTATCATCCGGAAAAGATCCAGCGAGACCCTGAAGCCCCCAAAATAGCCAAATACGCTTACGGAGAGGATTATCATTTTGTGATCAAGCGCAAGCTAAAAGAATTGCTTAATCGCATAAAGGAAGAAATAGGTGAGGTAAACGGAAGGGCCTTTGTAGATTCAGCACCTGTAATGGACCGTGAATGGGCCAGGAGAGCTGGCCTGGGCTGGATAGGTAAACATACCCTCTTATTGACCAAAGGGGCTGGGTCTTTTTATTTTATCGCAGAGTTGATATTGGATTTAGAGTTAGAACCCGATAATCCTGTAGCCGACCACTGCGGTAACTGTACTAAATGTATAGAGGCCTGTCCTACTGATGCCATTGTTCAACCGTATTTACTGGACAGTAATAAATGTATCTCTTATCTTACCATTGAGCTGAAAGACCAAATTCCAGCCAGGTATAGTGATCAAATGGAAAACTGGGCCTTTGGCTGTGATATTTGCCAGGATGTTTGCCCCTGGAATCGTTTCTCTAAACCAACAGAAGAAACTGTATTTGAACCACATCCGGACATGCTGGGAATGAAAGCCAGCGAATGGCAGGAAATAACCGAAGAAGTTTTTCAAAAGATATTCAAAAAATCAGCAGTTAAAAGGGCAGGTTATAAAGGCTTAAAGCAAAATCTCTATTTTCTGAGAGATCATCAGGAGCGGAAATCATAAACAATAGCAAAGCTCAACACAATATTTCTTTGCCCGCGACCGCCCAGTTGCAGGGCAAAGGGCCTTCCGGTAGGGGCAAAACCCGGCCTGATGGGAGTTATGGATATATTAGAACGAAGGTTTAGATGCCATTGTCGGGCAAAATGCCAGTTAATACCAAAAATACCCGTCAGGTTAAAGTTGTAAAATTCCGGATCTATGATCCGCTCACCAGCCTGATCTTCTTCACTGGCTAAAACCAGAATGTCCAGAGCCGGGCCTAATTCTAATGAAAGATCTTTAAGACGGAGTACGTATAAAAAAGGTATTTCTATATAGTTGAGCCGTGCTCTGTAAAAATTACTGGAATCACTGATAGGTTCTCTGGCTCCTTTCTGGATAAAAGCCAGTTCCATCTGCAATTTACTTTTTGAAGTAAGCTTAAGATCGGTGTATACCCCCGCGTGAAAACCCGGCAGGTCGAAACCGGCCAGCCCGTCACCGTCTATCTGAGCTGTAGTCATTCCAGCGTAAATGCCACCCCCAAAGTTCTGTGCCTTTAAACGGGGCAAGGCTACTATCAGCAGTAAACCAATAAGATATTTAAGAACCGAGTTTGGCATAGTGGGCCTGTAGAACTTGGTAATTGCTCCGGTCGTAAACAAAAACAACTGCAGAACAGTTCTCGGCTACCCATTCCGGCTCGCGCTCCAGGCTCAAAGTTTTTTGAGCAACATCCCCCTGCGAAGGGTTGGTCACCAGCATTTGTCCGTAAATTCCGTTAAAACTCCTTCGCAAGACGTGGTTGTGTACGTATTCGTTATTAATACTGTAATCAGGCATGGTTTGTGGACCAACTATGCCATTTTCTGTCAGGTAAGCACAAAGAAAAACGTCTGCTTCTACACCTTCTATAAAAGCGGTACTCACCTTAAGGGAAAACTCCTGCAAACCCTCGTTATAAGTCAGGGTGGAAGTAATTTCACAAGGGGTAGGTGCGTTTAACCTTTCTTGTAAAGAAGCATCCCAGTCGCCTAAAAGAACACTGTGATTATCAGGGTGGCCGACCCTGTCAAACATACCGGAGGGAACCCCTATAGGACTAAAGAAATCATATAATTCGGTACCTTCAACGGTGCGGAAGTCATTGGGATGCTTTTCATCCGGTACTGAAAAGTTACTGGAGTGTATCGCCAGCACTACTACTTGCCCGGGTGCCTGTTCTTCATAAGATTTGGCTTTTTCTGCGGCCCTAGGGCAGTTGTTACATTTAACCCCGGTAAATTCCTCTATCAAAACCACTTTGCTGCTGCTATCCGGGAAAGGCAAAAAGCCAAATTCATTTTCAAGTGGCTGATCTACCTCATCACAAGCAGCAAAAGTTAATGCGATAGCAGAGAGTAAGAATATTTTTTTCATAATCACTAAAAGTTACTGGTCATATTAAGGGAAAACCCATTGGAAGCAGGAACAATCCGGCATATACCACCAACGCAAAAAACGCCTTCCTGTTGCCTTCCGTAACCTAATTGGAAGCTGGTAGTACCAATAGTATAACCCATACTGATGTTAAGATAGTGAATTCTGAGATCTTCTACTGGATTACCGTAATTATAGGCATCCTGAATGGCAAAAAACCACTCCGGGGCAATGGAGTATTCCAGTAATACCAGAGCCCAGTCGCCCCGGTCGCCTTCTGTTACCAGCCATTGCCATTCTGAGCGTAAAGAATGTTTGGGCTTAATTTTGTAAAGTAATTCCAGCACCCCGGCATTGACTGTGAACATTTCAGGTGATGTGCCAGATTCTTCCAGGCTCCAGTCGCTTACCCCGCCTCGTTGAACACTATTGTTAAAGTCAAAGTTGTAATAAGTGAAGGTCGCTTTCCAGTCTTTGCTGAGCTTTTTCTTGATCTCAACGTGAAAATCCTGAAAATACTTGTGTGGGCCTGTTTCAAAAAATGAAGAGGTATAGCCATCTGAACCGTCAATGGCTACATCTACCACGCTGGTGTCAACCGGGCTGAATACAGGACGTGGTGTGAAATCTTTATCTATGCTGTAGCTATTGGCAAAGCTCAGCGTTACCAGGGTTCCGTATTTACCACCAAAAGAAGATCCCCTCTCAAAATTATAGGATACTTCAGCTTGTAAACCTATCTCCCCGGTGAGAACGGTATTGAAGGAATACAGGGCGGGCAGGGCATAAGTGTGCAAAGTAGTTAAAGGGGGGAGGTAGTTGATAAGCAGCTGCTGAGGGTCAGTAGTTCTTTCGGAACGGAAGGAGAAGTTGTCCCAGCGTTTAAAGCCCAGTGATGTCCCCAAATTGCCCACGGCATAAGTGGCGTTGATAAATAAAGCTGACCCTGGCCTAAAAATAAATTCGTTGTCAGTGCTGGGATCACTGCTTTTGTAGGCGTATTCCCCGTAGAAATTGAAGTTCCCTGAGATCAGATTAGCCCTGAACCCCCCGGTACCAACGTTTTCGGGAAGGTTGTAAAAAGGATTTTCATCCCTTTGGTATTTGCTGACGAAACTAGCTCCTATAATCAGGTTGGTTTTTTCTCCCATTATAGATTTACCAAGACTCCATTCGGCATCAAAACCTCTTACTATTCCGAGACTTTTTACAAAGAAATTTCTCTGCCTTCCAATAACAGCCTTGAGTACCACTCCTTCTGCAGGAGTGAAGATCACCCGTACACCGTCAAGATTATTATCCAGACCCAGTCCCCTTTCTTCATAAGTTCTGAGGGTCAATCCACTGCCAAATTGTTCATAAAAATTACCCGCTGTAATGTCTACCTTTTTTCGAATAAAACGGGCGTAGCGGTAAGTGATCCCTTCACCGCGATAACCTTCCGGTAAACCAACCAGATTGTTCTGGTAATTCTCATAACGTATGCCGGCAATGAAATTGTCCCGATTATATGTAAGGTTCAGGAAACCGGCACCTAAAAGACGTTCGTCCGGATAAGCTTCACCGGTAGGATCTATCAGTGTATCCTGGAAGTAGTATTGAAAGTTAGATTGGAAATTACCACTTATCTGACCTAAGTTAATACTCTTTTCCTGTGCTTTTGCGGTAATTATAAGTAAGGTTAATGGTAGGCAAAGGGTTAATAGTTTTTTGATCACAGTAAGAGGTTTTATTCACTAATGCTTTGACCGCTGGTTAATTTTTCTACCAGTTCGTAGAGGTGATCCTCATCACCTGGCTTGTAGCCATTGTGCTGCCAGACTATTTTTCCGTCTTTGTCTAAAAGGAAGGTATGAGGGATGTTATTAACATTTAAGGCTCTTCTCAATTCGGAGTTTTCATCCAGATAAACCTCGTAATCCCTCCAGCCCTGACTGATAATGAAAGGCCGTACCTTGCCTGAATTACGGGTATCATCTATGGAAATAGCCACCAGTTTAACTCCCGTTTCCTCAATCCAGTCGACATACTGATCGTTTATGGCGTTGAGTTCACGTACGCAAGGTTTACACCAGATGGCCCAGAAGCTGACTATTACCGGCTTATCTCCATTGTCCAGAGTAGAAGCGTCAATCATGTTGCCGTCCAGATCTTTAATTTTTATAGATGGTATCTTATCCTGGGCAAACGAACAAAAGGCCAGAAAAACTATGAAAGCTGAAAGAAATAATTTTTTTTCCATTGTTGTTTTGAATTAAATGAAAGATAACGGTCAGTTTAACACTGAGATATCACAAATATAAAGCCTAAATATCCAAAGTGGATTTGAGTCTCCTTGATTGGAGTTGGTAAGGAATAGCCACACTTATAGTATCATTTATATTTTAGTTAAATGTTAAGAATTTATACTTCCTGAAGAAGGGTTGAGATGTTAGGATAGGTTCTGGATTGCTCATAAACTGACAAATATAACAGATACAATGATTTTGTTCACTGAACTACTTCCAATTCATTTTAAACTATGTGAATAATGTTTTTAAATAATTGTAATTCAGTGTTTTGTAAGAATTTTGATCCGAGATGAAAGTAGTGAATAATCCATATTGCAAATAACGAGGCTCATTTACTTTTTTTACCAGCTTTAGTCTTGATCTACCGGTAAATAAGGATAATACTGCGGTTTAGAGACCTAATATCATCTTTTACTAGGTAATAGGGCAGTGATAGGCATTTTTGATGTAAGAAAATACCCAGGATTAAAAATTTTACATAATTTTGATATTCACTGTTTTTTGAATTAATATACAATTACGATGAAAAAACTTTTACTCCTATTGTTTACAGGGTGTACAACCTTAGCTATGGCACAATTGCCAGTCAGCACTTCTGCTGAAAACAAAAATGCCGTTCTAGAAGAATTCACCGGTATTTATTGTACTTTTTGTCCCGATGGTCACCGCCTGGCTCAACAGTTTGCAGACGCCAATCCCGGTGACGTAGTATTGATCAATATACATACCGGAGGATACGCTGATCCAAATGGTAGTGATCCCGATTTTCGCACCCAGTGGGGCGCAGCTATAGCCGGTCAATCTGGTTTATTTGGTTATCCTGCAGGTACCATTAACCGAAGAAATTTTCCTGGTTTTGAGCAGCAAGGATCACCAGCAGGTGCAACTGCTCAAAGCAGGGGTAGCTGGTCAACAACCGGTGGAACGGTAATATCAGAAGCTTCTTATGCTAATATAGCTCTTGAAGGTGTGATCGATTATGCTAATAAAGTGCTTACAGTAGATGTAGAAACTTATTTTACAGCTGCTGCACCTGGTGCTACTGTTAAATTAAACGTAGCAGTACTGCAAAATAATGTTCAGGGACCCCAAACCGGTATGAATGGCAATCCTGATCAGGTTCTGCCCAACGGAAATTACAACCACAACCATATGTTACGCGAATTGTTGACCGGACAGTGGGGGGTTGACATACCTACTGCTACCAGTGTGGTTGGTAGTTACCAATATACATGGAATATACCTGATGAAATAAACGGTATACCTGTTTCTGTTGGTGAGTTAGAAGTTGTTGCTTTTATTACAGAGACCCAACAAGAAGTTGTTACAGGCGCCAAAGGCCCCATTACATTAGACTTGCCGGCTGGAATGTCAACTGCCGATGTTCAAGCGGTTAACAGTATGTCTACTGCTACGACAAGCCTTTGCGAGACCTCAATAACTCCTGAGTTTACTATTCAAAATAATGAAAGTTTTGCCATCGATAGCTGTGAAGCTGTTCTGTATTTTAACGGTACTCCAACTACTCAATGGATTACCAATATTGCGGCTAACAGCACTCAGGTAGTTACTTTTGCCCCTCAAACATTAGTAGCAGGATCCAATACTATCAGTTTTGAGGTTTCCATGAATAATGTAGCCCAGTACATCGATGTTGTATCAAATAACAATTCCGATAGAGCAGATGATATAGTTACAATTAATCCTAATCCTTTCTCTACTTATCATTTTGAAAGTTTTGAATTCTACAACTTAGGGGCTCCAGCGCCTAATAATGCTATTCAAATCAACCCAGAATTAGCTCCTGCTTTTGTCGTAGATAAGAACATCAATTCCTCTGTTAATTGGGAACTTGGAGGTCATGGAAATTCTGTTAAATCATACAGGTTCAGATTTTCTCAAATTTCTGCAGGAACAGAGATAGACCTGGTATTTGAAAAGCTTGATCTGAGCACGTCATACGGTAATTCCCTCAAGTTTTCATACGCTTATGCTCAATGGGTTGATGAAAATGATGCTCTTGAAGTGTTAGTATCACAGGATTGCGGAGAAAACTGGACTTCAGTTTGGAGTAAAGCCGGAGCTGACTTAGCCACTGCTCCACCACTCAGTACAGGAGACTTCTATCCAATACCTTCGCAATGGGCCGATGCCTATATTGATCTGAATGCTTATAACTACAGCCCTGAACTACTGGTTCGTTTTCACGGTACTAGTGATTTTGGTAATAATGTATACATCGATGATATCAAAGTTGAGAACAGTGTCTATATCTCTGTAAACGAAGATAAAATGTTATCTACTGTAAAGGTATTCCCCAACCCTTCTTCTAAAGGTTATACTAATGTAGAGCTTGAGTTGACAAATGAAGAGTACGTATCTGTTAGCTTAACTGACTTAAGCGGTAAACTGGTGGCGTCTCCATTCGAGGGTAACCTGGAAATGGGAAAACACAGACTTCCCGTTGATTTATCGAATCTGGAAGCCGGTGTTTACATGGCTGAGATCACTATCGGAAACAACAAAAAAGTTGAAAGGTTAGTTGTAAATTAAAACCTTACTGCTATCGTTAAGATAGTTTAAACATTACTATCGCTAAAGAAGGTATTCCACACGGAATACCTTCTTTTTTTTGCAAAAGATAAGGGGGGCTGTTCAGTAGAATCAAAGAATTGATATAGCGGGTAATAGGGCCAAGAAAAACCTGAATAGAAAATTATTTTCAGAACGACTCATAAGCTGTGATACATTTTATTAACTTTGTTAATTGATGAAAAGATTTGTTATGAGAATAGGTTTACTAACTATTATATTAGGAGCTCCTTTAGCTATTGTAGCTCAATCATTGGCAATTGTCAGTGGTGATTCTATTGTTTACGGTAATGCTTATACCTCTACTGATATACCGGGATACGTTGAGGTAATGAATGTAGGTTCTACTGATAAAGAATACAGGGTTAAAAGGATAGACGCAAATTACAATGCCCTAACAGACAGCAATGCTATCTGCTGGGATATCTGTTTTGATCCTGTGGTTTCGGTATCACCATCTAAAATAATGATTAAAGCAGGCGAGATATACAGCGGCTTTAGCGGTCACGTTTATCCTGACGGAGATGGTAATGCTTTATCCGGGCCTATAACATATGTCTTTTTTGATGCCAACGATCCTAACGATAGCATTACATATACAATTACTTATTCCGTTACTCCAAACTTCAGTATAGGCGAGGCTAAAAAAAACAGTATTGTTTCAGTTTACCCCAATCCTGTTGATGACTGGCTTACCGTAGAGTATGAAGGAAATGCTAAAAACCGCTCTTTTTCCATTAAAAACATCGTAGGTAAAACAGTGGTTAATAAACAACTCTCCAATGATTTTAAAGAGTACCGGATTGATATGTCTTCATTAGTTCCTGGGGTATACTTCTATGAGCTTAAGGAAGACGGTAAAACTATCGAGACCAAAAAGCTGGTAGTCCGTTAAATAATTCAACCTATTACAAATACAAAGCCGTGTTCTAATAACACGGCTTTTTTTATTTCTACCATATATGAAATTTCTATTTTTGGCGTTCTTTAAGCTGACCTGCTAACTATATAAGCTTAAAAACCAAGCTGCGCCTATGATTCACCATCTTAGAGGCAAACTAACAGAACTCAACCCAACCTATGCTGTAATTGATTGTGGCGGAATAGGGTATAGTGTACATATAAGCCTTAATACCTACTCCAAAATAACAGGGGCAGATGATATTTGTTTACTCACCTATCCCATATTTAAAGAAGATTCACAAACACTGTTTGGTTTTTACGACAAAAATGAAAGGGAAGTGTTTGGTCTTTTGATATCAGTATCCGGAGTGGGAGCCAATACAGCCAGGGTAATTCTCAGTAGCCTTAGCCCCGAAGAAGTATCTGCCTGTATAAAAGCTGAAGATGTAGATACTTTAAAATCTGTTAAAGGGATCGGTGCTAAAACTGCTGAACGGATTATTGTAGACCTGAAGAATAAAATTGATATCAAGGCTGGCTCAGGCAGCATTATAAACGCTAACAGCTCATCACTGGTAAGCGAAGCCACTACTGCCCTTGAAGTGTTGGGATATTCTTCAAAAATGACTAATAAGTTACTAAATAATATTCTTAAGGAAGAGCCTGCTATATCATTGGAAGAATTGATAAAGAGCACTCTGAAAAGATTGTGATGTTAAGAAGTGAAAAAAGGATATTAGCTGTAATAATGCTGGGCTTGTTGATATTTACGCTCTCAGCTTTTTCAGGAAAGAAATATTATAGTTTTTCAGATACTGATGATATTTTTTCAGCTCCTGCAGACACCTCCGATAAAGATACACTTCCTTATCCTTTTGATGATGAATCAGGAGGGTTGTATTTAGATAATCCGTCAAACTATACTGAAGAGGTAGAATACGATCCTGAAACAGGTCAATATATAGTTACTAAAAAAGTAGGAGGGCTGGTTTACGGCCCGCCTATGTTTATGGAACCTAATGAATACGAAGATTATGTTGCCCGTAAGCAAATACAGGATTACTGGAGTAATAAAACACAAAGTGATGAAGTGGCTGAGGCTGAAGGTAGAGATCCCAATAGTTCCCTCATTCCCCAGATACAGGTAAACAGCGAATTGTTCAGCCGTATATTCGGTAGTAATACCATTGATATACGGCCACAGGGCTACGCAGAATTGCGTTTTGGAGGCAGGCTGCAAAGAATAGATAATCCTGCCATTCCAGAGCGCAACCGGAGTACCTTCACTTTTGATTTCGACCAGCGTATTCAAATGAATGTGACCGGAAAAATAGGAGAGAAGCTGGAGCTATCTACCAATTATGATACTGAAGCTACTTTCAGCTTTGAGAATCAAATGAAAACAGAATATACCGGTGATGAGGATGACATTGTTAAAAAGATAGAACTAGGTAATGTAAGCCTTCCCCTCAATTCAAGTTTAATTAGTGGGGCACAAAGCCTTTTCGGGGTAAAGGGGCAGTTTCAGTTTGGTAAGCTTATGTTGACCGGAGTTTTTTCAGAACAGCGAAGCCAGTCATCTTCTATCAATATCCAAGGGGGAGCCACCACCACCGATTTTACTATTTGGGGCGATCAGTATGAAGCTAACCGCCACTTTTTTCTTTCCCAGTTCTTTCGCGATAATTATGAGCAATACCTTTCGACCCCTCCCAATATCATTTCCCCGGTACAGATCACGAAAGTGGAAGTGTGGGTAACCAACACCCGCCAGATAACAGAGGACATTAGAAATATTGTTGCGTTTATGGATCTTGGAGAAAGGGAAAACAATGCTTACCGCAATAATTCAGCTGGTTTACCTGGACCTAATATTTACGACAATGCCACTCCACAGCGTTTTCCCGACAATAGGAATAATGAATTGAACCCCAATGATTTAGAAGGGACATACCCCGGAGCTAGGGATATATCATTGGTGAATTCTGAACTTAATAATGCAGGCTTTGAAGAAGCCATAGAATATACAGAACTGGCTAATGCCCGTAAACTAAGACCATCAGAATTTACCTTTCATCCACAATTGGGATATATTTCACTTAGCACTGCTTTAAATCAGGATGAGGTTTTGGCAGTTGCTTTCCAGTTTACAGCAGGTGGAAGAACTTTTCAGGTAGGTGAATTTTCTACAGACGGTGTAGCCCCCCCTAAAACACTTATTGTGAAAATGCTGAAGAGCACTATTCTGAATGTAAAAGCTCCTATGTGGGACCTGATGATGAAAAACGTTTATTCTCTTAACGCCTTTCAGGTAAACAGTGAAGACTTCAGATTGCAGATACTTTACCAGAACGATGAAACCGGTACACCTATTCCCTTCTTACCGGACGGTAACCTCAAAGATGAACTTTTACTCAGGGTGATGGATCTCGATCGCCTTAATAATAATAACGACCCTCAACCCGATGGCTTTTTTGATTTTATTCCCGGTATAACCATTAATTCGCAGAATGGGCGTATTATTTTTCCGGTACTCGAACCTTTTGGTGAGAATCTGCGGGATAAACTCAACGATGAAACCTCCAGGGAAAAATATGTTTTTCAGGAGCTCTATGACTCAACCCGCTTTGTTGCCCAAAATGAAACGCAGCTCAACAAATTTCTTTTAAGGGGGCAGTTTAAGTCATCATCCAGCAGCGAAATACAATTGAATGCCTTTAATATTCCTGAAGGTTCTGTTACGGTAACTGCAGGAGGTGTACAACTACAGGAAAATGTTCAGTATACAGTGGACTACAATTTGGGAAGGGTAAAAATTATTGATGAGGGCATCCTCAATTCCGGTACCCCTATCCGGGTAGATTTTGAGAATAATGCTCTTTTCAGTGTGCAAACCAAAACCTTTACCGGTTTAAATGCTGAATACACTTTCAATGAGCACTTAAATATTGGTGCTACCATGTTACACTTATCGGAAAGGCCTTTAACCCAAAAGGTTAACATAGGAGATGAGCCTATTTCCAATATGATACTGGGGCTAAATGGAACATACACCAAAGAGGCACCTTACCTGACCCGGATGGTAGATGCCATTCCCTTGATTGAAACCAAAGAGAAATCCAATTTAACAGTACAGGGAGAGTTTGCCCAGTTAATTCCCGGCTCACCCCGGGGAATAAAAATAGGAGGAGATGAAACTACCTATCTAGACGATTTTGAAAGCAGTCAAACCAGCATTGACATAAGAAATCCCAACGCCTGGCGCTTGGCCAGTACTCCTGAAAAACAACCCGATGAATTTCCGGAAGCCTCAATAAATGGAATAGAATCGGGTTTTAACCGGGCAAAACTGGCCTGGTATAGTATTGACCCCCTGTTTCACCAGAGCGGTTCCAATACCCCTGACAATATCAGGGAAAATAATGATTTACAGTCAGGGCAATATGTGCGACAGGTACTGGTAAGAGAAGTCTTTCCCAATCTCAGTTTAGACAATGCCAGCGTCCAGAACATACCTACGTTAGACCTTGCCTTTTACCCCGATGAAAGAGGCCCCTATAATTATGATGTAGAGGGAATACCCGGAGTTTCTGCCGGTATAAATGAAGAAGGGGAGCTCCTTCAGCCCGAGTCTCGCTGGGGTGGGGTCATGCGTAACTTAACCACTACCAATTTTGAAGAGCAGAACATCGAATTTATCCAGTTTTGGATTTTGTTTCCTTACCATGAAGAGGAGGGTCACGAGGGCGGGGACCTCTATTTTAACCTGGGTAGCATATCCGAAGATATTCTCAAAGATGGTAAACAGGCCATAGAAAATGGTTTTCCGGTTGACGGGGACCTGACGGAACTCGACACTACTTTTTGGGGCTATGTGCCCAAGGTAAGGCCTCCAGTTATAGCCTTCGATAATGATGCAGCAGCGCGGGCCAGGCAGGATGTAGGTTACGATCTGTTAAACGATAGTGAAGAGAGAAACTGGAAGGAGGATCCCTCGGGTCAGTCTTATCTGGAAAGAATAGAGGGGCAGTTCGGTACGGCTTCGGGAGCTTATCAGGCTGCCAATAGTGATCCCAGTTCTGATAACTTTCAATATTACCGCGGAAATTCCCTGGATCAGGCTAATGCAGACATACTCCAACGTTACAAAGACTTTAACAACCCCGAGAATAACAGTAACCCTGAACAAATTGATGGGGTTTCTGCTTTTGCCACCAACCTTCCCGATATAGAAGACATTAACCAGGATCAGACCCTCAGTAAAACAGAAGCTTATTACCAATATCGCATAAGTCTAAGGCAAAGAGACCTGGGGGAAGTGGGTCAGAATTATATTACCGATATCTATAATATTGATGAACTTCCTGAGCCCTTGCCCAATAACACCCGCCCGTCCGCCCGCTGGATACAATTTAAAATACCCGTTTTTACTCCTGACAGCCGCATAGGACCAATCACCGATTTCAGGTCTATCCGTTTCATCAGAATGTTCTTAAAAGGATTTTCCAGGCCGGTAGTAGTACGTTTTGCCCGTTTAGAACTAATAAGAGGGGAATGGAGAAGGTACCAGTTTAACCTGGATGCAACACGTGACGATTTTGACAGTGATAATGAAGATCAAACCATTTTTGAGGTAAATGCTGTAAATATTGAGCAGAACGGAAACCGGGTTCCCATACCCTATGTACTTCCCCCGGGGATTGACCGCCAGATATTATTTGGCAGTACCAATGCCCAGCAACAGAATGAGCAAGCTTTGTCTTTGCGGATCATTGACTTGCAGGACGGTAGTGCCCGGGCGGTATTTCGCAATATCAACTTCGATATGCGGATGTATAAGCGCCTCAGAATGTTTGCGCATGCAGAGGCCGCTCTTGAGACATCAGTACTTAACAATGGAGATGTAAATCTTTTCATAAGGATGGGAAGTGATTATAACCAAAACTATTACGAATACGAGATCCCCCTTCAGGCGACCCCTTGGAATACTGACGAACCAAACCTGATTTGGCCTTCCGCTAATGAAATGGACTTTGCCCTGGCTGAATTAAAAGATGTAAAGCTTGAACGGGACAGGGTTTACAGAGGTGGTGGCAATAGCATAACCGAACCTTATACAGTGAATAAAGGAAGGGCAAATATTACCGTAGTTGGTGCGCCAAACCTCAGTAATGTGCGTACTGTGATGATAGGTGTACGCAACCCTAAAAAACGGAGGATTAGTGACCAGGGTGATGATGGTCTCAGTAAAAGTGTTGAAGTTTGGGTCAATGAACTGCGTCTTACCGAATTTGATCAAAGGGGAGGTTGGGCTGCCAATGCCAGGGTAGCGGCCAAACTGGCCGATTTTGCCAACGTATCTGTAAGCGGTAGGATGAGCACTGTTGGCTTTGGAAGCCTCGACCAGAGTGTAACGGAGAGACAACAAGAACAGATATATGCTTATGATTTACAGTCTAGCTTTGAATTAGGTAAGTTTTTCCCAAAAGATTACGGTTTGAGGATCCCTATGTTTTTTGGTACCAGTGAAGAATGGCGTAACCCTCAGTTCAATCCCCTTGATCCTGATATTGAATTTCAGGACGCCCTGAATAACCTTGAAACAGACGAGGAAAAACAGGAACTCAGGGAGATAGCCCAGGATTATACCCGCAGGCGTTCCATAAATTTTACCAATGTACGCAAGGAGCGGGTGGCTAAAGAAGGGAAGAACAATAGAAGAACCCCCCAGGTATACGACATTGAGAACTTCAGTGCAACTTATTCCTTTAGTGAGATCTTCAGGAGGAATATCAGCACAGTTTTCGACCGAAGAGTGGATCATATGGGTAGCCTGAATTATTCTTACCAGGCCAGGCCAAAGGCCGTAGAACCTTTTAAGAATGCCAGTTGGACCAGAAATAAGAATCTGGCCCTTATCAGGGATTTTAACTTTTATTATTACCCGAGAAACTTCACAGTTATAGGAACCATAAACCGCTCCTACAACGAGATGCGGATGCGTAATACGGATGATCCTTCTATAGAACTGCCCACTACTTATAACAAGACTTTTACCTTCAACCGGCAGTATAGTTTACTATACGATATTACCAAGTCGCTGAAGCTCGACTATAATGCCCGTATGAATACCTGGATAGACGAATTGGACGGCCCGGCTTCAGCTGACTCTAATGTAGCGGAGATCAGGGATAATCTGGAAGACTTTGGCCGGCCTACCCAATACCATCAAACAGTGAATATTAACTGGCAGGTACCGGTAAATAAACTTCCTTATCTTGATTTTGCCAATGTTTCTGCCCGTTATACAGGCGATTACGATTGGTCGTCTAACTCCCTGCAAGTTTTGGAGGGACCTGATAGCCTTAATTTTGGTAATACTATTCAAAACAATCGAAACCTTCAGCTCAATAACAACTTTAACCTTGTAGCGCTTTACAATAAGGTACCCTATCTCAAAAAGGTAAATTCAGGAGGGCAGAATCAAAGAGGCAGAAGAAGGGAAAGATCACTCAGAAGACCCGGTCAGTCCAGGAAAGAAGGAGAAGATGAAAAGGAAGAGGAGGAGGAGGAAGAAAGCTTTTTTGACAAGTTACTTGCAGCCACCGCGCGTACTCTGATGATGGTTAAAAATGCCTCGCTCACTATTTCTGAAAGCGAAGGAACCTTACTGCCCGGCTTCAGGCCGGTGCCGGAATTAATGGGGATGAGTTCAGCGGGCAATAGCTATGCTCCCGGTTTTTGGTTTACCGTTGGTAGTCAGGCTGATATAAGAGATCTGGCCAGGGAAAATAACTGGTTGGTAACCACTAATCTGCAGAACCAGCAGTATACCAAAACTTTTAGCAACACTATCAACGCCACAACTACCATTGAGCCCATTGATGACCTGAGGATCATTCTGACAGCCAATCGTACCTACAATGAAAACCTTACGGAATTTTACAGGAATATCAATGAAGATCAAACCCAGCCCCCGGTTTACGAAAGTCAGAATACTTTTGAAACCAGGACTTTCAATATCAGCTGGTATACCCTGCCTACGGCTTTTGAGAGCCTGGAAGGGCCGGAATATTCATCGGCTACCTATGAACAATTCCTTAAAAACAGGGAAGTTGTTTCCCGTACCCTGGCAGAGCAGTATGCCCTTGAAAACCCCAATTACGTCTTGGAGGGCCCTATAGGCAACCCGGATAGTTCCGACTACGGCTACCGCTATTTCAGTTATACCTCACAGGACGTTCTGATACCCGCCTTTTTGGCGGCTTATTCGGGAAGGGATATTGAAGGTTATACTACCAGTGTTACCCGCGATATACCCATTCCCAACTGGCAATTGACCTACGATGGCCTGAGCAAGATAAAATGGGTTAAAGAATATCTTAACAATATAACTATCAATCACTCTTACCGGTCAACCTACTCTGTAGGCAATATGTCTACTAACCTGTTATATCAGCAATTTCAACAGGATTTTGCCGGGCAGGATACTGTAGGGCTCAATAACAATGGCGATCTGCTGCCCGAATTCCAGATAACCAACGTTACCCTCAGCGAGCAGTTTGCTCCTTTACTGGGAATAAACATGAAGTTAAAGAATAATATGACCATTAGGGTGGAATACAAAAAAGATCGCAATGTTACGCTTGGACTTACCAATGCTCAGGTTACTGAAACCAAAGGAACAGAATGGGTTGTTGGAACAGGTTATATCATAAAAGATCTGAAATTGAAATTTGTCCGCTTGGGACCGCGCAGAACCAATCCTGTATCCAACCTGGAAATAAGAGCAGACCTCGCCATAAGGGATAATATAACCGTAATAAGGAGAATAGTAGAGGGAATTGATAATGTTACAGCCGGGCAGAGAATTGTAAATGTCAAATTATCAGGTGACTATCAAATTAATACCAGGGTTAATGCGCAATTGTTTTACGATCTCAACCTTTCGCGTTTTAAAACCACCAATGCCTTTCCACTCACCACTCATCAATTCGGTATAAGTGTCAGGTTAAATTTAGGGCAGTAGTAATCTGATTATTTCTCAGGATAATTACATTTGTCTAAAATTTATAAAGAATGAATTTTCCATCAGACCTTAAGTATACCAAAGACCATGAATGGGTACGTATAGAAGGAGATACCGCCACCATAGGGATTACCGATTTTGCTCAGAGTGAACTGGGAGATATAGTTTTTGTAGATATTGATACTGAAGGAGAAGAACTGGCTTATGAAGAAGTGTTTGGTTCAGTAGAAGCCGTTAAAACAGTATCCGATCTTTTTATGCCCCTTAGCGGAGAAATAATAGAACTGAACCCTAAAATTGAAGGAGAGCCCGAATTGGTGAACTCCGATCCTTACGGGGACGGATGGATGATTAAGGTCAGGATCAAAGACGAATCAGAAGTCGAAACACTCTTATCCTCAGATAAATACGAGGAGATCATTGGAGCCTGAAACACGCAATCCAGTCAGTAGAATAAAATACCTTGCCCCGGCTTTGATCTGGGGCATTTTTGTTGCTTATATGAGCCTTTTGCCCGCTCAGGAAGTTCCACATCTTCTGGCTGATTTAAACGACAAGATTCTGCACGGTCTAATTTATTTTACACTGGCAGCCTTAATATTTTTTGGATTACTGCGTTATAATTTTCAAACTGCTATTTACAACTGGCAGCTTTGGATTATTGTAGCGCTTTGTGTTTTTTACGGGGGAATAATTGAACTGGCACAGCACTACCTGGTTCCCAATCGCAAAGGTGATGAATGGGATTTTTTAGCCAATACCATCGGTGCGATCGCTAGTGTGCTTCTTTTGAAAAGAATAAAGCAAAAGAAAGCCTGATTAGCCTTATGGCCAAACAAGCAAAAGCAAATTCCCCTCAATTATGCAACCCAAAAAAAGCCCCCGGGCCGACCTTGAAAACAGGCGCCCACTCTTTTTCTTAATCGGATTATCACTTTCTATTATAGCCGCCATTACAGTGCTACAGTACAGGCAGGAAATCTTCAGGCCTATAGTACCTGACTCACCTGTAGAGGTTTACGCGGAAGATAATATACCCATCACTGTTAGGGATGAGCCTGAGAAAAGGGAGCGTACCAAAGAAAAGCCAGCAGAGAAAGTAGACATTAATATTGAAGACTACTTTGAACCTAAAGACGATGATGAACCGGATGAAAAACCGGACGACCTCCCTGAAGATCCGGCAATTGATGATCCAGGATTAAAAATAGTTGATGCACCGGATGACCTGGATGATGCTAAACCCTTAGAGATATTTGATCTGAAAAGACTGGCTGTACCTTTTGAATGTGCTGGTTTATCAGGTAAGGAAGAACAGAAAGAGTGCCTTAATCAATGGATGATCAGATATATTAAGGAAAATGCCGATTATCCCGAGGTGGCAGAAAGATTAAAGCTCCAGGATAAAGTTTACATTTCTTTTGTGATTTCAGAAAAGGGAAAGATAGAGTCGGTAAAAGTGGTAAAAGGTGAATATGATATACTCAATGATGAAGCCGTAAAGGTTGTTGAAAGCATACCGACATTCAGAGCGGCCAGCCAAAATGGCAAAAAAGTAAAGATGAGAATGACTGTTCCGGTAAACTTTAAAATGTATTGATTTGAGCATTATTTATTGTAAGGCACTTTTGAATTTATGTATATTTAGCCCCAATTAAAGCCTGACCCAATGGAAGTCAAAAAAAATCCTAAAGCTGATCTAGAAACCTATAGGTTTACTTTTTTTATAACGGGCCTGGTTCTTTCCCTTATCCTGGTGATAACCCTCATCCAATGGAAAACCTATGAAAGAGAGTTAGCCGATCTCGGGGAACTGGACGTTACCATTGAAGATGAAATTATTCCCATCACGCAAAGAGAATTGGCACCCCCTCCACCTCCTCCACCCCCTCCACCGGAAATCATTGAGGTAGTGGAAGACGATGTAGAACTGGAAGAAGAGTTAGAGATCCAGACTACAGAAACAGATGAAACCGAAGAAATAGAAGTGATTGAACTCGAGGAGGAAGAGTCAGACGAAGTGTTGAGCTTTGCCGTGGTTGAATCAGTACCGATCTTTCCCGGCTGCGAAAGTGCCAAGACCAATGAAGAGAAAAAACAATGCTTTCAGCAAAAGATACTCCTCTTTGTACGCGATAATTTCCAATTTCCCGAAATGGCCCGCCAAATGGGAATATCAGGGAGAGTATACGTCAATTTTGTAATTGAGAAAAACGGCTCAGTATCCAACGTAGAGGTTGTAAGGTCAGTAGATCAATTGCTGGATGACGAAGCGGTAAGGGTGGTAAAAAAACTACCCAAAGTTGAACCCGCTAAGCAAAGGGGCAAGCCGGTGAGGATGAGCTTTACCTTGCCCATCAATGCAAGAATACAGTAAACGGAAATGCAATATTTTTACAGTCCCGCTCAAGCAAGCGGGACTTTTTTATTTACAAATACACCAAATATGGATAAAACCGAACTCAGAGTACTACTGATGGATGCCGTAGAAGCTTCGCTAAAGGCAGGGGAAGAGATAATGGAGATCTACGAAAACACCTTTGAGGTAGAGTACAAGGCAGATAATTCTCCCCTGACCATAGCTGACAAAAAAGCCCATAATACTATTGTTCAACACCTTACACCTGCCGGAATTCCAATATTGAGTGAAGAGGGCAGGGATGTCCCATTTTCGCAAAGGGAACTTTGGAGTACCCTTTGGGTAGTAGACCCTCTGGATGGGACAAAGGAATTTGTTAAACAAAACGGGGAATTCACAGTAAATATAGCCCTGATAGAAAGAGGTATTCCGGTTTTAGGTGTTATATATGTGCCGGTTGAGGAAACGCTTTATTATGGTGCAAAGGGTTTAGGTGCATGGCGCATGGACAAGGCCTTGCACAAGAAAGGAATGGAAAGTTTTGAAGAGTTAACCGGCAATTCCGTTATACTTCCCGAGCAACAACAACGCCCTTTTACTATGGTAGGCAGCCGATCGCATATGAGTGACGAGACAGCAGGGTATTTTGAAGGGATAAGGGAAGAACACCCCGAAGCAGAAATCATCAGCCGGGGTAGCAGTCTTAAGATATGCATGGTAGCAGAGGGAACAGCTGATGTTTATCCCCGTTTTGCTCCTACTATGGAGTGGGATACGGCTGCTGGCCACGCCATAGTAAAGGAAAGCGGCTTTGATATTGTACGCCCTGATGATAGTAAGCCATTGGAATACAATAAAGAAGAGCTTTTAAACCCCTGGTTTATCGTAAAGAAAATGGAAGGATAAAATTTCTAGATTAGAATCATTCTATTTTGGTGGCAGATGCTTTGCACAGTAAATTTGCAGCGCCAAAAAAAGCAATTTGGATAAAATTCAGGATTTAGAAGTAAGAAAATTGACTTTAGCCATCAAGGCTAAAGCATACTTCGCGTTGACCAAAGCCAGGCTCAACCTGAGTGTGGTTTATTCTGCATTAGCCGGATATTTCCTGGGCGCTTCTGAGATATCATTCTATACGATCCTTCTTTTGGCGCTGGGCGGATACCTGGTAGTGGGAGCTGCTAATGGCTTCAACCAGGTGTTGGAAAGAGAGCGCGATGCTTTAATGGACAGAACTAAAAACAGACCCTTGCCCACCGGAAGACTAAGTCTTTTGGAAGCTATGATCGCCTCTACACTCATGGCCTTTGTGGGTCTTTGGATACTTTACTTGATCAATCCTCTTACTCTGGGCTTTGGTGCTTTTTCACTATTTGTATATGTATTAGTTTACACCCCTTTGAAGGCGAAAGGGGCAATTGCTGTTTTTGTAGGCGCTTTTCCCGGTGCGATACCAGCTCTTTTGGGCTGGGTAGCAGCCACTAATGATTTCGATATTGAACCAGGTACTTTGTTTGCCCTACAGTTTCTATGGCAGTTTTCCCATTTTTGGGCCATTGCCTGGATAGCGGATACAGATTACAAGAAAGCCGGTTATTCCTTATTGCCTTCCGGAAAGCGCGACCGCAAGACCTCAATACAAATCATTATTTATACGGTATTTACAGTTTTGGTTTCTATTCTCCCCTTTAGCGGGATTACTGGAAGTTTAACCATTACTCTATGGCCGTGCCTGTTAATATTAATGCTCGGGCTTCTATTTGTTTACAAGGCTGTAAAGTTGAATAAAAGCCTTAGCGTAAAGGATGCCCGCGGTTTAATGATTTACAGTATTATTTACCTCCCCCTGGTACAATTGATAATGGTGTTGGATAAACTGATATAAGTGATCACAGTGACTGGATTATTACCCGAGGAAAAGAAAAAAGTACGCAAACCCATGCTTTGGATTGGCATGGCAAGTATTTTAATGGCCTTTGTAGGTCTTACCAGTGGTTACATTGTCAGCCGCTCCGCTTTAATGGCGGAAAATCGTTGGCTCCAGTTTGCCCTTCCTTATGAGTTTTATGTTGCCACTGCAGTGATCGTATTGAGCAGCCTTACTATGATTTGGGCAAAGGGAGCGGTAAAGAGAAATGATCTGTCGCAATTAAAAACGGGCTTAACGATAACTCTCTTATTGGGATTTGCCTTTGCTTTCCTGCAATTTTTTGGCTGGAAAAGTATGATAGATAAAGGGCTTTTTTTTACCGGAGTAGAAAGTAGTACTTCCGTATCATGGGTTTATGTAATAACCGTTTTACACTGGCTTCACGTAATAGCCGGATTAATAGTATTAATGGTGAGTTTGCACCAGGCTAGAATAGGGGCTTATAAAAAGGATGACCACCAGGGTCTTGACCTGGCAGCTATATTCTGGCATTTTCTAGATGGCCTGTGGGTCTATTTGTTACTGTTTATGGCATTTATTCGTTAAACTTGCAAAAAAAATTAAAGATGGCTGAAGGAGCTACTATACAACAAAGTGAAGGAAGTGTTTGGGGCGGTGGTCGCCAGCCTTTCGGAGCCGACTACGGAAAACTGATGATGTGGTTTTTCCTTTTATCGGATGCCCTTACCTTCTCTGGTTTTCTCACTGCTATGGGTATGTATCGCTATAAATACGAAGATACCTGGCCCATAGCAGAAAATGTATTTACTCACTTTCCCTTTGTACATGGAGAAGCACCTTTGCTTTACGTGGCTTTAATGACCTTTATCCTCATTCTCAGCTCCGTTACCATGGTAATGGCCGTTTCAGCTGGACATAATATGAATAAAAAGGGAGTTATACTGTGGTTGGCTCTTACTATTGTAGGTGGATTTTTCTTTGTTGGTTCTCAAGCCTGGGAGTGGTATCACTTCATCATGGGTGATAAAGGTTCTGTTAAGCTGGAAAACAATACAGTAGTGTATGTAAGTAATACAGAAGGAAAGATAGTATCTCTTAACGAACTGATACTGGGCGAACCTAAAGAGCATGGGAGCCATGCCCACTTCAAAACGGAAGCGATGCGGAAAGCTTTTAAAACCAAAGAAGAGTATACCTTGCTGTATCCCGGTAAAACAAGGGAAATGATCCCCCGGGCGGAAGCCTTGAAGATGATCGACAAAGCCACCGTAATACACGGTGCCAATCTTAAGGAAAATGAATATGGCAATGTGCTTTTTGGCGATTTTTTCTTTTTTGTAACCGGCTTCCACGGAACACACGTTTTTTCGGGAGTAGTGATCAATATTGTTATTCTTATCAATGTAATAATAGGTACTTACGAAAGAAGAGGCCACTATGAAATGGTAGAAAAAGTAGGCCTTTACTGGCACTTTGTAGACCTGGTTTGGGTATTTGTATTTACCTTCTTTTATCTCGTTTAATTGTAAATAACAGTATTATGGCTCATCATAACCCTAACTTACCAAGCGAACATCACGAGAGTCCCGAAGGGATCTGGTGGATATGGAAAGTATTTATTATTCTTTTAGTAGTTACAACAGTAGAGGTTGTCCTCGGTATCATTAAACCCGAGATACTCCTGGTTTCTTTTATGGGTACGTCATTGCTCAACGTAATATTTATTGTGCTTACACTGGTTAAGGCATTTTATATTGTAGCGGAGTTCATGCACCTTAAATTCGAGAGAAAGAACCTTATCTGGACTATTTCTCTCCCGGTTTTGATCCTTATTCCTTATCTGACGTTTATATTATTGACCGAAGGAGGTTATATGATGAAGCTAATGCAGTAGAATGAACGGCAATAAAATTGGTAAAGGGGTAATATTAATCAGTTTGTTAATATTACCCTTTTTAATATACTTTTTCTTCGTTTACGGATCTGAAGAAAATTTTTTTGTAACCCTTGATTATGTAGGCCCCACAGAGGCTGATACCATATATTATCAGGTACCCGAATGGGAATTCACTACCCAGGATGATACCCTTTTATCCAGTGAGGAACTGCAGGGCCGCATTACACTAGTGAATTTCTTTTTCACAACCTGCCCCAGTATATGCCCGGCTATGAATTACAATGTAAAACAAGTTCAGGATCGCTTCAAGGGATATGAAAATTTCAGGATCGCATCTTTTACCGTAAACCCAGAGCACGATACAGTAGAAGTACTCAAAAAATACGAAAACAAAATAGGAGCTATTCCCGGTATTTGGTATTTCCTTACCGGAAACCGGGATGAAATATACCAAACCGCCCGTGATCATTTTCTCAGTGCCATGGAAGATTCAACTGCTGACGGAGGATTCCTTCATTCTGAGAATTTGGTTTTGGTCGATTGGGAAGGCAGGATCAGAAGTGGGAAAGATGATTTTGGAAATCTGAAAGGAGTATACAACGGCTTGAACCCAGATGAAATTAATACGTTAAAAGATGATATTAAAGTTCTGATAGCCGAGTATGAGAAGAAAAGGTCAGTGGATGAATACAAGGCTGAAAAGGCAGCAAAGAGAAAGAAAGATAAATAATGGAACTGAATACCGTTAGTGACAAGCACGTAAATAAAACCGACAGGAAAGTAATCCCTTTAATAATCGGTCTTTCCATAGCTGTGCCACTGGCAGTGGCAGCTTTATTGCTCTTTCCCGATTTTTTTAAAGTTGATTTTGGCATCAATCGCGGAACATTGCCGTTTTTCCATGCCATTCTCAATGGTTCTACTGCACTAATGCTCATAGTAGGTTTATTGCTTATACGCCAGAGAAAGATTACCGCCCACCGTACTGTGATGATCACTGCCTTTGCCTTTTCGGCTATATTCCTGGTTTCCTATGTTATCAGTAAACTCAATGCCGATCCTGTTCCCTACGGTGGTGAGGGTTGGATGAAAGGCTTGTATTTCTTCGTATTGATCTCCCATATATTATTGAGTATACCTGTATTACCCCTGGCTATGCTGGCCATTTACCGGGGTTTGACCAACGAATACCTAAAACACAAAAAAATAGTACGCTGGACTTTCCCCATCTGGCTCTATGTGGCTATTACCGGGGTATTGGTTTATCTTTTTATGGCCCCTTATTATTAATATCTTTACAAGATGAAAAAGTGGAGTTGGATTTTGATGATATTAGTATTGCTACCTCTGGTAGGCGAAGCGCAATGTGCCATGTGTAAAGCAGTGGCAGAAAGCAGCCAGCAGGGAGGTAGTTCCATTGCCGTAGGCCTCAATAATGGCATACTCTATCTTATGATTTTTCCCTACTTGTTGATGGGAGCTGTTGGTTATGCGATATACCGCAATAAAAAACAACACAAAGCATAGCCCTTAGTCTTTTTCTATTCTTTTATATTTGCTCTGGCTACTTGGCTTGAGTAAACTACAACTTATGAGGTTATCCCTATTTGTTTCGCTAATTGCTTTTTTGTCTTTTAGTGCCCTGGCACAATTTGAAGAAAAAGTATGGTCGATAAACGAATGTGTCAGTTACGCTATCGAAAATAATATTCAGGTTCAACAGAGCCTTCTGCAGGTACAAATAAACAGGAACAACAGGCAAACAGCCCATTGGGATTATGCCCCTAACCTGAATGCAAGTAGCGGTTACAATTGGAATTTTGGTCTCAATATTGACCCGGTAACCAACCAGATCAGCCAGAATACCAGGCAAACAGCATCTCTTGCTCTTACCTCTAACTGGGTACTGTATAGCGGGGGAAGAAAATATAACAACATTTATCAGGCAAACCAGGATTATCTGGCATCCCTTTACGACCTGGAGGATGCCAAAAATGATATCAGTTTAAATGTAGCCAGCGCTTTTCTTCAGATCCTCCTGAATCGTGAGATCTTAGCTGTGGCCATAGAACAGGAGCGAATTACCCAATTACAGTTAAACCGTACCGAGAAACTGGTAGAGGCAGGTTCATCTCCCTTAGGAGATCAGCTTCAGCTCGAAGCTCAGCTGGCCAGGGATAACCAAAATCGTATTGCTTCAGAAAATCAGCTCAATATCAGCAGGCTACAACTGGCTAATTTTCTTCAGTTGGAAGATCCGGATAATTTCAGGGTTAATGACCCTGACATATCGGTGCCAGATGCGGCTTTGGTAGCGAGGCAACCGGGCAGTATTTACACCACAGCCGTAGAAAATCAACCCTCTATAAAAGGAGCTGAAAGCAGGGTCATAAGTAGTGAATATGGGGTTAAATCAAGCTTTGCAGGTTATTTACCTACTTTGAGCGTCATTGGGCAGGTATCCACCAGTTATTCGGATCAGATATTTCAGGCTACCGGTACTGTACAGACCCAATCAGTAGTTGGTTTTGTCAACGGGGATCAAAGCCAACCTGTGCTTAGCCCTAGTGAAGTTGTTATTCCTACGGGTTTTGAAGAAAAACCTTTTGGCGATCAGGTCAATGACAACCTCAATGAATTTGTAGGTGTAAACCTCTCCATTCCCATTTTCAGCCGTTTTCAGGTGCGCAATAACTATCAGAACTCTAAACTGGCTTTGGAACAGTCCCGTTTACAGTTGGAGCAGGAGAAAAATAATCTCCGTCAAACTATCTATCAGGCTCATGCAGATGCCAAAGCCTCTTATAACTCCTATCTGGCGGCAGAAAAGACAGTAGAATCAAGCCGGGAGTCTTTTAAGTATGCCGAGGAGCGTTACGAAGTTGGCGCTATAAATCAGTTTGATTTTGAGAACGCTAAAAATAGCCTGGCTGTAGCACAATCCGAAATGATACGTGCCAAATACGATTACATCTTTAAAATTAAAGTGCTGGAATTCTATTTAACCAACCAGATAAATCTCTAGTAAGATGAGTAAACCTCTCAGATATTCGCTTTACATCGGTATTCCATTGCTGATAGTTTTTTTGGTGATCGCCAAAAAGCAAGGCTGGATAGGTGAGGACAAAGGCTATGAGGTAGAGTTGGGCGAAGTAAAAAAGGAAACTATAGTAGAAACGGTATTGGCCAGTGGAAAAATTCAGCCTGAAGTGGAAGTGAAGATCAGTTCCGAAGTTTCGGGAGAGATCATTGAATTACCGGTAGAAGAAGGACAAAAAGTTGCCAAAGGCGACCTGCTCGTAAGTATCAATCCAGACATATATATTGCTGCGGTTAACAGGACAAAAGCTACAGTGAACAGCTCCAAGGCAGCTCTTTCTACTGCAAAAGCACAGCTGTTGGAGGCTGAAAAAAACTATCAGCGCAATAAAAAACTACACGGACAAAATGTAATCAGCGACCTGGAGTTCGATGCTTCACAAAGAGCTTTTGATGTAGCCCGGTTAAATGTTAAAAGTGCTGAATATCAGCTGGAAAGTGCAGAGGCTACTTATAGCGAAGCCAGGGATAATCTGGCGAGAACCACTATTTACGCCCCCCAGGATGGAACTATCAGTATGCTTAATGTTGAGGTGGGCGAAAGAGTAGTAGGAACTGCTCAGATGACCGGTACCGAGATTATGAGGCTGGCCAATCTTGAGAATATGGAAGTTCTGGTAGAGGTCAATGAAAATGACATCATCAGGGTTAATCTTAATGATACCGCAATTATTGAAGTGGATGCTTATCTGGACGAGGAGTTTAAAGGCTTGGTGACTGAAATTGCCAATTCGGCCAACTTGCAGGGTGTAAGTATAGATCAGGTAACCAATTTTGAGGTAAAGATCAGGGTATTGAAAGATTCGTATGACCACCTGATAGGAGGTGATGATGAAACACCTTTTCGTCCCGGTATGACGGCTTCGGTGGAAATCAGGACTAACCGGAGAACAGGAGTGCTTTCGGTACCTATTGAAGCAGTAACCATCAGAACCGATACCAGCAAGGAAGCTAAGTCCTATAGGATGACCTCCAAGGATTCGGAGGACGAAAAAGAATACGAAGTGGTATTTATTTCACAAGGAGGTAAGGCTGGCTTGCGCGTAGTAAAAACAGGTATTCAAGATGATGAGCGCATAGAAATAAAAGAGGGACTGGACGAAGGACAAAAAGTTATTACCGGGCCATACAATACCGTAAGCAAGCAGCTTAAAAACGGAGACCGGATAAATCATGTAAGTGAGGAAAAGAAAGACTGATGGCCCTGATCCTGTGCCTTGAAACTTCTACCAAAAATTGTTCGGTCAGTCTTAGTTGGAAAAATGAGCTTTTAGCTATTAAAGAGCTGAGTAGCGATCAATACCTGCATTCAGAAAAACTCCACGTTTTTATTCAGCAAGTTTTTATTGATTCCGGTAAGAAGAAGGAAGAACTATCAGCTGTAGCGGTAAGCAAGGGGCCGGGATCTTACACGGGATTGAGGATAGGTGTTTCTGCCGCCAAGGGTTTTTGTTACGCCTTACAACTGCCCTTAATAGCCATAAATACCCTTGATGTTTTGGTACAAGGCTACCTCAGTAAAAGAACTCTAAACAATGGGGAATTTATTATTCCTATGCTGGATGCCCGTAGAATGGAAGTTTATTGTGCCTTGTACAGTAATACGGGGAAAGCAATAACAGAAGTACAAGCTGAAGTGATTGAGGAAGGTTCGTTTTCTGAGATCAATGCCAAAAAAATTCATTTGATAGGTGATGGTGCTGCTAAAAGCCTGGAGATGCTTTCTGCTGATTCCCGTTTTATAAATGGAGGATTATTAATGCCCTCAGCGGTTGATATGATTCACCTGGCTTATTATGCTTTTCAGCAGCAAAAATTTGAAGACCTGGCCTATTTTGAGCCTTATTACCTAAAAGATTTTATAGCAGGTAAGCCCAAAAAGCACCTCTAAGCCAATTCTGAGTAGCGGAAGCAATCGGTAGTATGGTCGTTTACCATACCACATGCCTGCATATGGGCATAGATGGTGGTTGACCCAACAAATTTAAACCCTCTTTTTTTCAAGTCTTTGCTGATCTTGTCCGATAGTTCTGTCTTTGAGGGAACGTCTTTCATTCTTTTCCATTGATTCCGGACGGGTTTGTGGTTTACGAATTCCCATAAGTAATTACAAAAAGAGCCACATTCTTTCTGTACCTCCATAAACCTTTGGGCGTTATTTATAGCTGCTTCAATTTTGAGGCGATTGCGAATAATACTAGTATTTTGCAGTAGCTCCTGCTTTTTGCTTTCTCCATACCGGGCTATCTTATTGTAATTGAAGCTGTCAAATGCCTCCCGGAAGTTTTCCCTTTTTTTGAGAATAGTATACCAACTTAGACCGGCCTGGAAAGTTTCCAGTATCAGGAATTCAAACATTTTGCGATCGTCCTTTACCGGTACACCCCACTCTTTATCGTGGTAATTTATGTATAAAGGGTCATCATTGACCCATTGGCAGCGAATTTTTTTGGGCACAGTTATCCTTTTTAACTATTTGTAAATGTACACATTAGAAGCCATAACCACAAATATCTCTTATTTAGAAATAAAATATTTATTGGAATATTTCCATATTTGAGAAATATTTGTACATTTGTCCCGTAATGATAGGTGTAAGTGTAGGACTTTAAAATTATACCCATGAGAGCTTTAATCATTTTATCAGCTGTTTTCTCTATCTTTTTTGCCTCTTGTGAAAAGGACTATGAACACGTAACAGTTGGATCAACTGCTATTAGCAGATTTAATTACGAAACTTCCGTACCCGTAAGAGTTATTCTTTCGGCAGGAATACACCTGAAAGGTGCCGTATTTGAACTTTATACTGAAGATCCCGAACAGGGAGGTAAACTTTTGGCCAAAGGAGCTTTGAATGCTACAGCTTCTTTTGAAGGTACTTACCGGCTTTCCACTTCACAAAAGAGTATATACCTGAAATCAAAGTACATAGGTTTGCCCGGTGATATATCAATGGATATCAACAACGGTAAAGTATTCTATGACTTTGAAAAGCAAAGCACTGCCAGTAAAAAGAGTTCAGGAAAATTCAAGTCTAATTCAATAGTTGTAAACGGTACGGTATACAGCTATATGGGAAATTATTCATCGGATGGTGTTCCCGATTATCTCACCACTTCTGATATGGTAGATCAAAGCCTGCTCAATGATATTAATGCGGCTTTGCCGGAAGGTTTTACAGTTCCGAATAAAAATCCTCATTACCTGGCTACTAATAACGATGTGGATGTACACCTAGATGAATTATGTGATGTGTGGATAACTTATGTACACGAAGGTGCTGGCTACAGAAATGTCTTGGCCTATTATACCTATCCAACCAATAATCCTCCTCAAACTACAAGTGAGATAGACAGTGTAAAAGTGATCTTCCCCAATGTTTCTTATGCCGGTTCCGGAGGTGGTTTGCGTTCAGGGAACAAAGTACACCTGGGAGCCTTTCCGGCCGGCACCAGTATAGGATGGGTTCTCTTACAGAATGCCTGGAACGGAAACAACGTGGATTTCAACAGGACAAAGCTGTATTCCAACCCTGATTTTAATCCTGAACCCAATGCTAATCAGCGCCAGCACAATGTGCAGTTGTATCATCAGCAGAGAGGTTTGGTATTGATTGGGTTTGAAGATATTGAACGCAACCTGGGAGCTTGTGATAACGATTTTAACGATGCGGTTTTCTATGTTTCGTCTAATCCAATAACGGCTATAGATAATGGGAACCTGCCGGTTATAAGCGGCAATACGCAAAACGACAGCGATAATGACGGGGTGGATGATAACTCAGATGACTATCCCAATGATCCCGATAAAGCATTCGATAATTATTATCCTTATCAGGGAGGCTTCTCCAGTATAGCCTTTGAGGATCTGTGGCCGGCAGAAGGCGATTACGATTTTAATGACCTGGTAGTGGATATGAATTGTAAACATGTAACTAATTCAGCCAATTATGTAGTAGCTGCTGTTTATACTGTTAAAATTCAGCACATTGGAGCTGCTTTTCACAATGGGTTCGGTATGCAATTCCCATTCGCACCCTCTGATGTGGCTCTGGTAAGTGGCTACAATATCACTGATAATCTGGTGAGCTTGGGAGGAAACGGACTGGAAAACAGCCAGGACAATGCCGTAATCATTGTTTTTGATGATGCTTTTGACAATGAAGATGCCACTTTGATCCTAAATATGGACATGAATACACCCTATAACTTCAGTGCCTTGAATGAATACGGGCTTAATCCCTTCATTTTTGTCAATGGGGATAGAAGTAAAGAGGTTCACTTACCGGGTAAGCGGCCTACGAGTTTGGCAAATGAGGCCTTTTTCGGACAACTTTCTGATGCCTCTGATGGAGCAGAAGTGAATTATTACAAAACAACAGGCGGTAAACCTTGGGCAGTGGAAATAAATAACAGCTATAAGCCACCGTTAGAAAAAGTGCCGATCGAGCAGGCATACCTTCGCTTTGCAGACTGGGTAAGTTCAGGGGGAGAGAATTACAAAGACTGGTATTCCAATACTTCTACAGGATACAGGAACAATTCCAAAATACAAAATTAGAGTCAGGGGTAATGTGGAGTCTGAAAGAAGGCCCTCCAAACTAATGCTGGAGGGCCTTTGGCTTTTATTATACCTGTACGGTTTTCCATTTTCCCTTGCGGAAAATAGCCATCGATATCACTGCTAGGAGAGATTCAGATAAAGAAATGGCTATAAAAACCCCAACAGGCCCTGCATCAAAGTAAATGGAGGTGAGATAGGCAAAAGGTATCTGGAAACACCAAAAACAGATCAAATTGATCACTGTTGGGGTTTTGGTATCTCCGGCTCCGTTAAATGCCTGGTTAACCACCATGCCATAGGCATAAAACAAATAGCCACAGGCAATTACCCTCAGGCTTAGAGCTCCGTATCGTATTACTTCCGCTTCATTGGTAAAGAAGCTGATGATATAAGGTGCCAGTATGATGTACAGCAAGGATACGGTAACCATAAAATACATATTATAGCGTGCTGTTTTCCAGACCGACTTTTCAGCCCGGTCGGGTTTTTGAGCCCCCAGGTTTTGCCCAACCAGTGTTGCAGCTGCATTACTCATTCCCCAGGCCGGTAAAATGGTAAACATGATTACCCGGATGGAAATAGTGTAGCCGGCCAGTACTTCACTGCCAAATTCCGACATAATGCGCATGAGGAAAACCCAACTCGAGGTACCGATGAGAAACTGGGCAATGCCTCCAGCTGAGATCTTTATCAGATTTCTCATCATATCCAATCTAACTTTTATGTCGTTCCAGCGGATTTGCACCCTGCTTTTACTGGACTGAAGCATATAGATCTGATAAAGAACTGCGGTGCCCCTGCCTATAGTAGTAGCAACGGCTGCGCCCTTTACGCCCAGAGCCGGAATGGGACCTAAACCAAAAATGAAAACCGGATCCAGAAGTATATTCAGGATATTGGCCAGCCACAGAGAACGCATGGCGATGGAAGCATCTCCGGCTCCGCGAAAGATGGCATTGATCAGGAAGAGCAACATAATGCTGAGGTTGCCTCCAATCAAAACCTGGGTATAACCCTTACCTTCAGCTATCAGGTCGCTTTCTGCCCCCATAAGGGCCAGAATTTCACCGGGGAATATGATCCCAATAATACTGGCTATAATGGCCACACTGGTTCCCAGTATTATAGCCTGAACAGCTGCCTGCGAAGCTTTGGGGTAATCTTTCTCACCCACCCTGCGCGCTACCATAGCGGTTGCTGCCATACTAAGACCAATGGCTATAGCATATATTAAAGTTATAACTGACTCCGTGAGCCCAATGGTTGCAATAGCGTTAATACTCACCTGTGAAACAAAGAAAATATCAACCACTGCAAAGAGTGATTCCATCAGCATTTCCAGGATCATGGGAATGGAGAGCAAAAAGATAGCTCTGCGCAAACTACCGGAAGTATAGTCTTGCTCCTTACCAGCGATGGCTTCCTTGAGGTTGATCCAAAATTTATTAAAACCAGATTTTTGAGATTGCATTTGAAAAAAGAATTATGTAATTGAAAAAAGAAAAAATAGAGCGCTAATGACTAGGTATAGCCCAATGCTATACCCTTGGTCGGGGGACTACTAGAACAAAGGTGGCGCTCGTGGTAAACATAATTCTTATCTATTCATGATGGCAGCAAAATTAAAACCAATATTTGGTTGTAAGCAAACCCTAGCTGAAATTTAATCCAGGGGTAAGCATAAGCTTAAATCCGGGAGATTAAAGCACAATATCAAATAGTTAAAGCGCTATTTCATGATTTTGATGGTTTGCTGTTGCCCATTTGCAGTTAAATTCAACAAATACATTCCTTTTGATAAACCTTCCAGGGGAATGGTCTCTCTGGTTTTAGCCTCTGTCTGATGATAAAAAACTTCCCGGCCTGAAAGATCAGTAAGGGAGATCTCGATTTGAGGATAGCTTTTTTTCCAGTCAATGGTGAGCTCAGAATGGAAAGGCACGGGGTAAACATCCACCTTCAACTCCGTTTTATCAGCCAGTCCAATGCCGGTAATGGTAAAACAGTCTGAAGTATCAGTACAGCCG
>JANQHO010000132.1 GCA_028277105.1 Owenweeksia sp. | reverse complement strand
ATACCAGGCAGGCAAAGTGAGCATAAAAAATACCCCCAGCCAGGCTGCCTTATGATGAATATGCTTTTTGAGAAAAATCCATAAAAACCAAAGTGCTGTTAAAAAAAAGAAGAGCATAGGTGCCTTCAGTGGTATTACTTTGTTTTCGGATAATGCCATGAAGGGAGCAGCAACGATTGCCTCAAAAAAGATCAGCCCGTATTGTTGCCCGTAAAAAAAACCGGGAATATGCTTAGCTTCCAGGAAGTGCAGTATTCCAAGTCCTACCGTGGCTTCATCGCTATCCAAAAAAAACTTGGAGTGCAGTATACGGGGTAGTCTGCTTATAAGAACAAGTAATGCTATTGAGCCCAGGGCAAAATAACGGTTGCCATATAGCTTAGAGAAGCTCATTTGCAAGGTTAGCTAATTCAGAACGCTCCCCTTTCTCCAGCGTGATATGGGCAAACAATTTGTTCCCCTTTATTTTATCGATCAGGTAAGACAGACCATTGGATTGCTCATCCAGATAAGGCGTGTCGATTTGATGGATATCCCCGGTAAAAATGAATTTTGAATTTTCACCCGCCCTGGTAATAATGGTTTTTACTTCATGGGGAGTGAGGTTTTGGGCTTCATCCACTATAAAGATCACATTAGACAAGCTACGCCCCCGTATATAAGCCAGGGGGGTTACCATTAGCTTTTCCTGGTTTACCATCTCTTCTACCTGTTTGTACTCCTTGTCTTTTTCGCTGAACTGGTTTTTAATGAGCTTCAGGTTATCCCAAAGAGGCTGCATATAAGGGTTAATCTTGGCTTTCATATCGCCTGGTAAATAACCTATATCCTTATTACTGAGGGGAACAATAGGACGGGCCAAATAAATCTGCTTAAAGCCTCTTCTCTGCTCTAAAGCCCCGGCTAAAGCCAATAGAGTTTTACCGGTTCCGGCTACCCCTGAAAGGGTAACCAATTTTATATCCGGATTGGTAACTGCATGCAAGGCAAAAGTTTGCTCAGCATTACGGGGTTTTATTCCGTAATAGCTCTTCTTTTCCAATTGATCTAAAGTCTCCTCATGAGCATTGTAATAAGCCAGGGTACTACTCTCTCCTCTTAAAATGTAGAAATGGTTATTGTGTAATTTAAGGTCTTTGTTTTTGGAAATGGTTTCTATCGGCAATCTTTTCTTTTTGTAGATCTGATCAATTAGTTCCTGTTCAAACCCTTCCATAGTTGTTTTTCCCGTATAGAGAGAATCCACATCTTTTATCTTACCCGTTTCATAATCTTCGGCCAAAACGTTCATAGCCTTGGCTTTGAGTCTTAAATTGATGTCTTTAGTAACTAAGATAACTTTGCGACCACTCTTATTTTCCTCCTCTTCTTCTGTAAGCTTTAAAGCGGCATTTAATATTTTATGATCGTTTTTTCCTCCGCCAAAAACCACAGTAGCATCATTAGAAAGCTCAGGGGTATTCATGATTACCTTAAACTTACCTTTAGTACCACCATTGAGGCTTATCCAGTCTTGCAGGCTGCTATCTCCTGCCTTTTTATCTAAAAAACGGATAAACTGCCGGGCTTCGTAATTTTTGGTATCGCTGCCTTTCTTAAATTCATCCAACTCTTCCAACACCGTAATAGGAATGGCCACATCGTGTTCTTCAAAATTGATGATGGAGTTATGATCGTATAAGATCACCGAAGTGTCCAATACAAATATTTTACGGGCTGAGGCTTTAGCTTTGCGGACCCTGGTTTTGGTAGTGGTTGTTTTTAATACTTCACTTGTTTTCTCTGTATCTGGATTTAAGGCAATGGTTTTTGGGGAAGTTGCTGATTTTCTGACCATAAGGAAAAACCGGTGTATGATTATTATTTATCTCTAATGTAAAGAGAGACTTTTTTACAATGGGCTGAAACTGCTTTTAGATTTTCACAATTATTTCGGATAAGATGTTGAAAAATAATTTGCGACAGATTTTCATTTAAGCAAAATATTCCCATTTTGAGAAAAATAATTTTAAGAACAAAATCTCAATACATTGATTTTCAATTATTTATTTTTTTATTGATCTTTGGCAAAATCATTTCTATATCCATGGCAATAAAAAAAATCTCAAAATGAAACGGCTATTAACCATCTTTACCATAATTTCAACCATAGTTGCCTGTAATCCAGATCAGGGTGGTGATGACAATGACCTTAACAACTTGGGAAACCCATCCAATGCTGACGATCTAGGTGAATTGAATATTCCCAAAAACTTCAATTGGAGCAGTAGTTTTAAAGGTCTGGTCGATGTTAATATTACATCCGACACTGCCATATTTTCTGCTGATAGTGAGCCTCTTTTATTAGTTGATGCTAATAACAATATTTTGGATCGTCAGATTGTCAATGGCTCCTCAGCCCGGTTTTATCTCAGCCAGCCTCAACTTAATACTGAGACTTTCCTTTATTATCCCAATACCGGAGACAGAATGAAAATAACCCATACTGGGAATACTGATTTCGATATCAAAACCAATTTCTTTAATGTCGATTACCAAACCCTGTTGAATAATGTCAATCCTGGTAATGGAAAAAAATCTGCCAGAAAAGCTAAAACGGCAGCGACCAACCTTATAGTAAACGGTGACTTTGAGAGCTCCAACAATTTTTCCAATACCTCAAACTGGTGGAATGTTTCAGCTTTTGATCCAGGTAAATGGTACATATATAATAATAAATACGAATTGGAAAATGCCAATGGAGGCAAGGTTTTTAAATCGAAACACAATAGCAAAGGTCTGGCACGCCAAAGGGTAAGTGTAAATGGAGGGGATCTTTTCACCGTTAGCGGCAATACCAGTGGAGACTTCTGTATTTACGTCTTTTACTATACTTCTAATTACAGCTATATTGGCTATAATGGCTGGGCGCCCGGAAGTAACGGGGATATCTCTGCCAGCGGAACCATTCCTCAAAATGCAGCCTACGCAGTAATCAAAATACACGGCCCTAAAAATCATTGGATCGATAATGTTACTTTTTCGGTTGACCCTCCTGTAACGGATTCTGACAATGACGGGGTAAATGATGATAATGATGACTATCCCAATGATAACACTAAAGCTTACCAGTCTTTTTATCCCACTTCAGGATATCAAACTGTAGCCTTTGAAGATCTGTGGCCCGAAAAGGGAGACTATGACTTCAACGATATGGTACTCTCCAATCAGACTGAATATGCCAAAAATGCAAATAATAACTGGGTTGATGCCAAGTTCACTATCACTGTTGACGGTGTAGGAGCCGGCTATCACAACGGTTTGGCAATAGTATTTACGGATGGTAACAAACAGCCCATTTCTCAAAATATCATTGCCTCCGTGAGCGGTGATGCTTCTCTCGACCCTAATGTTAACAACGGGATTATAGTATTCAATGATGTTTATGCCGCTCAAACCGCTAAAGGTGGCAGCTTTTATAACAACAATGGCTCGGGCCCTTCAAGACAACCCGATACTTTTACCTTTACGGTTACTTTTAACAATAATGCGGGTTCTCAAATTCTTGTGCCGGATATTTATATCTTCCGCACCAGTGACAGAGGGCTGGAAGTACACCTGGACGGTTTTGGCGGAACCAGTGCCGCTAATCCGAATTACTACAATACCGGTGATGATATTAACGGCACCTATAAAACAGAAACCGGCTTGCCCTGGGGACTGGAAGTAATTACTCCTAACAAGTCTTACAAACACCCGTTGGAAAAGGTTAATATCCTGGTGGCCTATCCCCAATTCCAGGGCTGGGCGGAGTCTTCTGGAAATCAAAACCAGGAATGGTTAGCCAATCCCGTTGGCGGAGAAATTTTTGACCAGTTTTAAATTTGCTATATTATTTAATTATGACCTTTTATAAATTGAAACAGGCCTTTGAGCCTGTTTTTTTATGGTTTCATCAAAATTTAACAATTTTATGACATATATCACCATTTAAAATTCTATTTGTTAGTATTTTAGACGCATAAATTTTTAACAAAATTATGAAAACCATAACCAGGCTCTTACCACTGTTAATCGTTTTGGCTGCCTGCCAGAAACCATCTGAAGATCAACAGGCTCTGAATCCTCCCGGAGCTACCGATCTCAGTACTCTAACTATTCCTGAAAGCTTTAGCTGGAGTAGTAGTGTAAAAGGCCTCACAGAACTATCTTTTCCTGAAAAATTCAATGCCGAAGGCAAGGAAATATGGATTATTGACGAACAAGGCAATCGTTTAGACCGCAAACTAGTATCCGGCAACAAAGCCCATTTCAAAATTCTGCTGCCTCAAAATGAAGGTCAGTATTATTTCTACTTTCCCGCTACGGAAGAAAGCCAAATGATCACCCAAACCGGAAATGTGGTTTTTGATCCCGGCAAAGGCAAAAAATCAGCTGTAAAAGCTAAGGCTACTTCGGCAAATCTATTGGTAAACGGTGATTTTCAATCCTCTACCTTTTCTCAAACAGCAAACACCCCTCTTTCTGGTGCTAGTGCCACAACCTATACCGGAGGTTGGTGGGTTAAAACCAGTGATGCTTCTAATATCATTCTATCCCCTAGTTTAAGGCAAGCTGTTTCGGGCAGCAGTGCAACAGTCTTACAGACCATTCCTGCCAATCCTTCCTCAGCCTATAAGTTTTCTATAGGCTCATCGGGGGCTGGGGTTAATGTTAATCTGATCTCTATAGATAATAACGGAACCATTCTGAGTAATAATGGTGATTTTTTTGCTTATCCTGCTCCCTTAGGTCAGGGAGGCCCTACTGAAAAATCGTTTACCACCCCCGCTAATACTGCTTTTATTTTAGTGACTATTGGCGTAGGCAATGGCACTTGGGTAGATTGGGTTAAACTGGAAACTGGTGGCACTGATGTAGACGGTGATGGAGTGGCCAATAGTGTAGACGATTATCCGAATGATCCCAACCTGGCTTATAAGAACACTTATCCTACGGCCGGTTATCAAACCCTGGCTTTTGAGGATCTGTGGCCTAATAAAGGAGATTACGATTTCAATGACATGGTAGTCTCCAGCACAATGGAAGTGGCTTCCAATGCAGCCAATGAAAAAGTACAGGTTACTTTTAATATGACCGTAGATGCGGCAGGTTCTGGCTTTCATCACGGATTGGGGGTACAAATAATGTATGCTGATGATTTCCCCATTAATTATGATGTTATAGAATCTGTTAGCGGTGATGCCATTCAGGATCCTGATAACCAAAATGGGGTAATTGTTTTTGATGATGTTTTTGTGGAACAAGGTTCAGGTTATTATACAAATAACGGCACGGGGCCAGATGGTACTCCAATGAGCTTCACCTTTACTATTTCATTTACCCAATATTTCATAGATCAGGATAAACGTTGGGGTATAGATATCGGGCCAGACATCTATATTTTCCGTACCAGCGACCGGGCACATGAAATACATCAGTTTAACTTCTATGGAACTAGCGTTTCAAATATGTCACAACTATACAATACAGGTGATGATGCGGGAACCAACGGTCCGTTTAAAACCCAAAACGGTTTACCCTGGGTTTTTGAAGTGGTTACCCTTAACAAAACGTTCCGTCACCCGGTAGAAAAAACGGATATCTTAGAAGCCTATCCCAATTTCCAAAGCTGGGCAGAGTCCAATGGTCAACAAAATGCTGACTGGATGGATACTCCGGTTAGCGGAAAAGTATATTAAAACACCGCCTGGGCAATAGCTTTAATATTGTCCACCTTACCCATAGAATAAAAATGAAGCACTGGAGCTCCCGCCTTTATAAGCTCCTTGCTTTGTTCTATGGCCCATTCTATTCCCACCTGCCTTACCTGTTTATTGTCATTACAATTGGCTACTTCCTTAATTAAGTCGTCCGGTAAATCCACGTGAAAACGATGAGGCAGTACACTTAAATGTTTTTTGGTAGCTATGGGTTTCAAGCCCGGTATAATAGGAACGGTGATACCCGCTTTACGGCATTTCTCCACATACTCAAAGTATTTTTTATTGTCAAAAAATAATTGAGTTACAATGTACTCCGCCCCGGCCTCAATCTTTTGTTTTAGGTTATCGATATCATTATTGATACTGGGCGCTTCAAAATGCTTTTCAGGATAACCCGCTACTCCAACACAAAAATTAGTAGGGGTATTGTTCTGCAATTCCTCATCCAGATATTTGCCCTCATTCATATAAGAAACCTGCTGCACCAGGTCACAGGCATAAGTATGTCCGTCTTTTTCCGGCACAAAATAAGTCTCCCCTTTAATGGAATCACCCCGCAGGGCCAATACATTTTCAATTCCCAAAAAATCCAGATCGATCAGGGCATTTTCCGTATCCTCCTTATTAAAGCCGCCACACAAAATATGAGGCACGGCATCTATCTTATACTTGTTTTGGATAGCCGCACAAATACCTACCGTACCGGGGCGCTTCTTAATGACCTTTTGTTCCATTAAGCCATTGTCCAGCCGTTTGTACACCACCTCTTCCCGGTGATAGGTAACATTGACGAAGGGTGGGTTGAAATCCATCAGCTCATCAATGGTATTGTAGATACTATTGATATTCTGTCCTTTTAAAGGAGGCAGTATTTCAAAAGAAAATATAGTTTGATCTGTTTGTTTAATGTGGTCAATTACTTTCATCTGATCTCAATAATTCAAGTTTGGCCGGAGCCATTTTTCAGCTTCTTTAATGCTTATTCCTTTGCGTTGGGCAAAATCCTCCACCTGATCTTTACCGATCTTACCCAAACCGAAATACTTGCTTTCCGGGTGAGCAAAATAATAGCCTGATACCGAGGCAGCCGGATACATAGCCAAGCTTTCGGTGAGTTTCACCCCGATATTTTCTTCTGCCTTCAGCAAGCCGAAGATGGTTTGTTTTTCCAGATGATCCGGGCAAGCCGGATAGCCAGGAGCCGGGCGTATACCCCTGTATTTCTCTTTTATCAATTCCTCATTATCTAACTGTTCATCAATAGTATAACCCCAGTGCTCTTTGCGTACCTTTTCATGGAGCATTTCTGCCAGAGCTTCCGCCAAACGATCAGCCAGGGCTTTTACCATAATCGAATGGTAATCATCGTGATCCCTTTCGTATTGCTCTACCAGCTTTTCAATGCCTATGCCAGCCGTTACCACAAAGCAACCTATGTAATCCTGTAGATCGCTTTCCCGGGGAGTCACAAAATCAGCTAAAGCAAAATTGGAAGCCTGCCTGGCCTTTTTGCTTTGCTGCCTAAGGGTATGAAAAACCGCTTGCTTGTCTCCAGCTTCGGTGTAAACTTCAATATCATCACCCTTCCGGTTAGCGGGGTACAGCCCGAAAACTGCTTTGGCCTTCAACAGCTTTTTGTCCATGATCTTTTGCAGTAATTCCCGGGCATCAGCGTATAAGGATCGAGCCTGCTCGCCTACCACCTTATCCTCCAGCAAGCGGGGAAATTTGCCGTGCAACTCCCAGGTCATAAAAAAAGGGGTCCAGTCGATGTACCGGCTGATCTCTTCCAGATCGACATCTTTCAAGACTTTGGTTCCTAGAAATTGGGGTTTGCAAATATCTTCTGCCTTAAAGTCAATTTGAAAGGCATTTGCTCGAGCGCTCTCTATCGAAAGGTATTGTTTGCTTTCTCCCCGGTTTAGGTAACCTTCCCGTAATTTTGTGTATTCCTCTCTTATTTTAATCTGAAAATTTTCCAGAGTCCCCCTCCTGCTCAAAGTTTGGGCTACCGGTACGCTACGGCTGGCATCATTAACGTGAACCACTACACCAGAATATTCCGGAAATATCTTAACCGCTGTATGTGCCCTGGATGTAGTAGCTCCCCCAATCATCAATGGTAAATCAAAATTGAGCCGCTCCATCTCCTGGGCCACAAAGATCATCTCATCCAGAGATGGCGTGATCAAGCCACTTAAGCCAATCACATCAACTTGCTTTTTTTGAGCTGTTTCCAGTATCTTTTGAGGGGGTACCATCACTCCCAGATCCACGATCTCAAAATTGTTGCAGGCCAGTACCACCCCCACTATATTTTTACCGATGTCGTGCACATCTCCCTTAACGGTAGCCAAGAGGATCTTCCCTACTTTGTTTTGCTCGGGCTGATCCGCCTTTTCTGCTTCCAGGTAAGGAGTGAGATAAGCCACTGCCTTTTTCATCACCCTAGCCGATTTCACTACCTGGGGCAAAAACATTTTGCCGGAGCCAAAAAGATCGCCCACCACGTTCATACCGTCCATTAATGGGCCTTCTATTACCTCCAGGGTTTTG